>NZ_JBVVPW010000003.1:129573-325978 GCF_055811385.1 Mesorhizobium sp. WSM4849
TGGAGATGATGGCGGATTAGTGAATAGTGAATAGTGAATAGTGAATAAGTCAGTAGTCAGCAGTGAGTACCTAGTGGAACTGATGATCAGGGCGGCCCTGGATGGGATCGGCGTGGCTTACGTGCTGGATTACCAGGTTCGGCCGTGGATCGAAACCGGCAAGCTCATCCGTTTTCTCGAAGCCTGGTCGCCCAGATTTCCGGGCTTTCATCTATATCATACGAGCTCCCGGCAGGTTCCGCCGGCCTTGCGTGTGTTTATCGACTTCCTGCTTGCCAGGCGGTGACGCTGTTCGATGAACGTGACGCGCCGCAGGGATTTGCCAGCCCTGGAGATGATGGCGGATTAGTGAATAGTGAATAGTGAATAGTGAATAAGTCAGTAGTCAGCAGTGAGTACCTAGTGGTGAAAGCCTAACGCTTGGTGCCCGCAATGAACGGCAAGATCCGACCCTGTGCTGCCCTTAAATGCTTCTGCTGGAAGGTCGTGATTGAGCCCGAAGCCGACAATCAAAAACGGAATTGCCTTTCAATAAGTTGTCCATGCCGGCAGCCGAAATTTCCGCAGCCCTCAGGAACCTATCGTGTAATCATCTTCCCATTTCCGGCCGCGCAAGTTCGATGCTTCGGCGGTGCGGATGTGTTATCAAGTTGCTTGTAGGAGTGGGGAGCGCTGATGGAACAGAAACTCTCCGTCATCATGGCCACTGACGTAGTCGGCTACAGCCGGCTGATGGAAATTGACGAGAAAAGTACTTTGTCGGCCCTGAAGAAGCATCGTCAGGAACTATTGGACGTCAAGGTCGCATTGCATCATGGCCGCATCATCAAGCTCATGGGCGATGGCATGTTGGTGGAGTTCCGCGCCGTCGAGGAAGCGGTTCTCTGCGCGGTCGAAATCCAACTGGAGATGCGGACGAGGAACACGAACGTCCGTCGCGATCGGCAAATAGAATTTCGCATCGGCATTAATATCGGCGACATCCTGTTCGAAGACGAAGACGTCTATGGTGACGGCGTAAACGTGGCGGCGCGCATCGAGAGCATCGCCAGGCCTGGGGGCGTCGCGGTCTCGGCATCGGTGCGCGATACTGTGGGCAACCGCCTGTATATCAGCTTCGAAGATGCGGGCGAGCAGGCGTTGAAGAACATTGAACGTCCGCTCCGGATTTTCAATGTCATCATCGATGATGACACGCCATCCAAGCACACGCCCACCGCCCTCATGGCACCGCCGTCGCTCAACGTTCAGGATAATAATCCTGCTATCGCGTCGAACAGAACGCTTCTCTATGTCTCGAGGTTTGTGAATTAGAGCGGCGATCCCGACCAGGAGTATTTCGCCGCCGGCATAACCGAGGATATCGTTGCCGCATTGTCGCGCTTCTCCGGGTTAAACGTGATCGTTCGCTTGCCTCGTTCAGAGCCGCAACAGAATGCTCCGGCCACGCATTACACTCTTGAGGGCAGCGTGAGGCGGCTCGGCAATCGCGTCCGGGTCAATGCCAATCTGACCAATGCGTTACACGAACACATCTGGGCGGAGAAATACGATTTCGACCTTGTCGATGTGTTCTACATCCAAGACGAGCTGTCCCAATCCATTCCGGCCGCCCTTAACATCAAGATCGAGGAGGCCGAGCGCCACCGTGTTCTCGGCAAACCGCTAACCGCACTGAGGGCATACGACTTTTACCTGCGCGGCAGGCATCTTGAGATGAGCTTGAATCCGGATGACCTCAGACTTGCCAGAGAGATGTTCGTCGCCGCGATCAACGACGATCCGGGCTACGCGCGCGGATACCTGGGACTCGCCTGGCTCGAGATACTCAGGCTGAAATGGAATGAGCGCGTCGATCTGGAAACCACGCTGGCAAGTGCATTCGCTTCGGCGAGCAAAGCCCTTGAACTCAGTCCCTACGACGCCAACGTCCACTGGGCGCTGGGCGTCGTTTACCTCTGGCGGGGGGAAGCTGAAAGAGCAATAGGCTGTTACGAACGCGGCCGCGAGCTTGCGCCCAACAATTGCGATCTCCTCGCCGAATATTGCGATGCCTTGGGCTATCTCGGGCGTCTCGAGGACGCGACCAGAATCGGAGAACTGGCTTTACGGCTCAATCCCAGCCGACCCGACTGGTACCTTTGGAACATTGCGGCCAGCAAATACCTTTCCGGAAACTACCTCGAAGCCCTGTCCCTTTTGGAAAAGATGGCGGACCTTGGTTCCGCCTACCGCTTGCTGGCGGCAACATATGCCCAACTTGGTCGCTTGGAGGACGCCCGTCGCGCCGCTAGCGAACTTCTCAAGCTCAATCCGGAATTCTCGATCGAGCGATACAGCTCCCGCGCGCCATATCGGGATAAGGCTCTCCTTGCCCGATACGTCGAAGGGTTGCGGCTCGCTGGCCTGCCGGAATGAAACGATGGGCATTCGTAGGTAAATCACCATCGCAACAAACGACGTGACTTTCCGATCGTCCGCAACTGTCGCTTCTTGCCCGTTCAGACCGTCAACGCGAACTCTCCACCCTGAACTGCCCTGCGCGTCGGGTACCAAGCGTCAGGCTTTCACCACTAGTACCACTCACTACTCACTAACCTGCAGCTTCGCCAAAAGCTCCGGCGTCGGCCAGCCGTCGACCGGCAGGCCAAGCCGCATCTGCTCCTTGCGGATCGCCTCGCGGGTGTTGGTGCCCAGGATGCCGTCGACCGTTCCGACGTCATAGCCTTTGGCCTCGAGCTTTGTCTGCAATGCCCTCATCTGGGCGCCGTTGAGGCCGGGTTCGGGATTGCGCGGGTCGAAGTGCGGCGCACCCGCCAGCCGCGCGGCGAGATTTGCAGCGGTCAGCGCATAGGTGAAAGACTGGTTCCATTCGAGGTAGACGTCGAAATTGTCGTAGACGAGGAAGGCCGGACCCTTGCGGCCCATGGGCAGCGCGAGACCTGCCTTCAGGCCGTTGTCGACAAGCGGCGTGCCGTTGGGGTTGGTGACACCCCACTGAGCCCACTGCGTCAGCGGCAGCCTGTTGGTGCGGCCAGTCTGGTCCCATGGCATGTCGTCGGGCACGCGGACTTCCTCGATCCAGGGCTGGTCACGTTTCCAGCCGCGCGACATGATCTTGTTGGCCGTGGTCATGATCACATCCGGCGCGCTGCTGCGCAGGTCGATCAGACCGTCGCCGTCGCCGTCGACGCCGCGGCCGAGATAGTCGGACGGCAGCATCTGTGTCTGGCCGATTTCCCCCGCCCAGGCGCCGGTGACATCGGCCGGCACGACGCCGCGATCGATGAGGGTCAGCAGCGGCGTGATCTGCGGGCGAAAGAGTTGCGGGCGGCGGCAGTCATGCGAGAGCGTGACCAGTGCGTTCAGCGTGTGGAAATCGCCCTGCACGGCGCCGAAATCCGTTTCCAGCGCCCAGAACGCGGCGATGATCGGCGGCTGGACGCCGAATTCCTGGTCGGCGCGGGCAAAGACGTCGGCGTATTTTTTCAGATTGGCGACGCCCTGCTTTAGCCGATAGGCCGAGATCATCCGGTTCGAGAACTCGATGAAGGTCTGGGTAAAGACGCCCTGGGCGCGGTCGCGCGCCAGCACCTTTTTGTCGGCGGTGGCCTTTTCCAGCGCCTCAAGGCCGGCAGTGCCGACGCCGGCGTTCCTGGCCTCCGCCGCTACGCCCTGCTTCCATGCCTCGAAATCGCCGCCGCATTGCTGTGCCACCGCCGGCGCCGCCGTAGCGGCCAGAAGCAGCGCCGCGAGAATTTCCAAGCGCAATCGCATCGCCATCCCCCAAGAAGATCACCAGCGGTTGCAAGCATCCTTCATTTGGCTGTGTCGAAAAGCAGGCGGCAGGCCCGGTGTCAACGGGTGTTCTGCCGCAGCCACTTGTTCCAGGCTGTTTCCGAGCCGTTGAAAACGTTGATATCGGCCTGGCCTGGGATGCCCGGCACAATACCGGTTCCGGTGTACTGCCAGAAGGTGAAGGGGTGGCTGCCGTATTTCTTGCGCGGGTGGCCGGCCACCGAACGCAGCCAATAGGGATAGCCGCGGAAAACCGACAGGCCGTTGTCGTCGAAGAAATCGATCGAAGTGTAGATGATCGGCTTCTTGCCGTAGTGGGTTTCGACGATTTCGAGGAATGTGCTCATCTCGCTGCGCACCGTGGCCGCATTGGGGCGCAGCTTGCAGGTCGGCGATTGCGGGTTCCATTCCATGTCGAGAACCGGCGGCATCGCCGAGCGGTCTTTGGGCACGTTCTGGATGAACCAGCGCGCCTGCGTGGCGGCCGGGGTGCAAAAATAGTAGAAATGATAGGCCGCGCGCGGGATTCCTGAGGCTTTCGTGCGGCTCCAATGCTCGTTGAAATACGCGTCGAAGCGATCGCCGCCTTCCGTCGCCTTGATGAAAACGAAGGAAATGCCGCTGGCCCTGGCCGCCGGCCAATCGACCGAGGTCTGGTATTTGGAGACGTCGGTGCCGTGAACGGCATAGCTCCACGGCGCGCCGCTGTCCCATTCATGCGGGTCGGAGTCGTCAAAACGGGGTGCGCGCACCGCAACGGTCGGGGCGCCCGGCAGCGACGGTGCAAGATCGTCGACGGTCGAGCAAGCGCCCAGCAGCGTCAGCAAGATGAAAGCCGCGAGACGGCGCATCGCTACTCCTGAACCGGTTTCAGCCGGCCGCTGATGGGTTGTTGCTGCAGGTGGTCCCTCGACCGTGCCCCCAAGCGATCGCCCCACAGGACCGCTCTATCTTTTAAAGTGCGCCGCTTCGGCGCGCCTTAATCTTTGTTATGCATGTCGTAATCCCAAAACCGCTGCGCACCCCCGGTTCGGGCCCGGGGGCATGCTTTTGGGTGACATGCATCAGTGATCGCCGATCATGGTTGATATTCCGTTGACAGCGCTCGACCAGAACCGCGATTTTGCCGAAGCAATGGCGGCAAATCGATGACATAGATGAGCGTGCGGGGAGTTGGAAAAATGCGGATTGTTCTGAGGCTAGTGAAATGGCTGCTCGGGCTGGCCGTGCTGGCGGTCGCAGCACTCGCCGCCTGGCTTTACATCGCGCCGCCGGAACTGATCCGCGTCGGCTCGGGTTATACGGCCAAGATCGTCTGCTCGAATGTCTTTCTCGCCGGACGCGATGCCGACCAGGTGCTCGCCGTCGACGTGCAGGCGCCGGGCCATCCGTTGCTCAGGCTGATGAGGGTCTCCGTCGACAAGGAGCAGGGCACGGTTTGGGCGGGGCTGTTCGGCGTGTTCGGCAAGAGCGTCGCGGTCATTCGAGACGGGCTCGGCTGTGCTTCGGTTCCGGATGGCGACATCGCCACGGCCAAAGCAGTCGCCGGGCCGGCGCTGACACCGGCGCCGCCGCTCGATGCACTCTGGCCGGAGGGCGACAAGGTCGATGCCTCGCAGAACCCCGAAATCGCGAACATCCTCGACGATCCTGCAATGACCGGCGCCGGTATGCGGGCGGTGATAGTGGTCAAGAACGGCCGCCTCATCGCCGAGCGCTATGGAAACGGCTTTTCCGAGAAGACGCCGCTGCTTGGCTGGTCGATGACCAAAACGGTAAATGCCGCGATCGTCGGCACGGTGGTGAAGGACGGCAAGATGGTGATGACGAACCAGGGCCTGTTTGGACCCTGGAAAGCCGACGGCCGCGCTGCAATCAGTCTCGCCGATATGATGGCGATGTCGAGCGGGCTGGAGTTCAACGAGGATTATGGCGACGTTACCGACGTGACGCGGATGCTCTACCTCGAGCCTGATATGGCGGGCTTTGCCGGATCCAAGTCGCTGACCGGCGAGGTGGGCAAGGTATTTTCCTATTCGAGCGGCACGGCAGTGATGCTGTCGCGGCTCTGGCAGGATACGATCGGAGATAAGGACGAGGCGCTGGCGTGGCCACGGGTCGCACTGTTCGACCCGCTCGGCATGCAGAGCGCGGTGCTGGAGGCCGACGAGCACGGCACCTTCGTCGGCTCGTCCTATCTCTACGCCACCGCGCGCGACTGGGCGCGCTTCGGCCAATTCCTGCTGCAGGACGGCGTCTGGAACGGCAAGGAGATCCTGCCTGCCGGTTTCGTCGGCTGGATGCGGGAAGCTGCACCCGCCTCGAAAGTCTACGGCAGGGGCCAGGTGTGGATCGAGGGGCCGGGCGACGAGGAGAACCCCGGCGCCGGCATCGCTGCGGGCCTGCCTCGGGATACCTATTGGCTGGAAGGCCATGACGGGCAGACGGTCGCCATCATCCCCTCGGAGCAGCTGGTGGTGGTGCGGCTCGGCCTGACGCCCGCCAAGCTCGGCTACCGGCCGCAGACGATGGTGGCAGCGCTGGTGAAGGCGCTGCATTAGGGTCAAAACCCAATCACCTGAACGACCGAGTTCGGACCCTTCTCGGACATTTGACGCCGAGAGCCGGGACGACGCAAGTTGGGTGGAAGCGGACGCTCCATCGCTAGTCGTTTTTGGAGTACGGATCCAACGAGCACGGTCAGGCTCAATCTGTCGGCGGCGCCTCCAGTCCGGCGATATCGAATTTCACCATAGAGCACCACTTCGGCGACGCGTTTGGATTGCCTCGATCGCTCGTCAGTTCACCTAAGCCGCCTCGGCAGGGTGTGAACTACTCGGGATAAGTCTCGACGCCCTCCGGCGCCGCCCTGTGGAAAAGGACAAATACCAACGTATTGCCGGCCTCGGCCGTCGTATCGCCGCGCAGCCCCGCCACCTCTCCAGCCACGCTGCTGGTGTACTCCGCAACCACCTCGCCGAAGCTGTTACGCTGAATGGCCACTTTCTGTCCGGGTCCGACCTTGTCGTTCAGCTTGACCAGATGCTCGACGAACCCGGCCTGGGTTGCCAGGATCGGGAACGCACTGTTGCCGACAAAAACATTCACATCCTTGCCTGTGCGTCCCATTGGCCCGGCAAGGATGCCATGATGCTTGAGGACGTTCATCGTGCCTTCAACGAATAGGGGAATCATCTCAAGGTCGAGGATACGCGCAGCACCAACCTCCGGACAAAAGGATGGGATACCCGCGGCGACAAACGCGTTATGAAGGACGCTTGGATACACAGGATTGTCGAAGATCTGGCCCACTGGATAAAGTTCCAGCATCGCCTTGATCTCGGGCACATCCATGTCGCCAATATTGAATGCGGAGGCATCGAATCCGGTCGTCCCGGTATGGAAGTCGATTGCGACGTCAGCGTTCGGCCGAAGGAGCCGGTTGAACAGGAGACCGGCGTGGCGGCTGGCCGCACTGGCACCGTTCTCGTTGCCGGGCCATTCCCTATTCATGTCGATCAGGTCAATGCCCCTGCCAGAATTGGGCCATCTGCGCTGCATGCTTTCCATGGCTGGACGGGACACGTCCGTGACCGCCATCACTGTGCCCGACATCTCCGCCGGATCAAGTTGGTTCATCACGGTCTGGACCGTATGCACAGAACTCATCTCGTCACCATGCACACCACTGACCAGGACAGCGCGCTTGCCCGGCTTTGCCCCCCTAGCGACCGTCACAGACACATACCAGTGCTGTCCGGTGGGCATCTGCACGCCCTGAAAATATAAAAAATGCTTCTTGCCGGGCTCCAGGTCCTTGACGTCGAGCACGCTGACGGCTTTTTTCCCCTGGATCACATCGCCGGTATAGACCGTTGCTGATGGCGCACCCGGTGTCGGGCTAATAGATGAAGCCGCTGAGTCCTGGGCGTTCGCAGAACCGGCATTGGCCGCGAAGACGGCCGCCGCGCCTACCGAGGCAATGGATGCTACAATTAGATTCCGGCGATCGAGGCCCTTTTTAGGTTTGTCCGACATGATGAGGATCTCCCTATGTCGTGTGGAAAGCCAAAGTCGAATGCCAAATGTGTAGACTTTCGTAAGCAAACCGCTCGCATAACGCACTCGTCGCAGGCAGCGATCACATCCTCCCGCGAGCGGCAAGATACTGCTTCAATCGCGCGATCTGGTCGGCAGACCAGCCCTGCGGATCAGTCACCGCGAGCCACGCGTCGACGTAGTGTTCGGGCGCAAAGACATGACCATAGCCCATCGGCGTATTGGTCGCGACGGCCATGTCAAGGGCCAACTGTAGCATCGATACCACCGGATACCACCGCAGTTCCGGCGAGACGTCCGGGCCGCGTGGAGCGTCCATCCACTCGGGACGACGATAGAAGTCGCGATAATCGAAAAACGTAATCGCATCGCTGGCATATTGGAGGTAGACAATGCGCATGGGACCCCAAGGCGCGTCCGCCGGACCGGTCTCGCCATTCTGGTTCATGAAGCGGACGAACGAACCGTTCCGGAACCGCGGCAACCAAGCGGGCGTACCGGCATTGCGATGCTCCGTTATGCTGCGCCAAATTCTGCTCTCAAAGGGCGGACCGCTCCACAGCGCCCCTTGGACAGGGTCACCAAGGATCTCGAAAAGCTCCACCGATCTCTCGGAGTTCATCGCTCCGAGGCTCAGGCCATGCAGATAGAGTTTGGGTCGCCTGTCGTGGGGAAGCGTCGTCCAGTATTCATAGACTGCGGCAAACAAAGCCCTTGCTGCTTCCGAGCCGTATTCCGGCTCGACCAGCAACGATAGCGGGCTCGACAGATAGGAGTACTGCTGGGCAACACTCGCCACGTCGCCATTGTGGAGGTATTCAACAACCGTATCCATCGAGGCGGGATCGATCCAGCCACTTCCGGTAGGCGTGATGACGACCAGTACGGAGCGTTCGAAGGCCCCGACGCGCTTTGATTCCTCAAGGGCAAGTTGCGCCCTCTCTTCGGCAGTGTCGGCCGCCCGAAGCCCCACATAGACCCGGATGGGTTCGCGCGCATCCTTTTGCGTGAACGTGCTTATCTCGCTAGCGGTAGGTCCCGTCGCGATGAACTCTCGTCCTGCCCGTCCAAGTTCTTTCCAGCTGACGAGGGAAGCGGCACTGCCGGTCTTGAGCGGAGGTGTCGGCTGCGCTCGATCCGGTTCGACGAGGGCATCAAACGTTGCGAAGGACGAATCGGCGACGTAGAGCGCGTAGCGGACGAGCACGCCATTTGCGACCGCCCAGAACAACAGTATCGCGACAGTGAAACCGATCACATTCGAAACCCTGCGGGGGACGAAGCGGCCCGACCTTTCTGATATCAAACGGGAGATGCGTTTGAAGAGCCGGGCCAGCGCGATGAGCATCAGGAACGTGACGATCGCGATGACGCAGACTTCAAGCGGATGCGCGCTCGTCACGGGTTCGAGGTGCATCAGTTGACGGATTGAATTTTGCCATTCCGCTGCCCACCATAAAAACAAGATGGCGATTGCTGCGCAAATGGCCGCGACGGCGATCTTGAGAGCAAGCAGGAACCGCTCACGCGGTTCCGGAAGCTCCATATAGGCCCACAGCCAGCGCCACGCGACTCCGATGCCGTATCCGGCGGCGAAACATGCCCCGGAGAGCAGGCCCTGGGTCAGATAGGTTCGAGGAACAAGGGTCGGCGTAAGAGAAGCTACGAAGAACAGCGTGCCCACGACGAGGCCGCCTGCAGAAAGCGAGCGCCAGAACTTTGTCACCCAGTTGCGCATTTGGCCGCTTCGCTTCTCCTAGGATAGCGGTCTCGCGATGAATACGACTAGCCCATCATGGCTTGCTCTCGCGTTTTGTAGAAGGAGGGTAGGATAAATTTCCAGCTGCTCCGTGTGGCAAGTCGCAATATCTGGTTGAGTTGCTTTGCGATCGCCAAAATCCCCGTTGCTGTTAGAGAGCCGATGTTTGCAAATGGCGCGACCGCACCGGGAAGCCCGGACGAGTCAAGAGGATACTCGGTTGAGCGTTGGGCTTTTCGCGCCGGAAGACACAAGCGCCGTTCGCCAGGTCCAGTCTAATCCGATTCAGAGTTCGTTCTCGTGAAGAGCGTGGCGAGGTGGATGGCAATGTCCGCTCCTGACGCGCGAAGTTGCCCGTCTTCGACTCCGGCTCGGCCTGACCTGAATTTCAACACACCCTGACTAGCTGCGCTGCCCGACCACGGCGAGCCATGCATAGCCGCGATAAAGTGTTCTGAATCTAAGGCTTGCGCCGACTTTTGCAGATTCCGATTCCAGGACATCACGCAGGGATTGACGCGGCTCGACGTGAAATTTGGCCAGCCAGCCGCGCAGCAGTGTGCGAAACCAGCGGGGCAGGGCCTCCTGCTGGCCGAAATCGACGACGTGCAGCGAGCCGCCAGGCGACAGGGCTGCAAGTGCGGCGGAAACCGTCTTCTCCCAACCGGGGATCATCGACAGCGAATACGAGACAAAAATGCGGTCGAAACTTTCAGTGGAGAATAGCGCTTTCGCGTCGAAATCAGTGGCGTCGCCGCGCGCCAGCTTGACGCGGCCGGACAGGCCTTCGCGGGCAATGGCAGCCGTGGCCGTTTCCAGCATTTCGGCCGAAATATCGAGACCGAAGAAGCGGGCGTCGGGATAGCGGCGGGCGGCGAGGATGATGTTGCGGCCGGTGCCGCAGCCGAGTTCGAGCACCGAGCCGCCGGCCGGCACATCCAGCCCTGAGATCAGCCGGTCGCGGCCGAGCAGGTAATATTTGCGGGTCAGGTCGTAGAAATGGCGCTGCCAGCGATAGACGCCGTCCATCAGTTCGGCATGGCTGGCCGGCAGTTCGGTCGTGCTCATGCGGACAGCTTCACATAAAGGTGGAAGCCTCCATAGATGGCCGAACGGTCGCGGGCCGAGAATTCGCTGGACGCCTCGTCCGCATAGCTCCACTGGTCGAGCAACGAATTCGAGACCCGGCCGGGCAACAGGCTGGGTTCAGCCGCGGTGCGGAAGATGACGCGGGCATGAGTGGACGCGGTGCGGGTGATCTCGGCCCACAGCGCATTGAGCTGGTCGTCGGTCATCCAGTCCTGCGCGTCGAGCAGGACGAAGCGGTCGACCGAACCGGCATCCTTGCCGGCGAGGAATTCGATCAGATTGGCATGGTGGATGGCAACGCGGTCGACATTGTTGCGGATCGTCGTGTAGTTGCGCTTTTCGAGATAGGCAGGCAGCGCCGCCTCGCCGGGATTGGGATAGCGACGGGCAAAAGCCTGCCAGGCGAAATAGTTGTTCTTCAACGGAAAATCGCAAGCGAGCTTTTCCAGCCGGGCCTTCAGCACGCTGGCCATGGTGCCGTCGCCAGAGGTGATCAGCGAATCGTACTGTGCCGGCGGAATGCCGAGCCCGAACAGCGAGGCTTTTCGCGAGGTGGCCCATTTCAGCAACGGCCTCTCGAAGACCGGCGCCAGCTCCTCGTTGAAGAAGCGGCGCTGGTCGGCAAGGCTTTTGGCTTGCATGATACCGGCCGGATCGACGCCGAAGAATTTGGCGGTGCGGTGACCCATGGCGATGAACAGGCCGAGCAGACCGGTCTGGTAGAAATTGCGGTCGAAGACGGCGATGCGGCGACGGCCGCGCCAGGTGCGACGCTCCCAGTAATGGCGGCTGATCGGATCGAGATGCGGCGCGATGAAGCGGTCGTAGGCCTGCGAATTGTGACGGCTCTCGGCAGCGCCGAAGAAACGGAACAGGTCGCCCTGCGAGGGCAGATGACGCACCGCCTCGAGCTTCATGCGGTTCAGCGCGATATGGGCGGTGTTGAGATCGACGGCGTCGATCCGTTCCGGCGACCGGGTGAGATAGGCGAGGATGTTGCAGCCGCCAGAGGCGATGGTGACGACGCGGTGGCCCTGGCCAAGCTGCATCGCGTCCATGTCGACATCGGGGTCCTCCCATATCTGCGGATAGACGAGGCCGGAAAACAGGAAGGCGAAGAGCCGTTCGGAAACCCCGGCCTTCGACAGCGGGCGATTCTGATAGACGGCCTTGCCAACTTCCTTGCCGCGGCGAAAAACCAGTTCTCCGGAAATGTCGGTCATGGCAAGGCGATTCCCCGTTTGCTCTGGCGCAAGCGGGTAGCGCAGCGTCATGACAGGCCGGTGACAACCTGTTGAGGCGAGCTCAGGCCTTGCCAAACCCACCCGGCGTCGGCGTCGTCACGATGACGGCTTCACCGGCCTCCAGCACCGTCTGGTCGCAAGCCTTCAGGACTTCGACGCGGCCATCCTTGCGGCGGACCTTGGTCGAGCCGGCCTCGCCATCGCCGCCGCCGTCCAGGCCTTGCGGCGGGCGGTTGCGATGCGAGGACAGGATGGCGCATTCCATCTTTTCGAGAAAGCGGATGGTGCGCTTGGTGCCGTCGCCGGCACTCCATTTGCCCTTGCCGCCGGAGCCTTCTCGGATGTGGAAATCCTCAAGCAGGACGGGGAAGCGCAATTCCAGCACTTCCGGGTCGGTGAGGCGCGAATTGGTCATGTGGGTGTGGACGCCGGAGGTGCCGGCAAAGCCGCGGCCGGAATTCATCCGGCCTGCCGGCGAGCCGGAGCAGATCGTCTCATAATACTGGTACTGCTTGTTGCCGAAGGTGAGGTTGTTCATCGTGCCTTGCGCGTTGGCCATCGCGCCCATGGCGCCGAACAGCGCATTGGTGACATGCTGGGAGGTCTCGACATTGCCGGCGACGACCGCGGCAGGGTAGGCGGGCTTCAGCATCGAGCCATCGGGGATGATGATGTTGATGGGTCTCAGACATCCGGCATTCATCGGGATCATGTCCTCGACCATGACGCGGAAGACATAGAGCACGGCTGCGCGGGCGACCGGCTCGGGAGCGTTGAAATTGTTCTTCATGACCGGCGACGTGCCGGTGAAGTCGACGGTCGCCTCACGCTTCTGCCGGTCGACCGAGATCTTCACTTTGATCACCTGGCCGGTGTCGGTCGGATACTCGTATACGGAATTGTCGGGCAGCCGCTCCAGCACGCGGCGCACACTTTCGGCCGCGTTGTCCTGGACATGGCCCATATAGGCCTCGACCACGCCAAGGCCGAAATGGGCGACCATCTTGCGCAGTTCGGCAACGCCCTTTTCGTTGGCGGCAATCTGCGCCTTGAGGTCGGCGATGTTCTGGTGCGGATTGCGTGCCGGGTAGGGGTGGTCGGTGAGCAGGGTCTCCAGTTCCTTCTCGCGAAACCTGCCGCGATCGACAATGCGGAAATTGTCGAACAGCACGCCTTCCTCGTCGACGGTGGTGGCGAGCGGCGTCATCGAGCCGGGCGCGGTGCCGCCGATGTCTGCATGATGGCCGCGCGAGGCGACGTAGAAGAGGATTTCCTCCCCCCTTGAGGGGGAGGTGGCGGCGAAGCCGCCGGAGGGGGTCGCTGCGGCAGTGCTCGACGTTGTTGTGGTGCCTCCTGAGAGGACCCCACCCGGCCGCTCTGCGGCCACCCTCCCCTCAAGGGGGAGGGAAAAGACCGGCGTCACCACCGTAATGTCGGGCAGATGCGTGCCGCCATTGTAGGGCGCGTTGAGGGCAAAGACGTCGCCGGGGTGAATGTCGCCCGAGTTCAGCCGGATGATGGTTTCCACGGAGCGGTCCATGGAGCCGAGATGCACCGGCATGTGCGGCGCATTGGCGACCAGCGCGCCATTCCGGTCGAAGACGGCGCAGGAGAAATCCAGCCGTTCCTTGATGTTGACGGAATAGGCGGTGTTTTGCAGCGTCACGCCCATCTGTTCGGCGATCGACATGAACAGGTTGTTGAACACCTCCAGCATCACCGGATCGGCCCCCATCATCCCGGAGAGACCGGTGCCGAGCGCCGCCTGCCGGCGCTTTTTCTCGATGCGGCGCAAGAGCACGTGGTTCTTGGCGGTGATCCCGGCCTGCCAGCCCGGTTCGACGACGATGGTCTGGTTCGGCTCGATGATCAAAGCAGGGCCGGCGGTCTTGTTGCCCGGTTTCAATGTCTCGCGAGGAAAAATACCGGCGTCGCGCCAGGCGCCCTCGGCGAAGATCTTCCTATTCTCCGCGGGGTTTGCGGCGATGTCCTCAAGGGCTGAATCACTTTCCTCGCGGCCGGTGCCGCCGGTGTCGATGCCTTCGACGCCGACCGATTCCACGATCATCGGCTTGTCGTCATAGACGAAACCGAACTGCGCCTTGTGGGCCGTTTCGAAATCGCGCTTGGCCCGCTCAATCGAGCCGTGCTCGAAATTCACCGGCAGCGCGGTGTCGGTGCCGTCGTAGCGGATCTGCAGCACCGGTTTCGAGGCGACGGCGTCCTCGGAAATGCCTTGTGTGGCAAGCTCATTGATGACGGCTTTTCGCAATGTCGCGATGAGGTCGTCGATTGCCGGTCCGGAATCTGCCGCCAGTGGTTTCAGCAGCGCCTGCTGGCGCGAGGCAAAAACAGAGGACAAGCCGATGCCGTAGGCCGACAGCAGGCCGGAGAAGGGATGGATCAGCACTGCTTCCATGCCGAGTGCGTCGGCAACGAGGCAGGCGTGCTGGCCGCCGGCGCCACCAAAACAGTTCAGGAGATATTCGGTGACGTCGTAGCCGCGCTGCACGGAAATCTTCTTGATGGCGTTGGCCATGTTTTCCACGGCGATGGTGACGAACCCTTCGGCCACCGCCTCCGGTGTGCGGCCATCGCCGATTTCGGCAGCAAATGCAGCGAATTTCTCGCGCACGGCCTGCACGTCGAGCGGCTCGTTCTGGCCGGGTCCGAAAATGGCCGGGAAGAAGTCGGGCTGCAGCTTGCCCAGCATGACATTGGCGTCGGTGACGGCCAGCGGGCCGCCTCGCCGGTACGCGGCCGGCCCGGGATTGGCGCCGGCCGAATCCGGCCCGGCGCGGAAGCGCCCGGCCTCATAATGCAGGATCGAGCCGCCGCCGGCGGCGACGGTGTGGATGCGCATCATCGGTGCGCGGATGCGCACGCCGGCAACCTCGGTGTCGAAGGCACGCTCATAGTCGCCGTCATAGTGAGCGACATCGGTCGAGGTGCCGCCCATGTCGAAGCCGATGACCTTGTCGAAACCGGCAAGTTTTGCGGTCTCGACCATGCCGACGACGCCGCCGGCCGGGCCGGACAACAACGCGTCCTTGCCCTGGAACATGTCGGCGGCGGTGAGGCCGCCCGACGACATCATGAACATGAGCCGGGGGGATTCCCTCCCCCTTGCGGGGAGGGTGCCGGCGAAGCCGCCGGGTGGGGTCGTTGCGGCAGTGCTCGACGTTCCTTGACGCCTCGCGCTGCCTTGGGCGACCCCCTCTGGCCGCTGCGCGGCCATCTCCCCCTCGAGGGGGGAGAGAACGCCCAGTTCACCCGCCACTTTTTGCACATACCTTGCCAGAATCGGTGACAAATAGGCGTCGACCACGGTGGTGTCGCCGCGGCCGACCAGCTTGACGAGCGGTGAGACCTCGTGGCTGACCGAGACTTGGCGAAACCCTAGTTTTCTGCAGACCTTTGCAACCGCCTTTTCGTGATCGGGATATTTCCAGGCATGGATGAAGACGATCGCCACGGCGTCGATGCCGTCCGCCCTGGCTTGTTCGATCGCCGGCCGGCAGGCGGCAATGTCGAGCAGCCGTTCGACATTCCCGTCGGCGCGCACGCGTTCGTCGACTTCGATGACGCGTTCGTAGAGCTGCTCGGGAAGAATGATCTCCTTGGCGAAGATGTCGGGTCGTGCCTGGTAGGCGATCCTCAGCGCGTCGCGAAATCCCCTGGTGATGAGCAGCAGAACACGGTCGCCCTTGCGCTCCAGAAGCGCGTTGGTGGCAACGGTGGTGCCCATCTTGATGTCGCCGATCAGGCCGGACGGGATCGGAGCGCCGGATTTCAGGTCCAGCAGCTCGCGAATGCCGTGGATAGCGGCGTCGGCATAGGCTTCAGGATTCTCGGACAGCAGCTTGCGCGGGTGCAGCCCGCCTTCCGGGTCACGGCCGATGACATCGGTGAAGGTGCCGCCGCGGTCGATCCAGAAATCCCATTTGGCAGTCACGGCAGCTCTCCCAGGCATTTTATTGATTCAATGTGTTAATTCGCAGTAGCCTCACCGGCAACGGCAAAAGCAGATGATGTTACACGCGGAAATGCAACGTTATGAAACTCATAGGGCACTTGGTGCATTCTGCCCTCGATCGTCACCGGTAGCGGGGGCGTGATTAGAGGAGAGATGTCATGAAGAAACTCATTCTTGCGTCGGTTTCGGCGCTTGCCCTGCTTGGCGTTGCGGCTTGCAGCGACAGCGGCACGGGCGGGGATGCCACCACCACGCAGAGCACCAATCCGCCGGCGGCTGAACAGCCGATGCAGCCGGCTCCTGATGCCACGAAGCCGGCCGAGCCGGCTCCGACAGAGCCTGCTCCTGCGCCGGCGCAGTAGTTTATCTGACTGAAGATTGAGGGAAGGCCGGCATGATGCCGGCCTTCCCAGCATCTGGTTCAAGACACGCGCCTTGCGGCGATGGCCATCACCGCAAGCGCGAATGGTATGGTTTCGCCCGTCACTTTTTCGCCCAGCAGAAGGGCCGAAATGGCAATGGTAACCAAGGTTTGCAGCAATTGTGCCTGGCTGACGCGGGCGATAGCGCCCGGCAGACCACCTGCCTGCCCGGCATTTCCCGCGCCAGTTTCCCCGAGACGACGTAGCCGAACCTCGCCGCCAGGGCGGCAACGAACGGCAAGATGTCGCAAGGCCTGCGGTTTTCTCGCGATATGGCCGCTGTCGCGGCTGCCGTCTGCTTGTTTTCCATGATCGATGGTTAGCGCCACCTACTTCAGGCATCCCACGAAATCGGCTGGGCCGGCCCTGCGGCATTGTCTTCGCTTGATAGCGGTGGCCGGTTAGCCCTAATAGATGCTCATGTCGATTTGGGATCGCCTCGGCGACTTCATCACCCGCGTTTCGTCCTCAACCTCGTCGGGTATCGCCGACGTCGTCGAGGCCGTGCGTACGGTTTTCTCCGGCGATCCCGATCTGCGCCGGCGCGTCGCCTTCTCGGTGGCGATGATCGCGCTGTCGGCCAAGATGGCCAAGGCCGACGGCATCGTCACGCAGGACGAGGTGCGCGCCTTCCAGCAGATATTCGAAGTGCCGAAGAAGCAGACGCGCAATGTCGCGCGGCTCTACGATCTTGCCAAGCGCGACATTGCCGGATTCGAGACCTATGCCGAACGCATGGCGCAGCTTTGCGGCTCTGGCCATTCAAACTGTGTCATGCTGGAGGACATTCTCGACGGGCTGTTCCATATCGCCAAGGCCGACGGGCTGGTCCACGAGCGCGAAGGCCAGTTCCTGCATCGTATCGCCGAGATATTCCGGATCGAGGAGGCGCATTACCAGAGCATTCTGGCCCGGCACGTCGACCTGGGTGCGGCCGATCCCTATGTCGTGCTTGGCATCGAGCGGGGAAGAACGTTCGAGGAGGTCAGGAAGCGTTATCGCAAGCTGGTTTCGGACAACCATCCCGACCGGCTGATCGCACGCGGCCTGCCGCAGGAATTCATCAAGATTGCAACCAGCAGGATAGCGGCAATCAACGCGGCCTATGAGATGATCGAACGAGGCCTGCGGCACGCATGAGCGGCTTCCTGCCCGACGAGCCGAGCGCCGAGGTAAGTGTATCGCCGAATTTCGGTCCACGACCCGGGACCGCCGATATGGTCGTGCTGCACTACACCGGCATGGAGACCGGCGCCGGCGCCGAAGCATGGCTGTGCGATCCGGCCAGCGAGGTTTCGTCGCACTATCTCGTCCATGAGGACGGCCGCATCGTCCAGATGGTCAGGGAAAGCGACCGTGCCTGGCATGCCGGCAAGAGTTCGTGGTTCGGGCGCAGCGACATCAACTCCTGTTCAGTCGGCGTCGAGATCGTCAATCCGGGGCATTTGCTGGGCTATCGGAATTTTCCGAAACGGCAGATCGATGCCGTCATCGGCCTGTGCAAGGGGATTGTCCAGCGCCATTCCATTCCAGCCCAACGGGTGCTCGCCCACTCCGACGTGGCGCCGGGACGCAAGATCGACCCGGGCGAGAAATTCCCTTGGAAGGCCCTGTTCGAGGCCGGTGTCGGCCATCTCGTCGAAGCGGCACCCGTCAGGCGTGGCGCGGTGCTGAAGGCCGGCGATGCGGATGCCGAGGTCGAGGCGCTGCAATCGATGCTGGCGCGCTACGGTTATGGCGTGGAGATATCAGGCAATTTTGACCGGCATACCGAAATCGTGGTCGAGGCTTTTCAACGGCACTTCCGCCAACGCAAAGTGGATGGTGTGGCCGACGGATCGACCATCCGCACGCTGGAAAGGCTGCTTGCCTCCGTGAGGGCAGTTCCGTCCAAGTAGTCTTTTCTTAGCTATTAAGTTACAGCCTGTCACTTAAAGTGACTTGCCCCGCCTTTTTTGCCGCCAATTCGGTCGTCAAAGGCGATCCGTGCAAGTTGTCGGACCTACAGCCCCCCAGATGTTCCGATGTTGATTAGCGTAGCTGCGTGAAGTTCTTCGCGCGGTTCAAACAGAACAGGATCCCATGCAGAAATTGACCGTTTTAACGGCAGCTGTTGCTGCCGGCGTAATTACTTTTGCCATCGGTGCGGCGAATGGCGCGCCACTGAGCCAGCGAGCCGACCAGGGTTTCATTACCGCGTCCGACAAAACCGCCACGCCGAAAGCCGGCCAGGGCGCAAAGGAAAAAAGCACAGCCTCCGCAAAGGCGGAAAAAGCTGCTGCGGTAAAGGTGAAAAAGCCAGCATCCGCAATGGCGGAAAAAGCTGGGGTAAAAGTGAAAAAGCCAGTCTCTGCAAACAAGGCAGTCTCCAAGCGGCATGTGAAGCGCAACAGGACCCGCATCGACCAGGCGACGACGGCGTCGATCGGCCGGAAAAGCAGCGCGGCGGCGCCGAAGGCGGCGGTCGCTGGCGGCAGCGGCCAGTATTCGACGATCATCGAGCGTCATGCCGCCAGCAATGGTGTGCCGGTGTCGCTCGCCAAGGCCGTCATCATGATCGAGAGCAGTTTCCAGCCGAACCAGGTCGGCAGCGCCGGTGAGATCGGGCTGATGCAGATCAAGCCGTCGACGGCGCGGATGATGGGTTACAGCGGCTCGATCAAAGGTCTCTACGATCCCGAGACCAACATCAAATACGGCATGAAATACCTCGCCATGGCGCGGAACCTCGGCGACGGCACGACATGCGGCACGATCCTGAAGTACAATGCCGGCCATGGCGCCAAGCGTATGAACCCGATATCCGCGGCCTATTGCGGCAAGGTCAAGGTGCAGCTGGCCGCGCTTGGAGCGCCGGCGTAAATAAGCCGGAACCTGCTTTTTTGTTTGCGTTTTCGGGCGCGAATCCCTTTATACGCCTTGCCAGCTGGCCGGGCGGCCGCACCCGCGAAGCCGAAAGGCTGCGGGTGAGGAAAGTCCGGGCTCCATGGAGACACGGTGCCGGTTAATGGCCGGCGGGGGTGACCCTAGGGAAAGTGCCACAGAAAGCAAACCGCCACGATCCGTCGTGGTAAGGGTGAAAGGGTGGGGTAAGAGCCCACCGCGCGACTGGCAACAGGAGCGGCACGGTAAACCTCACCGGGAGCAAGACCGAATAGGGGCGGTGCGAGGGGAAACCCTCGAGGGCTGTTTCCGGCTCACCGTCCGGGTAGGTTGCGTGAGGTGCATGGCAACATGCGCCCAAGATGAATGGCCGCCACGTTCTCGCGCCGCAAGGGGCGAGGGCCATACAGAACCCGGCTTACAGGCCAGCTGGCAATTTCTTCCAGATTCTACAAGGAAATTCCCTGATATCAGCAGGTTGCGCCTTCGGGCGCGCCTGCTGGTTCAGGCGCCTCATTGACTGAATCAGCTTTCACTGGGCTGTGCATGGAGCGAGCGTTTCTTGAAATTGGTACGATTAAATCGTACCATAGGCCGGGCAATATCAGGAGCGCATCATGGGCCAGGTCGACAAACGCAGCATCACGCTTTCGCCGGAACTGGCGGCTGCGGTCGACGATGTGGTCGCCGCAGGCGAATATGCTTCGGCGAGCGAGGTGATCCGCGACGCACTCAGGCAATGGAAGGACCGCCGCGACTTGCATGGCTACACGGTCGAGGAGCTGCGCAAGCTGGTGCAGGAGGGGATCGACAGCGGGCCGGGACGGTTTGCGTCGATCGACGAAATCAAGGCCGAAGCGCGCAGGCGATTGAAATCCGATAACGCGGCATGAATTTGCTGCCCATCATCCGAACTGCAAATGCAGAAGAGGATTTGATCGCGATCTGGCTTCATATCGCGCGAGACGACGAGGCTGCAGCAGACCGGCTGCTCGACCGGATCGAAGCCCGCTGGCGCCGCGCGAAGACATTGCGCCCGGCATTCGCCACCTGGTCGTCGGCGAATATCTCACCTTGTACCCGTGTCGGCGGAGATGCCATCGAAATCCTGCGTGTGCTGCATGGCCGGCGCAATATTGAAGCCGACGATCTGGCTTCCTGATCGGTTCGTTCAGCCGCCCGCGCCGTCCAGTGACGCCTCGATCGCCTGCCAAAGCTCCTCCACCGGCTCGCAGCCGACCGACAGGCGAACAAAGCCGGGCGGCACTGCATCACCCCAGCGGGCGCGCCGCTCGGCCGAAGAGTGGACGCCGCCGAAAGAGGTCGCGGGCTGGATCAGGGCGCAGGCGCCGATGAACGCTTCGGCCTTGGCTTCACTCCCCAGGTCGAGACCGATAAGGAAGCCGAAACGCTCCATTTGGGTGGTCGCCAGATTGTGCGAAGGGTCATTCTCCAGCCCAGGAAAGCGGACGGATTTCACGCTCCGATGATTTGTCAGGCGTCGGGCGATCAGTTCGGCCGACGTGCACATGCGGTCGAAGCGGACTTCCAGCGTCTCGAGGCCTCGATGGACCAGCCAGGCTTCGAATGGTCCGGGGATGGAGCCCGACAGTTTGCGCCAGTCGCGGATGGCGGTGATGACCCCGGTGTCACGGCTGGCGACATGGCCGAACAGCGCGTCGGAATGGCCATTGGGCGCCTTAGTGTCAGCAGCAACGACGATATCGGCGCCGAGATCGAGCGGGCGCTGACCGTAAGGCGTCATCGTGGTGTTGTCGGCGACGACCAGCGCGCCGGCCTCGTGCGCAAGGCGCGCCACGCCGGCCAGGTCGCAAATGTCTAGGCAGGGATTGGATGGGGTCTCGACGAACACCAGCCGGTAGCCGGAAAAACCGCCGTCCAGAAAGGACTTGGTCGGTCTTGTGTCGAACGAGACGTCGAAAGGTTTGAGGAAGCGCTCGGCAAGCAGGCGCGGCGTGTAGTAACCATCGGACGGCAACAGGATGCGATCGCCTGCCTTGAGCAGCGCGAAGAAGACCGCCGAGATCGCGGCCATGCCCGACGGGAACGCTACGGACGGCGCGTCCTCAAGGTGGCCGAGCATGTCTTCCACCGCGTTCCATGTCGGGTTGTCGTAGCGCCCGTACTGGCTGACGCCGGCCGGGTTGCCGGGTAGATGGAAAGTTGTCGTCACTATCAGCGGTAGTGAGACCGGGTCGCCCTTGGCGAGCTTGACGCCACGCAAATGGGCAAGGGTGGCGGCGCGCGACTTCGCTGTTTCGGACATCGGTTTTTCGAACCCTGACTTTGAGGAGAAGAACGCGCAGACGCTATGCCGGGTCACACCGGCAGGCAAGCGCCGAACCGTGCCGGCAAACCGCTCTAAACGCTTCGTTAGGCTTAATGGAGCATAAAGACGGGAGTGCCGTCAAAGCTGCTCTCATCGGTTGTGGCGCGCGTTTGTGAAGCCTATTCCCGTTGACGCCCATAGCGCCCCATGATATCCCATTTCGATATTCAAGCCTTCGTTCCGCGTCAGGGTGAAGCGTACGCCAATCGGGCAGCCGCGGCGGCTGAGCGTTTGCTTGTTTTCGCCTGGAACGAAGTGAGTTTTGGGCAGGGACCGCGCCGGGGCGGCGCGGGCGGGAAGATGCAGAGGGGTGCGGCGGCGCAAGCGGCCGTAACGCGTAATGGACCGGTTTCTGTCAAGCGCGGTGAACAGGATCGATGCGAAGGGACGGGTGTCCGTTCCAGCGCATTTCCGTGCCGTTGTCCAGAAACGCGGCTATTCGGAACTCTATGCGCTGCGCTGCCTGGATCGCCCGGCGATGGATGTCGGCGGGCTCGACCTGCTCGACCGCTACGAGCAGCGCATCGCGCAGGAAGACCCCTTCCTGCAGACGGCGGACGACATGTCGTTCTTCTGCCATGGCGATGGGACATTTCTCAAGCTCGATCAGGACGGCCGCATCTCGATGACCGATTTCATCCGCGAGCACACCGGCATTTCCGCGGAAGCGGCGTTTGTCGGTCGCGGCAATTTCTTTCAGATCTGGGAACCTGGACGGCTCACCGCCTATGGGGCGGAAGCGCGCGCCCGGCTTTTGCAGCTTCGGCAGGGGACGAAGCCTGGGGAGCGACCGGAATGATGGCGGGCTACGGCGATGACCCTCACGCCGCAGGCGGACCGGCTCGCCATATTCCGGTCCTCCTTGCCGAAGTGATGGAGGCACTTTCCCCTAAGGCGGGCGAGCTGATCGTCGACGGCACCTTCGGCGCCGGCGGCTACACCAAAGCCATTCTGGCAAGCGGCGCCTCGGTCGTCGCCATGGACCGCGATCCGGATGCGATCGCTGCGGGTCGTGTCCTCGAACAACTATCAGGCGGCAAGCTCAGGCTGGTTCAGGCGCCGTTCTCGACATTGGACGAGCATGTCGAAAGTGCTGACGGCGTCGTGCTCGACATCGGCATCTCCTCAATGCAGATCGACCAGCCGGAGCGCGGTTTTTCGTTCCGCGCCGACGGACCACTCGATATGCGTATGGCGCAGGCTGGCCTCAGCGCCGCTGATGTCGTCAACAGCTTCAAAGTGGGCGACCTTGCCCGCATCTTCGGGTTTCTTGGCGAAGAGCGTCACGCCGGCCGCATCGCCCGCATGATCGAGAGCCGTCGCGAAAAACATCCGTTCGAGCGCACGCTCGACCTTGCCGACGCCATCGAGACGCATGTCGGCCGCGCACCGAAGGACAAGATCCATCCGGCGACCCGCGTCTTCCAGGCACTGCGCATCTTCGTCAATGACGAACTCGGCGAACTGGCCAAAGCGCTGTTTGCGGCTGAACGCGTGCTGAAACCGGGCGGACGGCTGGCCGTGGTGACGTTCCACTCTCTGGAAGACCGCATCGTCAAGCGCTTCATCGCCGATCGCGCCGATGCGGCCACCGGATCGCGGCACCTGCCCGAGGCGCAAGCGCGCACCGCCACCTTCAAAAAGGCGGGTAGCGGCGTGACGCCTGATGAGGCCGAGATATCAGCCAATCCGCGCGCACGCTCGGCAAGGCTGCGCGCTGCGATCCGCACCGAAGCACCGCCGCGCGCCGGCGACTTTTCGATTTTCGGGCTTCCAAAACTTCCTGACCCAAAACTTCCCGGTGCCGACCGCCCGGGAGAGAGGTGAGCACGTGTTTCGTACCAGCGACATAGTCCTTATCGCCGTCATGGTTTCGGCTGCGGCCTTGACCTACAAGACCAAGCGCGAGGCCGAAGAACAATTGGCGGCGGTGCACAAGATCCAGGCGCAGATCCGCTACGAGGAGGATACGATCGATCTCCTGAAGGCGGACTGGAGCCTGCTGACCCAGCCGTCGCGCCTGCAAAAGCTGGCCGAGATCTACAAGTCGCAACTCGAACTCGAGCCGGTCAGCGCCCGCCAGATCATTGGGCTGGACGACCTGCCGGCAAAACCCCTCACCATAGAAGACCTTTCGTCGCAGCGGCTGGGCGGCATGGCCGACAATTCTGGCAAAGGACCCTTGGGCGACAAAGACCCCGTGGTGACCGGAGGCATCGTCCAATGATCGCCAGATTTCCGTCGATCGCCGGACTGCTGAAGCGTCGCGCCAAGTCGGAAGATGGATCGATTGTGGTCGAAGGCGCCCGCAAGGCGACCGGCGGTAAGGGCAGGACCCGCATCGTGATGACGATGGCGGTGTTCTTCGGCATCTATTCAACCATCACCGGGCGGCTGGTCTATCTGGGTTTTCAGAACCCCGACCTGTCCGGCGGTCCGCAGAGCCGGGTGACGGCGTCACGGCCCGACATCGTCGACCGCAACGGCGAAGTGCTGGCGACGGACATCAAGACGGCATCGCTGTTTGCCGAACCGCGCCGCATTGTCGACGCCGACGAGGCGATCGAAAAGCTGGCGACGGTGCTTCCCGAGATCGACTACGAGCAGACCTACCACAAGCTCAAGAGCGGCGCCGGCTTCGTCTGGCTGCAGCGGCAACTGACGCCCAAGCAACAATCGGATATCATGCAGCTCGGTGTTCCCGGCTTCGGCTTCCGCACCGAAAAGCGCCGCTTCTATCCGGCTGGCGAAACTTCGTCCTACATTGTCGGGCTCACCAACATCGACAACCAAGGCATCTCCGGCATGGAGAAATACATCGACGAACAGGGGCTGAGCGATCTTCAGGCGTCGGGCCTGGCGATGGCCAAGGATCTGAAGCCGGTGCAGCTCTCGATTGACCTGCGCGTCCAGCATATCGTGCGGGACGAGGTCGCCACCGGCATGGAGAAATACCGCGCAATCGCGGCGGGCGCCGTCGTTCTCAACATCAAGACCGGCGAAGTGATGGCGATGGCATCGGTTCCGGATTTCGACCCGAACAACCCCTACAATGCGCAGGACAAGGACCGCTTGAACCGCATGTCGGCCGGCCTTTACGAAATGGGTTCGACGTTGAAGAGCTTCACCACCGCCATGGCGCTCGATTCCGGCAAAGTGACGCTGGAAAGCCGTTTCGACGCTTCGCGCCCGATCAGGATCGGCCGTCAGACCATCCATGATTTTCACGGCAAGGCTCGGGTGCTGTCGGTGCCCGAAGTGTTCATCTACTCGTCCAACATCGGTTCGGCCAAGGAAGCCGAAGCGGTTGGCATCGAGGGGCACCGCGAATTCCTGCATCGCCTGGGGATCCTCGAGAAGATGCAGACGGAACTGCCGGAGGTCGCCCGCCCGACCGAGCCCAAAGTCTGGAAACAGGTCCATTCGATCACCATCGCCTTCGGTCACGGTGTGTCGACAACGCCGCTGCAGACGGCGGTCGGCTGCGCCGCGCTGCTGAACGGCGGCTATCTGATCCAGCCGACATTCCTGAGGCGCGCACAGGAACAGGCGATGTCGGTGGCCAAGAAAGTGGTCAGCGACAAGACGGTCGAGGGCATGCGCTATCTCTACGCACTGAACGCCGAGAAAGGGTCAGGCAGGAACGCCAGGGTTCCAGGTTACCGCGTCGGCGGCAAGACCGGAACGGCCGAGAAGGTTGTCAACGGCCGCTATTCAAAGGACAAGAATTTCAACGCCTTCGTCGCGGCTTTCCCGATGGACGATCCGCAATACATCGTGCTTACGATCGCCGACGAACCGAGGCCGGAAAAACCCGGCATGGGTGCAACGGCCGCCTCGAATGCTGGCGTCATGGCTGCGAACATTGTCCGACGTTCGGCTTCCATGCTTGGCGTTAAGCCAGATTTCAGCCATGAAAATGGCGCAACGCTGGTTTCCTATCAGTGATTCTTAGGGCGCGCCGGCAACAGCGCGCTATTTTGTTGCGATGAACGGGGTTCGATGAAGCTGAAAGATCTAGCCGGTATCCTGCCTGTCGAGGGGACAGCTTCCTTCGATACGGAGGTTACCGGGATTTCGTCGGATTCCCGCCAAGTAGGACCGGGCGTGGTCTTCTTCGCGCTCATCGGTACCAAGGCCGATGGCGTGGCCTATGCCGCCGATGCCGCCAAGCGCGGCGCAGTGGCGATCGTGGCCGGCAACGGCAGTGCGGTCGCCGGACTGCTGCCGGTGCCCGTTCTCGCCGTCGACGATCCGCGCCTTGCGCTGGCGCTGAGTGCCGCCCGCTACTTCGGCAGCCAGCCGCAAACCATGGTCGCGGTGACCGGGACCAGCGGCAAGACATCGGTTGCGGCCTTCACCAGGCAGATCTGGGAGCAGTCAGGTTTTGCCGCCGCCTCGATCGGCACGACCGGCGTGGTGGCGCCGGGCCGCAACGAATATGGCTCGCTGACCACCCCCGACCCGGTAGATCTGCACAGGCTGCTGCGGGAACTGACGGATGCCGGCGTCACTCACGCATCGATGGAGGCCTCCAGCCACGGTCTCGACCAGCGCCGGCTCGATGGCGTGAAGCTTGCAGCCGGCGGCTTCACCAATCTCGGCCGCGACCACATGGACTATCATCCGACAGTCGAGGACTATCATCGCGCCAAGCTGCGCCTGTTCGACACGCTGCTGCCGAAGGGTGCACCGGCCGTCATCTTTGCCGACGATCCATGGTCGGAGCCGACGATCCGGGCGGCGAGGGCGGCGGGACTGGATGTGCTGACGGTCGGCCGTCACGGCGAGTTCCTGACACTGAAGCGGGTCGAGCACGAGCGCCACCGCCAGCGTGCCGAGGTGGAAGTCGATGGCGTTCTCCACGAGATCGACCTGCCGCTGGCCGGCGATTTCCAGATCGCCAATGCCCTGGTTTCGGCGGGCCTCGCCATCTCCACTGGAACACCTGCCGCCAAAGCCTTGATGGCGTTGGAGAAATTGAAGGGCGCACCGGGCCGGCTGGACCTTGTTGGCACCACTGCCAACGGTGCGCCGGTCTATGTCGATTACGCGCACAAGCCGGACGCGCTGGAAAACGTGTTGGCCTCGGTGCGGCCGTTCACCACCGGTCGCGTCATCGTCGTGTTCGGCTGCGGCGGCGACCGCGACCGGGGCAAGCGGCCGATCATGGGCGAGATCGCCACGCGGCTCGCCGATGTCGTCATCGTCACCGACGACAATCCGCGTTCGGAAGTGCCCGAAACGATCCGCTCCGCGATCCTTGCCGCTGCGCCCGGCGCCATCGAGATCGGCGACCGGCGCAAGGCGATCCACGAGGCGGTCGCCATGCTCCATGCCGGCGACACGCTGATCGTGGCCGGCAAGGGGCATGAGGAAGGCCAGACCATCGGCGCCGAGACGCTGCATTTTTCCGACCATGAGGAAGTCCGCGCCGCGCTCCAGGAGCGCGTCGCATGAACTTCCTGTGGACCTCCGAGGATCTCGTCGCCGCCATGGGGGGACGACCGCTCGGTCCGATGCCGGAAGGGATCAGCGGCATCTCGATCGACAGCCGCAGCCTTGAGCCGGGCGATGCTTTCTTCGCCATCAAGGGCGAGGCGATGGACGGCCATGATTTCGCGACCGCTGCCATCAAGGCCGGCGCCGGTGTGCTGGTCGTCGCCGAGGGCAAGCTGCCGTCGCTCGGGCGGCTGACGGCGCCGATGATCGTCGTGCAGGACGTGCTGGCCGCACTGGAAAAGCTGGGGCTGGCCGCACGCGCGCGCTCGAATGCCAAGGTCATTGCGGTGACCGGTTCGGCGGGCAAGACCACCACCAAGGAAGCGCTGCGCCATGTGCTGTCCGCGGTCGGCAAAGTGCATGCGTCGCCGCAGTCTTTCAACAACCACTGGGGCGTTCCGCTGACGCTGGCGCGGATGCCGGTGGATTGCGACTATGCCGTGTTCGAGATCGGCATGAACCATCCAGACGAGATCCGGCCGCTGGTCAAGATGGTCCGGCCGCATGTCGCCATCGTCACGCTGATCGCCGCGGCACATCTAGGCTTCTTCCGCAATCTGGACGAGATCGCCAAGGCCAAGGCCGAGATTTTCGAGGGGCTGGAACCGGACGGTGCCGCCCTTCTCAACCGCGACGATCCGCGCTGGAAGCTTCTGGACAAGTTGGCGAGAGCCGCCGGCGTCGAGTACATTTACGGGTTTGGCGAGAATGCCCGTGCGACCTTCAAACTGCTCAAATGCGCGCTGCATGCCGATCATTCTGTCATCACCGCCAAGATCGGCGGACAGGAGATCACCGCCAGGGTAGGCGCACCGGGCCGCCACATGGTGCAGAATGTGCTGGCCGTGCTGGGCGCCGCGCATCTGGTCGGGGCCGACATCGCCAGGGTAGCGCTGGCGCTGGCCGATCTTTCGGCCGAACGCGGACGCGGCAAGCGCCATGTGCTGCGCCACCCCAGGGGTCCGATCACGCTGATCGACGAGAGCTACAATGCCAATCCGGCGTCGATGAGCGCAGCAATGGCGCTGCTCAACGCGACGCCGGTGTCGGGCGAAGGCAGGCGCATCGCGGTGCTCGGCGACATGCTCGAACTCGGCGACCACTCGGCGAAGCTGCATGCGGCCCTTGCCGATCTCATCGTCGGCACAGAAACGCGCACGGTCTTTCTCGCCGGCCCGGAAATGCGGGCGCTGGCCGACATCCTGCCTGATGAGATCGAGACGGAGTATCGCGCCGGCGCAGAGGATCTGAAACTGGTGCTTCTGTCGGCGCTGAAGCCCGGCGACGTGGTGATGATCAAATCGTCGAAAGGCATCGGGTTTTCCAAGTTGGTCGACGCACTGCTCGGCAAATTTCCGGCGGTAGCCACAACCGCCAAACAGACCTAGAGCCAGGTCCGGGGACCGAATCGCATGTTCACACTGCTCGTCGAATTCGCGGACAAGATCTCGGTCTTCAACGTCTTTCGCTACATAACCTTCCGTACCGGCGGCGCGCTGATCACCGCGGCGCTGATCGTTTTCATCTTCGGACCGGCTATCATCAATTCGCTGAGGCTGCGGCAAGGCAAGGGCCAGCCGATCCGCGCCGACGGGCCGCAGACGCATTTCAAGAAAGCCGGCACGCCGACCATGGGCGGGCTGATGATCCTGTGCGGCATCATCGGCTCGTCGCTTTTGTGGGCGAACCTGTCCAGCATCTATGTCTGGGTGGTGCTGCTGGTGACCCTGGGTTTCGGCTCGATCGGCTTCTACGACGATTATCTCAAGGTGACGAAGCAATCGCATCTCGGCTTTTCCGGCAAGGCGCGGCTGGCGCTTGAATTCGTGATAGCCGGCATCGCCGCCTGGGTGATCATGCACAACGGCCAGGCGCCGTTCTCGTCATCGCTGACTTTTCCTTTCGCCAAGGAGTTCCTCGTCAATCTCGGCTGGTTCTTCATCCCGTTCTCGTGCTTCGTCATCGTCGGCGCCGGCAATGCCGTGAACCTGACCGATGGCCTCGACGGGCTGGCGATCGTGCCGATCATGATCGCGGCGGCGTCCTTCGGCGTCATTGCCTATCTCTCCGGCAATGCGGTGTTCGCAGAATATCTGCAGATCCATTTTGTGCCCGGCACCGGTGAATTGGCGGTGGTCCTCGGCGCGGTGATCGGCGCCGGCCTCGGCTTCCTGTGGTTCAACGCACCGCCGGCGGCGATCTTCATGGGCGATACCGGCTCGCTGGCGTTGGGCGGCCTGATCGGCACGGTCGCGGTTGCCACCAAGCACGAGATCGTGCTGGTCATCGTCGGCGGCCTGTTCGTCGTCGAGATCCTATCGGTCATCATCCAGGTCGGCTACTTCAAGATGACCGGCAGGCGAGTGTTCCTGATGGCGCCGATCCACCATCATTTCGAAAAGCTGGGCTGGACCGAAAGCCAGGTGGTGATCCGCTTCTGGATCATCGCCGTCATCCTGGCGCTGGTCGGCCTGTCGACCCTCAAGCTCCGATAGGAGGTCGCTTGATCCCCGCCGCATCCTTCGCAGGCAAGCGCGTTTCGCTCTTCGGGCTCGGCGGCTCGGGGATCGCCACTGCGCGCGCGTTGATCGAGGGCGGGACGGACGTGCTCGCCTGGGACGACAATCCCGGCAGTGTCGCCAATGCCGCGGCCGTCGGTATCGCGACCGGCGATCTGCGCGGCGCAGACTGGGCGAAGTTCTCGGCCTTGGTGCTGTCGCCCGGCGTGCCACTGACGCATCCGAAGCCGCACTGGACGGTGGAGCTGGCGCGCGCTTCAGGCGTCGAGATCATTGGCGACATCGAGCTGTTCTGCCGGCAACGGAGCTTGCTGGCGCCGGCAGCACCCTTCATCGCCATAACCGGCACCAACGGCAAATCGACGACGACGGCGCTGACGGCGCATATCCTGAAATCGGCCGGACGCGACACGCAGATGGGCGGCAATATCGGCCGCGCGGTGATGACGCTCGATCCGCCGGAACCCGGGCGGCACTATGTCGTGGAATGCTCGTCCTACCAGATTGACCTGGCGCCCTCGATCAATCCGACCGCCGGCGTCCTGCTCAACCTGACGCCCGATCACCTCGACCGTCATGGCACGATGCAGCACTACGCCGCGATCAAGGAACGGCTGGCGGCCGGCAGCGAGACGGCAATCGTCGGTGTCGACGATTCCTGGTGCGCCCAGCTCGCCGACCGGCTGGAACGGGCAGGCCAGCACGTCATCCGCATTTCCAAGCGCCTGCCATTGACCGACGGCTATTTCGCCGATGGCACCGACCTGATGGAGGCGGTGCATGGCCGTTATAGCCGGATCGCCTTTCTCGAAGGCATCGGCTCGCTGCGCGGCCAGCACAATGCGCAGAATGCGTTGGCCGCTATCGCCGCCTGCCTCAAGGTCGGGCTCGAGCTGGGCGAGATCCAGTCGGGCCTGGAGAGCTTTCCCGGGCTGGCGCACCGTATGGAGCAGGTCGGCCGCAAGGGCCATGTGCTGTTCATCAACGATTCCAAGGCGACCAATGCCGATGCGGCAGCGCCCGCACTGTCCAGCTTTCCGCGCATCTACTGGATCGCCGGCGGGCTCCCGAAAGAGGGTGGCATCGAGCCGTTGCGCGGCCTCTTTCCGCGCGTCGCCAAAGCCTATCTGATCGGTGAGGCCGCACCAGCCTTCTCGGCGACGCTCGGCGAGGCGGTGCCTTACGAGATCTCCGGCACGCTGGCGGCAGCAGTCGAGCACGCCGCAAGCGACGCGGCCAGGGATGATGGCAACGGCGAGGTGGTGGTGCTGCTTTCGCCGGCCTGCGCCAGTTTCGACCAGTTCAAGAATTTCGAAGTGCGCGGCGAAGCCTTCAGGCAAGCTGCGAGCAGTATTGATGGCGTGAAGCTCATCGGAGGGACACGGTAATGCAAAGTCGTCTCGACAAAAGCCCGGTTGCCACCTGGTGGTGGACGATCGATCGCTGGTTCCTGGCTGCGTTCCTGTCGCTGATGGGGCTCGGCATCGTGCTGTCCTTCGCGGCAAGCCCGGCGGTGGCCCAGCGCATCGGCCTGGACAGTTTCCACTTCGCCACACGGCAGATCATCTTCACCATTCCCGCACTTGGCGTGATGCTGGCGGTCTCCTTCCTGGAATCCCGGCAGATCAGACGCATGGCCCTGGCGATGCTGTGCATGATGCTGGTGCTGATGGTGGCGGTGCTCTATATCGGCGTCGAGGTGAAGGGCGCGCGGCGCTGGGTGTCGCTCGCCGGCGTGTCGATCCAGCCGTCGGAATTCCTGAAGCCGGCCTTCGTCGTCATCTGTGCCTGGCTGTTTGCCGAACACAAGCGCCAGCCCGACATCCCGGGCAATCTGTTCGCCATGCTGCTGCTGGCCCTCGTCATCTCGCTGCTGGTGGCGCAGCCTGATTTCGGCCAGACCATGCTGGTGCTCGGCACGTGGGGGGTGATGTTCTTCATGGCCGGACTGCCATGGCTGTGGATCATCTCGCTGGGCGCTGCCGGCATCGGCGGCGTGTTCGCCGCCTACACGGTGTTCCCGCATGTCGCCGGCCGCATCGATCGCTTCATGACCGGCGAGGGCGATACGTTCCAGGTCGACATGGGCCGCGATGCGCTGATCAACGGCGGATGGTTCGGCGTCGGGCCGGGCGAGGGCACCGTCAAGCGGGTGATCCCCGACAGCCATGCCGATTTCGTCTACTCGGTGGCCGGCGAGGAGTTCGGACTGATCATGTGCTTCTTCATCATGACCATCTTCGCCTTCATCGTGCTGCGCGGCCTCAGCACCGCGCTCAAGGAGCAGGACGATTTCACACGCTATGCGGTTGGCGGCCTGGTCACGGTCTTCGGTCTGCAGTCGGTCATCAACATGGCGGTCAATCTGCAGCTGATGCCTGCCAAGGGCATGACCTTGCCATTCATCTCCTATGGCGGCTCCTCGCAGATCGCCATCGCCATCTCGATGGGCATGGTGCTGGCGCTGACGCGCAAGCGGCCGGAAAAGCGCAAGCAGTTGGGCTTCGCACCGTCGCAGCGCGCCATGCCGGCGGAATGAAATGTCGAGGGGCGCGATCCTTCTGGCGGCCGGCGGCACGGGCGGGCACCTCTTCCCGGCCGAGGCGCTGGCGCACGAGCTGATCAGGCGCGGCTGGGCGGTGCATCTCGCCACCGATGATCGTGCCGAGCGTTTTGCCGGCCAGTTTCCGGCCGCAGGCATCCATCCGATCCAGTCGGCGACAATGAGTTCGAAAAATCCTTTTGCCGTGCTCGCCGCCTTCTGGAAAATCTGGGGTGGCGTGCGGCAGGCATCCGCCGTGATCGGCCGGATCAAGCCAGCCGTCGTGGTCGGTTTCGGCGGCTATCCGACGCTGCCGCCGCTCTATGCGGCGACGCGGCGCAAGGTGCCGACGCTGATCCACGAGCAGAACGCGGTGATGGGGCGCGCCAACCGGGCGCTTGCCGGCCGCGTCGATGCCATCGCCGGCGGGTTCTTGCCGGAAGATTCAAGCGCTGCGGGCGCCAAGACGGTGACGACAGGCAATCCGGTCAGGCCGCAAGTGCTGGAGGCGGCAAAGACGCCCTATGCGGCGTCGACCGGGGAGCAGCCGTTCCGCCTTCTGGTGTTCGGCGGCAGCCAGGGCGCACAGTTCTTTTCCGACGCAATGCCAGCGGCGGTAGCACAGCTTTCCGACGCACAACGCAAGCGGCTTGATATCACGCAGCAGGCCCGTGCCGACGATGTCGAGCGGGTGAAGGCGGCTTATGCCGCCCTTGGCGTCGAGGCTGAGGTGTCGCCCTTCTTCACCGGCATGGCGGCGCGCATGGCTGCGGCGCATCTGGTGATGTCACGATCCGGCGCATCGACCGTATCGGAAATCGCGGTGATCGGCCGACCAGCGCTGCTGGTGCCCTATCCGCACGCGCTCGACCACGACCAGGCAGCCAATGCCGCGGCATTGGCAGCGGCAGATGCCGCCGAAGTGCATCCGCAATCCTCGCTCTCGCCCGAGCGCATCGCTGCGCTCGTCGGGGCGCTGATGGACGATCCGGAGCGGCTGACCACAATGGCAGCGGCGGCGAAATCGGCCGGAAAACCGGACGCTGCACGGTTGCTCGCCGATCTGACAGAGGCTATTGCGTCGAAGAAAAGCGTATCGGACTTCAGGAAGGAGACGCACGCATGAAGATGCCGCAGACGATCGGCCTCGTGCATTTCATCGGCATCGGCGGTATCGGCATGAGCGGCATCGCCGAGGTGCTGCACAATCTCGGCTACAAGGTGCAAGGGTCCGACCAGGCCGACAGCGCCAATGTGCAGCGGCTGCGCGACAAGGGCATCGAGTGCTTTGTCGGTCATCACGCCGATAATATCGGCGATGCCGAAGTGGTGGTCGTCTCGACGGCGATCAAGAAATCCAATCCGGAGTTGAAGGCCGCACGCGAGAAACTGCTTCCCATCGTCCGTCGCGCCGAGATGCTGGCCGAACTGATGCGCTTCCGGCAGGCTGTGGCCATCGGCGGCACGCATGGCAAGACGACGACGACCTCGATGGTGGCGACGCTGCTCGAAGCCGGCGGTCTCGATCCGACCGTGATCAATGGCGGCATCATCAATGCCTACGGCACCAACGCCCGCATGGGCGATGGCGAATGGATGGTGGTCGAAGCCGATGAGAGCGACGGCACCTTCCTGAAGCTGCCGGCCGAGATTGCCGTCGTCACCAACATCGATCCCGAGCATCTCGACCATTACGGCTCCTTCGACAAGGTGCGCGAGGCCTTTCGCCAGTTCGTCGAGAACGTGCCGTTCTACGGCTTCGGCGTCATGTGCACCGACCATCCGGAGGTTCAGGCGCTGGTCAGCCGCATCGAGGACCGGCGCGTTATCACCTATGGCGAGAACGCGCAGGCCGACGTGCGTTTCACCAATCACCGCATGAACGGCCCGATCTCGGAATTCGACGTGGTGATCCGCGACCGCAAGAGCCGCGGCCAGTCGACGATCTCAGGCCTGCGCCTGCCGATGCCCGGCCGTCACAACGTCGCCAATGCGACGGCGGCGATCGCTGTGGCGCATGAGCTCGGCCTTTCAGCCGAGGCGATCAGGAAGGGCCTGTCGTCCTTCGCCGGCGTCAAGCGGCGCTTCACCCGTACGGGTTCGTGGAACGGCGTCGATGTGTTCGATGATTACGGCCACCATCCGGTCGAGATCACGGCGGTTCTGAAGGCGGCGCGCGATGCCACCAAGGGCCGCGTCATCGCCATTGCCCAGCCACACCGCTTCACCCGGCTGCACGACCTGTTCGACGAGTTTTCCGTCTGCTTCAACGATGCCGACACGGTGATGGTGGCGCCGGTCTATGCGGCAGGCGAAGAGCCGATCGACGGGGTGACGTCCGAAGCATTGGTGTCGCGCATCCGCTCCGGCGGCCATCGCGACGCGCGCTACATCGAAGGCCCCACGGCGATTGCGCCGGTTATCCGCGATCTGGCGAAACCAGGCGATTTCATCGTCTTCCTTGGTGCCGGCAACATCACGCAATGGGCCTACGCGCTGCCCAAGGAACTCGGCGGTACTGCCTCATGATGCGCGGCCAGGCGTTGATCGACAAGCTTGGCGGCCGGCTTGCCGGCCTGCGCGGCCGCATCACGCCCAATGCCGAGATGGACAAGATCACCTGGTTTCGCGCCGGGGGACTGGCCGACGCGCTGTTCCAGCCGGCCGACGAGGACGATCTCGCCACATTTCTGAGAGCAGTGCCCGAAGAGATACCGCTGACCATCGTCGGCATCGGCTCGAATCTGCTTGTCCGCGACGGCGGTATTGCGGGCTTCGTCATCCGGCTTTCGGCCAAGGGCTTTGGCGAGGCCGAAGTGATTGCGCCGACCACAATCAAGGCGGGTGCCGCCACGCCCGACAAGCGCCTTGCCGCTGTCGCCTATCAGGCTGGTATAGGCGGCTTCGAATTTTACCACGGCATTCCGGGTGCCATCGGTGGTGCGCTGAGGATGAACGCCGGCGCCAATGGCGTCGAGACGCGCGAGCGCGTCGTCGAGGTGCGGGCGCTCGACCGCAAGGGCAATGTGCATACGCTGAGCAACGCCGATATGGGCTACGCCTATCGCCATTCGGCAGCACCTGCCGGGCTGATCTTCACATCGGCTGTGTTCGAAGGGGTTTTGGCAGACAAGGCCGCGATCCAGGCGGCGATGGACGCCGTCCAGCATCATCGCGAGACCGTACAGCCGATCCGGGAAAAGACCGGCGGCTCGACCTTCAAGAATCCGGAGGGCACCTCGGCCTGGAAGGAGATCGACAGAGCGGGCTGTCGGGGGCTGATGATCGGCGGCGCGCAGATGTCGCCGATGCATTGCAACTTCATGATCAACACGGGAACCGCGACCGGCTACGACCTCGAATATCTCGGCGAGACGGTGCGCACGCGTGTGCTCGAAAAGTCGGGCATCCGGCTGCATTGGGAAATCAAACGCATCGGCAATTTCCGGCCGGGGCACGAGGTCCAGGAGTTCCTCGGACAGTTGCTCTAAAGACTCACAACACAGTTTTCGCGGCCGTTTTTGCCGAAAGTGAATCTCTCGGAATCGTAAGGACTTGCCAGTGAATCAACTCTCTGATTCTCTGCCCTGAAGCGTTTCCTGATTTGAGTCGTTTCGACGCGTTGCCAGCGTTTTTCCGTCAGGGGCAGCCTGCCGGGAGGCTCGGGGACTCGATGTTGCGGAACCATGAGAGCAGGGACTGCTCCGAGCGTTTGAGTGTGTGGCCTTTTCCGGGGCATGTAAGATGCAGACCCGCCGTGAAAGGGCCCGCCGTGAGAGGGAATGACGGGAAATGAAAAGCAAGCACGTGGCCGTCCTTCTGGGGGGATTCTCGTCCGAGCGGCCCGTGTCTTTGTCCTCGGGGAATGCCTGTGCTGATGTGCTCGAGAAGGAAGGCTACCAGGTCAGTCGCGTCGACGTCTCGCGCGATGTCGGATCGGTGCTGGCTGAGCTCAAGCCTGATGTTGCCTTCAATGCGCTGCATGGCCCTTTCGGCGAGGACGGCACCATACAGGGCATCCTCGAATATCTTGCCATCCCCTACACCCATTCCGGCGTGCTCGCCTCGGCGCTTGCCATGAACAAGGAACAAGCCAAGAAGATCGCCAAGTCTGTCGGCATCCCGGTTGCCGAATCGAAGGTGGTCAATCGCTTCGCCATCCAGAACAAGCACCCGATGAAGCCGCCCTATGTCGTCAAGCCGGTCAACGAGGGGTCGAGCTTCGGCGTCGTCATCGTGCACGAAGGTCAGTCGCATCCGCCGCAGGTCATCGGTTCGTCCGATTGGAAGTATGGCGATACCGTCATGGTGGAGCGCTACGTGCACGGGCGGGAGTTGACCTGCGCGGTGATGGGCGATGTGGCGCTCGGCGTCTGCGAGATCATCCCGACCGGCCATTCCTTCTACGACTATGATTCAAAATACGTCGCGGGCGGATCAAAACACGAATGCCCTGCAAAAATTTCACCGAATATTTACCAAAAAATACAGACACTGACGCTTAAGGCTCACCAAGCTATCGGCTGCCGGGGCGTTTCCCGGTCGGACTTCCGTTATGATGATCGACACTCCGAGAACGGCGAAATTGTCTGGCTCGAGATCAACACTCAGCCGGGCATGACGCCGACATCCTTGGTGCCTGAAATCGCCGCGCAGGCGGGACACTCGTTCGGCGATTTGTTGAGTTGGATGGTGGAGGACGCTTCGTGTCTGCGTTGAAGTGGGGGCAGGGCAAGGGGAAGGGCGCGGCCGGGCCGACGCTGTTCGGTTTTTCGTTGTCGTTCGACCATTTCGTGCTGCCGCGTCTGCTTCGCCGGCCGGCGCGCGTGCTGGCGCGTCTGGGCGAGGACGACTTCGAGGCGCCGCCTTTTTCCGCAGCCATGTTGTCGGCGGCGTTGCTCCTATCGAGCAGTGCCTATGGCGCCTATCTCGGCGGACATGTCGACGGCATCGTCCAGGGCATCACCGCCCGCACCGGCTTCGCCGTCGACCAGATCAAGGTCGTCGGCAACCGCGCAACCTCCGAGATCGACATTCTCGACAGGATGCAGCTCGATGGCTGGACGTCGCTGATCGGCTTCGACGCCGAAGCCGCGCGGGAACGCATAGCCACGCTGCCCTGGGTCGAGGTTGCGGCGGTACGCAAGGTCTATCCGCACACGCTGGAGGTGCGCATCGAGGAGCGTCAGCCCTTTGCGCTCTGGCAGCAGGGCAGCGAGCTTTCCGTCATCGAACGGTCCGGCGCCGTGATCGCGCCATTCTCCGGCGGCAGGCAGTCGCTGCTGCCGTTGATCATCGGCACCGGCGCGCCGGCCAAAGCGCCCGATTTCCTGGCCAGGATCAAAAAATACCCAGAATTTGCCGCGCGGGTCAAAGGCTATATCCGCATCGGCGAACGGCGTTGGGACCTGAAGCTGGAGAACGGCATTACCATCAAGCTGCCCGAGGATGGCGAGGACCAGGCGATCGCCGATCTGGTCAGGATGGACCGCGAGAACGGGCTGCTGACGCGCGACATAGTCGCTGTCGACATGCGCCTTTCCGATCGCCTCGTCGTCCAGTTGACGCCGGAAGCGGCGACACAGCGCGAGGCTGCGTTGAATGAAAAGCCGAAAATGCCGAAGCGCAAGGCGGAGACGAAGATATGAGCTGGCTTGGCGGCAACAGCGATGCCTCGTCGCGCCGGTCCGGCATCATGACAGTGCTCGATGTCGGTTCGAGCAAGGTCTGCTGCGTCGTGGCCAAGCTTAAGCCGCGCGAGGACGGCATGCTGCTGCGCGGACGTTCGCATCGCATCCAGGTGATCGGCATCGGCCACCAGAAATCGCAAGGCGTGAAATCGGGTGTCGTCATCGATCTCGACAGGGCCGAGCACGCCATCCGTCTGGCCGTCGATGCCGCCGAGCGCATGGCTGGCCTGACCGTCGACTCACTGATCGTCAACATGACGGCCGGCCGGCTGAAGAGCGAAAGCTTCTCGGCAACCATCAATCTCGGTGGCCATGAGGCCGACGAGGCCGACATCAAGCGCGTGCTTGCCGCCGGCGCCAAGCAGGCGCTGCGGGCCGAGCGCGAGGTGATCCATTCGCTTCCCGTCGGCTTTTCGCTGGATGCCGAGCGCGGCGTGCGTGATCCGCGCGGCATGGTCGGCGACCAGCTCGGCGTCGACATGCATGTGCTGACGGGTGACGCGGCGCCCTTGCGCAATCTGGAGCTCTGCATCAACCGTTCGCACCTGTCGGTCGAGCGCATGGTGGCGACGCCCTATGCCAGCGGGCTTGCCGCATTGGTCGACGACGAACTCGAAATGGGTGCAGCCTGCATCGACATGGGTGGCGGCACCACGACGATCTCGGTATTTTCGGAAGGCAAGTTCGTCCATGGCGACGCCATCGCCATCGGCGGCAACCACGCCACGCTGGACATGGCCAAGGGCCTGTCGACCTCGCTCGACGCCGCCGAGAGGCTGAAAGTGATGCATGGCTCGGCGCTGCCCGGCAGTGCGGACGACCGCGACCTGGTCTCGATACAGCCGATCGGCGAGGATGGCGAGGTGCCGCTGCAGATACCGCGTTCGGTGATGACGCGCATTATCCGCGCACGCATCGACGAGACGCTCGAACTGTTGCGCGACCGGCTGAACAGGTCCGGCTACGGCAACGCCGTCGGCAAGCGCGTCGTGCTGACCGGCGGCGCCAGCCAGCTTTCCGGCCTGCCCGAGGCAGCCCGCCGCATTCTCGGACGCAATGTGCGCATCGGGCGTCCGCTCGGTGTGGCGGGCTTGCCCGAGGCGGCCAAGGGGCCGGCTTTCTCGACGCCGGTCGGGCTTCTGATCTACCCGCAGATGGCGAATTTCGAGAGCCATCCGGCGAAAGGAATTTCTGGTCTCAGGATGACCGGAACGGGCGGAAAACTGCATCGAATGAGTCAGTGGTTGAGAGACAGTTTTTAAATTGACGGGGACAGCCCCATAGGCGGCCGCAGCGGCGAAGCGGCGGGAAAGGCAAAGGACGGAGACAATGACCATCAATCTGCAGAAGCCGGATATCACCGAGCTCAAGCCGCGTATCACCGTGTTCGGTGTCGGCGGCGGCGGCGGCAATGCCGTCAACAACATGATCACCGCCGGCTTGCGCGGCGTCGAGTTCGTGGTCGCCAATACCGACGCGCAGGCGCTGACCATGTCCAAGGCGGACCGCCTGATCCAGCTCGGCGCGCATGTCACCGAGGGCCTGGGTGCGGGATCGCAGCCGGAGGTCGGGCGCGCGGCGGCGGAGGAATGCATCGACGAGATCGTCGATCATCTCTCCAACACCCATATGTGCTTCGTCACTGCCGGCATGGGCGGCGGCACCGGCACGGGGGCCGCGCCGGTCGTTGCACGTGCAGCCCGCGAAAAGGGGATCCTCACCGTCGGCGTCGTCACCAAGCCGTTCCATTTCGAAGGCCAGCGCCGCATGAAGACGGCGGATCTGGGCATCGAGGAATTGCAGAAATGCGTCGACACCCTCATCGTCATCCCCAACCAGAACCTGTTCCGGCTGGCCAATGACAAGACGACCTTCGCCGACGCTTTCGCCATGGCCGACCAGGTGCTCTATTCCGGCGTCGCCTGCATCACCGACCTGATGGTCAAGGAAGGGTTGATCAACCTCGACTTCGCCGACGTCCGCTCGGTCATGCGCGAGATGGGCAAGGCGATGATGGGGACGGGCGAAGCTTCCGGCGAGGGCCGCGCCATGGCCGCCGCCGAAGCCGCGATCGCCAACCCGCTGCTCGACGAGACCTCGATGAAGGGCGCCAAGGGCCTGTTGATCTCGATCACCGGCGGCCGCGACCTGACCCTGTTCGAAGTCGACGAGGCCGCGACCCGCATTCGCGAGGAGGTCGACCAGGAAGCCAACATCATTCTGGGTGCGACGTTCGACGAGGATCTTGAAGGCGTCATTCGCGTCTCGGTGGTCGCCACCGGCATCGACAAATCGGCGGCTGAAATCGCCGCCGCGCCGATCGCCATCCGCACGGCTCCGCCAAAGCCGGTCAATCGCCCGGCCGTTCCGGTCACGGAAAGCCGTCCGGCGCCTGTCCAGCACGGCGGCTACGAGCCACGCGCCGCCGATCCTGTAGCCGAGGCGATCCAGCTTGCCGAGGCGAATGCCGCGGCGATGGCGCGTCCCGCGCCGGCTGCCCAGGCGGAAGATTTCCGTCCGCAGAGCAAGATCTTCCAGGCGCCGCCGGCGCAGCCGCAGCCGATGGTTCAGCAGGTGATGCAGCCTGCGCCACAGCGCGAGGTGCTTCAGCCGGTAGCCGCAGCGCCCCAGCGCATGCCGCGCGTCGAGGATTTCCCGCCGGTGGTGAAAGCCGAAGTGGAAGCCAAGGGCCGCCCGGCCGACCATGAGAACAGCGGCCCGATGGGACTGCTCAAGCGCCTGACCAACGGCCTTACCCGCCGCGAAGAAGAGCCTGCACGGCTGCAGCCGGCGCAGCCGCGCGAGCCGAAACTGCGCCAGGCGGCACCCGAAGTGCGCCGCCTTGCCAGCCAGGATCCGCAGCTTTACGCGCCACGCCGCGGCCAGTTGGACGACCAGGGCCGGCTGACGCCGCAGAGCAGGGCTGTCCAGGAAGACGATCAGCTGGAGATTCCGGCATTCCTGCGCCGCCAGGCCAACTGACCTGTTAACGGTCCGTAACAGTTGTTAACAGGCAGACAAGAAATTGTTTGCCTGTTAATGTTAAAAGTGCTTGTAAAACAGGGAGTTACTCGACCGTATCCGCTTCGGATTGCAGTTACAGAGAGTAAGAAACCGTGATTTGGAGACTTCCTGCTGGACCACTATCTTCGCCCCGATCAATTTCGGTTTGCTGGGATTCGGGGAAGTGGCCCTGCCTGCCGATCAAAGAGCCGCGCCCTTGGGCTAATGAAGCGGACGTAGGCAGTATGGGCTATGGGGTTTGTTTTGCACGACTATCAGACGACACTTAGATCGCGTGCGACGCTGACCGGCACCGGCGTTCACAGCGGCAATCCCGTTACCGTTCATTTCCTGCCGGCAGACGCTGATACGGGTGTCGTGTTCCAGCTTTCGATTGGAAGTGAAGACCGGGAGTTCCGTGCGCTTGTTTCCGAAGTCGGCGCCACCGATCTCTGCACCATGCTCGGCGATCCGGCAGGCGAGCATATCGCCACCGTCGAACACCTGATGGCCACCCTTTTCGGGCTCGGCATCGACAATGTCGTCATCGAGATCGACGGCCATGAGGTTCCGATCCTTGACGGCAGCGCCATGGCGTTCGTCGAGGCCATCGACCAGGCGGGCATCGATACGCTGCCGGTCAAGCGCCGCTATATCCGTGTGGTCAAGCCGGTTCGCATCGAGAACGGTGCCTCCTGGGCGGAGTTCAGGCCCTATGACGGCACGCGCTTCGAGATCGAGATCGATTTCGAAAGCCCAGCGATCGGCCGTCAGCTGTTCGCATCCGACATGAACGCCGACATTTTCCGCCGCGATATCGCGCGGGCCCGTACCTTTGGTTTCATGAAGGACGTCGAGCGGCTGTGGGCAGCCGGCTATGCGCTTGGCGCCTCGCTGGAAAACTCCCTGGTGATCGGCGACGACAACCGCGTGATCAATATGGGAGGCTTGCGCTATCCCAACGAGTTCGTGCGCCACAAGACGATGGACGCCATGGGCGATTTGGCGCTGGCCGGCGCCCGGTTCATTGGCTGCTTCCGTTCCTATCGCGGCGGCCACAGGCTGAATGCAGCAGCGCTGCGCCGCCTTTTGTCGGACCGTTCGGCGTTCGAGATCGTCGAGACGACACGCCGCGAGCGCGGTCGTACCGCCGAGATGAGCGCCGTCTATGCGCCTGTCTACGCGCCCTGGATGATCTGATTCTTAACGTCTTTCGGGTTTTATGGCTGCCGGCCGGTGTTGCATGAATGCATCATTGGCCGGCGAAATCACGCAAGTGTGCAGGCTGCGCCAGGCCGCCACAAAAATGTGCGATTGGCCGGAGATAGCGTTGCCGGGCACGGCGATTATGGTTATGCCGACGACTGAAATGACGCCGAAAGGGCGGAATCCAATCATGTTCTTCAAGCGAATTGGTCAATCGAAAGCGCCGCATCGGGCTGTTTTCCTGGCGCTTTCGGTGGTTGTTCCATCGCTGTTCCTGTCGGCCTGCATGTCGTCCGAGAAGGATGTCGACCTGTCGACCTATGTCGAGCAGACCGAGCCGGCCGACGTTCTCTACAATCAGGGCCTCGCCAATCTGAATGCCGGGCGGCTGCAGGAGGCGAGCCGCAAATTCAGTGCGGTCGACCGCCAGCATCCCTATTCCGAATACGCCCGCAAATCGATGGTGATGGGCGCCTTTGCCGACTATCGCCAGGGCAATTATACCGAGGCGATCGGTTCGGCCAAGCGCTATCTCACGCTCTATCCGTCGACCGACGACGCGGCCTATGCCCAGTACATCATCGGGCTGAGCTACTACCGGCAAATCAGGGACGTCACCCAGGACCAGAAGGAAGCGCGTCAGACCGTGCAGACGATGCAGGAGCTGGTGACGCGCTGGCCCGATTCCGAATATGTCGATGACGCCAAGGAAAAGATCCGCTTCGCCAACGACCAACTCGCCGGCAAGGAGATGCAGATCGGCCGCTACTATCTCGAGCGCCGTGAATATATCGCCGCCGTCAAGCGGTTCCGCCTCGTGGTGGAGACCTATTCCAACACGCGTCATGTCGAGGAAGCGCTCGCGCGCCTTACCGAAACCTATTATGCGATGGGGCTGACATCGGAAGCGCAGACTGCCGCGGCTGTGCTCGGCACCAACTATCCCGACAGCGTGTGGTATAAGGATTCCTACAAGCTCCTGCAGACTGGTGGACTCGAGCCGCGCGAGAATGCCGGCTCGTGGATCGCCAAGGCCGGGAAGCTGATCACCGGCGCCTGAGCGGCGCGCCACCATGCTTTCCAGACTGTCGATCCGCGATATCGTTCTGATCGAGAAGCTGGACATCGATTTCTCGTCCGGTCTTTCAGTGCTGACCGGCGAAACCGGCGCCGGAAAATCCATCCTGCTCGACGCGCTGTCGCTGGCGCTTGGCGCCCGCGGTGACGCCTCGCTGGTGCGGCATGGCGCGGCACAGGGCCAGGTCATCGCGGTGTTCGACGTGCCGCGCAACCATCCTGCCCGCATACTGCTTGCCGACAACGCCATCGAGGACGATGGCGACATCATCCTGCGGCGCGTGCAGACGGCGGACGGCCGCACCCGCGTCTTCGTCAACGACCAGCCTTCCAGCGTGACGCTGATGCGCGACGTCGGTCATGCGCTGGTTGAGATCCACGGCCAGCATGACGAGCGTGCCCTGGTCGATCCCGGCGCCCATCGCGAATTGCTGGACAGTTTTGGCGGTCATCTCGGCGCTGTGCGGGCGACCGGCGAGGCATGGCGGTACTGGCGGGCCTGCGAGCAGGAATTTTTGCGGCACCGCGCCAAGGTGGAGGCGGCCGCCCGCGAGGCCGACTATCTGCGCGCCGCGGTCGCCGAATTGACGAAGCTCGACCCCCAGCCGGGCGAGGAAGCCGACCTTGCCGAATTGCGCGCCTCGATGATGCGGGCGGAAAAGATCGCCTCGGAAATCCATGACGCGCAAGATGTGCTCTCGGGCCCGTCGTCGCCCCTGCCGCAACTCGCCAGCCTGTTGCGGCGGCTGCAGCGCAAGGTGACCGAAGTGCCCGGCCTGCTCGACGACGTGGTCAAATCGCTCGACGAAGCGATGCTGTCGCTCGACGCGGCGCAATCGGGCGTGGAAGCGGCACTTCGCGCCACCGAATACGATCCGCGGCGGCTGGAACAGGCCGAGGAGCGGCTGTTTTCGCTGCGCGCCGCCTCACGCAAGCACAGTGTGGCGGTCGACGATCTGGCGCAACTGCGCGACACGATGGCCGCCGATCTCGCGGATCTCGACGCCGGCGAGGAGCGCCTGCACGGGCTGGAGAAGCAAACCGCCGCCGCGCGCGAAACCTATGACATTGCCGCGGCACAGCTTTCGTCGCTTCGCCATGCGGCGGCGATCGGATTGACCAGGGCGGTGATGGCCGAACTGCCGGCGCTAAAGCTCGAACGGGCCGCCTTCATCGTCGAGATGGCAAGTGAGGCCGAGAGCCGCATGGAAGACGGCATCGACCAGGTCGAGTTCTGGGTGCGCACCAATCCCGGCACAAGACCGGGCCCGATGATGAAAGTCGCCTCCGGTGGCGAACTTTCGCGGTTCCTGCTGGCGCTGAAGGTGGCGCTGGCCGACCGCGGCTCGGCGCCGACCTTGGTCTTCGATGAAATCGACACCGGCGTTGGCGGCGCGGTGGCGGACGCCATCGGCCAAAGGCTGGCGCGGCTGTCGAAGCGCGTGCAGGTGCTTTCGGTTACGCACGCGCCGCAAGTGGCGGCACGCGCGGCGACGCATTTCCTGATCTCCAAATCCGGCGGCGCCGATCGTGTTGCCACCGGCATCGCCGAGATGGACCGCGCGGCACGCCAGGAAGAGATCGCGCGGATGCTGGCCGGGGCGACCATCACCGACGAGGCGCGTGCGGCGGCCGAGCGACTGCTTCGCGAAAATACCGCAGCATAGCAGAGCTTATGCTTGGCGTTGTGGATCGAGTCAGGATGTGGCTCCATCCTGCTGTTCAGGTATGATTTTCCCAAAATCCTGATCTATTGTGGCGCGCCACCGCTGAAGCGCCGCGCGGTCTCTCGGACGCGCAAGGGACGCTGAAGCAATTTGATTTTGCGCATGACCCCGAAAATCGTTCCGGTCTTCGGGGTCATGCGTCGAGGAGCCGTGCATGTCCGATAAACCAGTCGATTCGCTCAGTGAAAGTGAAGCAGCCAGCGAGCTGAAGCGGCTGGCCGAGGACATCGCCGCTCACGACCAGCGTTACCATGCCGAGGACGCGCCGACGATTTCGGACGCGGCCTACGACGCGCTGCGGCGGCGCAACCTCGCCATCGAGCAGCGGTTTCCCGCCCTTGTGCGCGAGGATTCGCCGTCTCGGAAAGTCGGCGCGGCGGTCTCGGAAAAATTCCGCAAGATCGTCCATGCCATCCCGATGCTGTCGCTCGACAACGCCTTTGCCGATGCGGATGTGATCGATTTCGTCGGCCGCATTCGCCGCTTCCTCAGGCTCGGCGCCGACGCGCCGCTGGCCATGACGGCCGAGCCGAAGATCGACGGCCTGTCGCTGTCGCTGCGCTACGAGGCCGGACGGCTGGTGACGGCAGCAACGCGTGGCAACGGTCAGGTCGGCGAGGATGTGACGGCCAACGCCCGCACCATCGCCGAGATTCCCAATGTGCTTTCGGGGGATTTCCCCGAAGTATTGGAAGTGCGGGGCGAGGTCTATATGCGCCTCACCGATTTCGCCGAACTCAATCGCCGCAATGCCGAGGCCGGAAAGCAGGTTTTTGCCAATCCGCGCAACTCGGCAGCAGGCTCCTTGCGCCAACTCGACACGTCGATCACCGCCAGCCGGCCGCTGCGGTTTTTTGCCTATACCTGGGGCGCGGTGAGTGCCATGCCCGCCGACACGCAGATGGGCATGGTGGCGGCGTTCGAGCGTTTCGGCTTCAGGGTCAATCCGCTGATGAAGCTGTTCGACAGCGTCGAGGGGCTGCTCGAACAATACCGGCTGATCGAATCCAACCGGGCGACGCTCGGCTACGACATCGACGGCGTCGTCTACAAGGTGAACAGCCTCGAGCTGCAGCAGCGGCTGGGCTTCGTCTCACGCTCGCCGCGCTGGGCGATCGCGCACAAATTCCCGGCCGAGAAGGCGACGACGATCCTGACCGGCATCGACATCCAGGTCGGCCGCACCGGCGCGCTGACCCCGGTGGCGCGGCTGGTGCCGGTGACGGTCGGCGGCGTCGTGGTGACCAACGCAACGCTGCACAATGAGGACTACATCAAAGGCATCGGCAATAACGGCCAGCCGATCCGCGAAGGCCGCGACATTCGCATCGGCGACACGGTGAGCATCCAGCGTGCCGGCGATGTCATCCCGCAGGTCATCGACGTGGTCTTGGAGAAGCGGCCGCCCGACAGTATGCCATATGCTTTCCCAGTGCTTTGCCCGGCCTGCGGCAGCCACGCCGTGCGCGAGGAGGGTGAAGCCGTCAGGCGCTGCACCGGCGGATTGATATGCCCTGCGCAAGCAGTGGAGCGTCTGCGTCATTTCGTGTCTCGAGGTGCTTTTGATATCGAGGGGCTCGGTGAGAAGCAGATTGAGTTCTTCTTCCATGCCGAGGATCCGTCGCTGCGCATCTATTCGCCGGCCGACATCTTCACCCTGAAGGCACGGCAGGCAGCATCATTGACCAAGCTCGAGAATGTCGACGGTTTCGGCGCGACCTCGGTACGCAAGCTGTTCGCGGCAATCGACGATCGGCGGCAGGTCGAGTTCTCGCGCTTCCTCCATGCGCTCGGCATCCGCCACATCGGCGAGACCAATGCCAAGCGGCTGGCCCGCCATTTCCTTTCCTTTGCCGCTTTCCGCGAAGCCGGGCAAAACGCCGTCATGCCGGCCGGCAAGGGTGACCCTGGAAACGCTGCCTGGCAGGAGTTGAACGGCATCAACGGCATCGGCTCGATCGTTGCCGAAGCGGTGGTCGATTTCTTCGCCGAAGACCATAACCGGCAGGCGCTCGATGCATTGCTGGCGGAAGTCACAGTGCTCGACGAGGAGCCGGTCGGTGGCGTGTCGTCGCCGGTCTCCGGCAAGACGGTGGTCTTCACCGGTGCGCTGGAGAAGATGTCGCGCGACGAGGCCAAGGCGATGGCCGAAAAGCTCGGCGCCAAGGTCGCCGGCTCGGTGTCGAAGAAGACCGATCTCGTCGTTGCCGGACCAGGTGCCGGCTCCAAGCTCAAGCTCGCCAACGAGCTCGGCATCGAAGTGATCGATGAGGATGCGTGGTTGGCGCGGATCGGCAAGTCGTGACGGTGGCATTTAACGGGTTCGGCCAAAAGGCCATTCCTTTCCTCAAGGCACTCGATTTTCATCAGAGCCGGGAGTGGTTTCTGGAAAACCGCGACCTCTTCGAAGGCGAGTTGCGCGACCCCTTCGGCGATCTGGTCGAAACGCTGTCCGAGCGTTTCGCGGCAGCGGGGCTGGGTTTGCGCGGCGATCGCAAGAAGTCGCTGTTCCGGATCAATCGCGACGTGCGTTTCGCCAAGGACAAACGGCCCTACAACCGGCATCTGTCGGCAATCCTTTCGCCTGACGGCACCAAGATGGAACAGGGCGTGTTCTTCGTCCATATCGGGCTTGAGCGCTGCTTTGCAGGCGTTGCCTGGTGGCAGCCGGGTCCGGAGCTGTTGCTGGCGATGCGCAATGCCATCGCGACGCGGCCGGACGAATTCCGGGCGCTGATCAAGGCGCTGAAGCAAAACCGTCTCGAACTCGACGCGGAAGGCTGCATGAAGCGCGCGCCACGCGGCTTCGAGCATGTTACGGAGGCCGATCTCGCGGCGGCCATCCGCAACCGGCATTTCGCCGTCCGGCACGGGATCGACCCTGCGGGAATCCATGGGCCGGCATTGGTCGACGAGCTTGTCGATTTCGCCTTGCGGGCAAAACCGCTGCTTGACTGGGGCAGGGCGATCGAAGGCCAGGTCGAGTAGACTGGCTGCGTTCTAGCGATCATTTCCGCTGATCATTGGCTCAAGCGAATTGGTGTGACAAGGCTGGCGGCGCTCCCTACATACGGGCTTTCCCTAAGGAGTGGCTGATGTCGGCGGAAGCAATCTCCGAAAACCGCGCAAAAAGCGATTTCTGGCAAGGCGTGCGGCTCAGCATGCCCGTCGTCGTGGCGGCGGCGCCGTTTGGACTGCTGTTCGGGGCGATTGCCGTCGACAACGGTTTTTCGGTGCTTGAAGCCTTCCTGATGAGCGCCATGGTTTTCGGCGGCGCCAGCCAGATGGTCGGCATCGAATTGTTCGGGCAGCATGTCGCGCCATGGCTGATCGTGCTGTCGATCTTCGCCGTAAATTTCCGCCATGTGCTCTACTCGGCAGGCATAGGCCGGCGCATCGCGCACTGGCCAGTGATGCAGCAGGCCGTTGGCTATTTCATTCTGACCGATCCGCAGTTTGCGGTGGCTGAGCGCAAGGCGGAGGCCGGCGAGACGGTCGGCTTCGCCTGGTATATGGGGCTTGGCCTGCCGGTCTATGTGTTCTGGGTGACCGAAAGCGCGCTCGGCGCGGTGTTCGGCAAGCTCATTCCCGATACGCATGCGCTGGGCATCGACTTCCTGCTGCCGATCTATTTTCTCGGACTGGTCATGAGCTTTCGCAAACGGCCGCTGTGGCTGCCGGTGGTCGTCGCCAGTGCAGCTGCCTCCATCATCGCCTACAAGACGGTGGGCTCGCCCTGGCACGTCTCCATTGGCGCCGTGGCCGGCGTGCTGCTCGCGGTCATCCTGCCGCCGCACCACAGCGGTGTGGAGGCGCGGCCATGAGCACAACCTTGTGGATCATCATCGCCGGTGCGATTGCGACCTATCTGACCCGCATCGGCGGCCATCTGGTGATCTCGCGCTTCGAAAACATCCATCCGCGCGTCGAGGCCGGGCTGAACGCCGTGCCTGCCGCGGTGCTGACGACGCTGGTGGCGCCCGCGGCGCTTGGCGCCGGGCCGGCGGAATGGGCGGCATTGATCGTCGCCGGGCTGGTCTCGCTGCGCGGCGGGCTTATGGCGATGTTTTTGGCCGGCGCCGCTGTGCTGGTCCTCGCCCGCCAGTTCGTCGGGTAACCGGACCGGCTGAGTACGCCAGTCCTACTTGCGCACGATGTCGGAGATCGCGGGGTCGAATCGACCTCCTGCAAAGAGCGTGCGCATCGTCTCTTCCGGATCGAGACCAAACATTTCGGCGGCCGTCACCGCAATCAGCGCGTCGAGGTCGAGCGTCGGTGCGAGGTCGCGTCCTTGGTAGAGCGCACCGGTAGACAGTCCCGGCCAGTCGGCCAGCACCCGCCCGCCATTCACCGCTCCGCCAGCGATCATCGCGGCCGATGCCGTACCGTGGTCGGTGCCGCCAGTGCCGTTGACGGCGACAGTGCGGCCAAACTCAGTGGCGACCAGCACGGTCGTATCCTTCCAGATATCGCCGAGCCCAACGTGCAACGCATCGATGAGCGCGTCGAGCGTTCTGAGCTGGTTGGCCAGCCTGCCTTGCTGGCCGCTATGCGTGTCCCAGCCGCTGGTTTCGATCATGGCCACGCGCGGTCCGTCGGCCTTGGAGAGGAAGCCCGCAGCGGTGCGGCCGACGCTCGCTGCGTCCTTGCGCTGCGAGTTCACCGCGCCCAGCGCCCGTGTCTCAATCGCGCTGCTCCACAGCGTATGCAGCTGTTCGTCGGCGTCATAGAGCTTGCCGACGCGCATCATCAGGTCGTCCGGCGCCTCTGGCAGGGCGGTTGGCGCATAGGAGGTGACGTCCGCCTGGCCTCGCAGCGCTAGCGGGATGGTCGGTGCAAAAGCGATCGCTTCGCTGCGAGACTTCGGCAGCATGCCGACCAGCCGGTTCAGCCAACCGTCCTGGCGCTCATAGGGCGAGGTGCCGCCGCTTTCGAGCACATTTTGACCGTCGAAATGCGAGCGCTCGCGATAGGGCGAAGCGACCGCCTGGACGAACAGTGCCTGCTTGTCCTGATGCAGCTTGCGGAGCCGGGTGAGCGAAGGATGCAGGCCAAACGTACCGTCGAGCTTTGTCGGATTGTCGATTGCCAATGAGCCGCGCAGTGTGCGGTAGGCGGGGTCGGCATAGGGAATGATCGTGTTCAGCCCGTCCGCGGCGCCGCGCTGGATGATGAAAACGAAGCGGCGGTCGGTTTCCACAGTGGCGAAGACGATGTGCGGCGCGATCAGCATCGAGCCGAGGCCGACGCCGGCGAGAGTGAGGAATTGACGGCGTTTCATCTTGGTCATCTCCTCTGGAAATCGGGCGACACGAGCAGCAGCGCGATGCCGGTGCGCCGGCTCTCGGCGCGGTCGACTTCGGCCATCGTCAGCTCGCTGAGTGAGCCGGCAAAGAGTTTTTGCGCGAGATCTCGCGGATCGATGTCGCCACTCTGTGCGGCGAGGCGCTGCGCCGCCTCGACCCGGCGGACCAGTGCGTCGGGTGCCGCCCAGCTCCCGCCAACGTCGTCATAGCCGGCCGGCGAACGCGGCCGCCATACCGGTTGGCCGAGCTGGTTGAGCAGCTGCGCCAGGCGCGGCTTGCCGATGTCGCTGCGGCCCAGGCCGCGCAGCGCCGAGATCGTCCATTCCCACGGCGTCTTGAACTTCGCCGCCGCCGGTTGCCAGGCCTCTGGACTGTCGATGAGCGCGCGGTAGACGGCGACGAGATCGCCGTTGGACCGGCGAAAGGCTTCGGCGAGCCGTGTCACGACCGCTGCCGGCGGCTCGTCGGCGATGAAGTGGCGCGCCAGCTTAGCGGCGATATGCGTTGCGGTCGCCTCGACCGCCGCGAAGTCGCCGATCACGGCGAGCGCCTGTTTGTCCCCGCCCTGGTCGTAGGTCTTGCCCATGATCGTGCGTTGGCCTGGCTCGTGCAGCCCGGGTCGAAAGGTGAAGGTGCCGGCCTGGCCCCGCCCTCTGGCGCGTCCGGTGCTGAAACCGGTCAGCGCCAGCGCGAATTCGGTCACGTCGGCCTGGCTGTAGCCGGAGCGTGCACCGAGTGTGTGCAGTTCCATGATTTCGCGGGCCAGGTTCTCGTTGATGCCGGGTTTGCGCTTGGTGTTGCGTTTTGCTGCGCGGTTGGCAAATCTCGAGTTGGGACCGATCGAGCGCACCTGGTCGAGATAGAACAGCATCGCCGGGTGGCGCTCGGCGGCGAGTAGCATATCTTCGAAGCGGCCGAGCACATGCGGGCGGATCGCCTCGCGCTCGAAGGCGCCGGCGATCAGGGTCACCTGCGGTTTCTCCGCCGAGATGGCGAAATGGTTCGACCAGAAATGCACGAGCCGCTCGATGAAGGGCGTCGACGTTTCGAGCGCCGCGCGTGCCCGCATGTCGACCTCGTCGCGATAGAGCGCTTGAGCCTCCTGGCGCGCCGCCTTGCGGGCGGCCATCTTTGCGGCCCCCTCGGCGTCCTTGGCCTCGAGCATCGCCTCGACGTAGCCGTCACCGAGTGTGGCCGAGTCCTGCGCGCCGAAAAAGACGGCTGGGTTTGCATCGTAGTCTTCGAACTGCGCTATCAACCAGGATTTCGGGTCGGCCGGTGTCTCGTCTTCGGGCCGGGCGCCCAGGCCGAAGCGGTTGAGCGCAACCGCGACCTCGCTCGGACGTGCCAATCGTGCCTCCGTCAGCATTGCTTCAGAGGCTTCAATGCGGCAGTGACCGGAATCCGTCGCTCTTTCCAGCTCTATTTTTCGTCCGCTCGGCGCAGCATGTTGCTGCGGCCGCGCAGGCCGTCGACAAGCCGCGCCCTGTCGGCTGGCGTCAGTGTCGTCGCGAAGCTCACGATTGCCTGTTCGAGCCGGCCGCGCAGCGCCATATCGGCTTGCCGGACCGAGGCGAGCGTCTCACTGACAGCCGCTGCGTCGATCGGCTCGGCCTTGATCAGGCGCGCGACCTGCTCGCGGCCGGTCCGAGCCGCTTCGATGTCGGCAGCCGACTGGCGCCGCGCCTCGGCGAGCGCTTGGCGGAACGCCTTGCGCTGCTCGGGCGACAGGCCGGCCGCGGCGAAGCGCAGGCCGCGCTGGTCGCCCACCCCGTCGCGCTGCCCCTCGCGCGTCTGCCACATATAGCCAGCGCCGGCAGTGGCGCCGAGCACGAAGATGTTCAGCGCCAGCGAGACGGCAAGCAGGATCCTGATGCTGCGTTCGCTCATTGCACGTCCCCCTGCATGTCGCCGAATGCGGTCAGCGCATAGGCGCCGCCATCGTCAGGGGCGCTGTTGAGCGACAACAGCACGGCGACTGTCAGCACACCGGCCAGCGCGCCCGCCAGTCCGATGCCGGCCAATCCGGCACACTGCCAGATGAGCCGTGTGCGGCGCCACAGCGCAGGCGGCGCCGTGGCGATGATCCTTCGCGCGAGCGCGCCGTCCGGAGCTGCGACGCGATGGCACGACAGCAGATCGTCGAGCTCCGCCGCTGGTGCAAGTGCGACTTCGGCTTGAGTCGGATTGGCGGCGATGAAGTCCAGCGCCGCCGCCCGCTCGTTTTCAGGCCATCGCTGCGGCGACCCGCCATAGGCGGCAACGAGCTCGGAATACCTCTCTGGAGTCATGTCATTTCGTCCCTGTCTCGTCCGAGCCTGGAGCGCAACTGCCGCCGCGCCCGCGACAAGAGGCTTTCCAATGCCGCGATGCTGATCCCCATGACCTCTGCCGCATCGCTGTTCGAAAGCTCCTGATAATACTGCAGCACGATCGCCTCGCGCTGGCGCTCCGGCAGCTCGGCCAGCGCGCGCTGCACCTGGTGCTGATCGTCGGCCGCGAGCATATCCGCTTCCGCGCCCGGGCGTTCGTCGGGGCGATCGGGAAGCTCCGCCACCGGCGTCTCCCGCCGCCTGCGCAGCCGGTCGTAGCAGAGATTGAGTGCGACGCGATGCAGCCACGTGTCGAACTTCGCCTCGCCGGCGCGCCAGCCCGGAGCCGCCTGCCAGATGCGCAAGAAGGTCTCCTGCGCGACGTCCTCCGCCTCGCCGCGGTCGCCCAGCATTCGGGTGGCGAGACGGATCAGCCGCGGCAGCTTGCGCTCGACCATGGCTTCCACCGCAGCCGCATTGTTTTGCGCGATCAGCGCCAGAAGCCGCTCGTCGCTCTCGCCCACGCTCTGCCTTCTCGTTCCACCACGCCAGACCTTCTGCCGACACAACCGTCATCCTGCACCCGCTATGTGCCTTCAACGAGTTTCAACGCGAAATCCGTCGGCGACCCGTGCTTGGCGTGATAGACATGGCTCCGGTCTGGCGGCACACCATTGGCGGAATGTTCGGTTGAAGGGCGCCCCACCAATGATTCCTGGAAGGTCGCCTCTACGGTATCCTCCCGTCCATCTCCGGGAACAGGACGACGCTTTCCTGAGCGGTCGGTTCGTTGCGGGCGCCAATAAAAATGGCCGGCGCGCTTGCCCGGTTCACGGCGACGTGGAGCACGTTGGCGGGAATATAGAGATAGTCGCCGGGATGCACGACGTCCCGAAATTGCAGTTCGTCCCCGCTCCACATCTCCAGCTCGTCTCCGCTCAGCATATAAAATGCTGTTTCGTGACGTGCGTGGACGTGGGCCTTGGTCCGCTTCCCCGGAGGCATCGTGACGACGCCCAGCCAAAGCGCCTTCGCGCCGACGGTCTCAGCACTTATTCCCGGCAGATAGTCCGACCCCTGTTCGGCCCGATAAGCCTCGCCAGCCCCGACGATTACAGCTTTTCTGTCGCTGGGCGCCACACTGTCCGCTCCTGACGGTTGCTTCAACATCGTCATTTCGACCTCCATTTGTGTTAGTCTATACGAAGAACGGCCAAGATGACCGCACGTCCGGCCGGAGTCCTAAAAGGGGAGGCGAAAAGTTCCGAATTCTTCCGAAGCCGGTAAGCGGAATGTCGCAGCGCCGCGATGCTTAGCGTTCGGCCCGTTCGTGCTCGACATGCTGCGCGGGGGGCTTGTCCGCGAGGGCCGGCCGGTTGCGCTCGGGCACAAAGGCTTGTCGTTGCTTCAAGCCCTGCTGGAGACACCGGCTCAAGTGCTGAGCAAGACGGCGCTTATGGAAGCGGCTTGGCCCGATGCCGTTGTCGAAGAAAGCAATCTCTCTGTGCAGATTGCAGCCCTGCGCAAGCTGCTCGGGCCACAGCCAGACGGCAGCGAGTGGATCGCCACGGTTCCCCGCACCGGATATCGTTTCGCCGGCAGCGTCCGTGTGCTGGACGCCGCTGCAGACGGCGCGCTGCCAAGTTCCGGCCAGCCGGCGGGACTCTCCGAAAGACCGTCCATCGCGGTCTTGCCGTTCGCCAATGTCAGCGGCGACGGGGAACAGGCCTATCTGGCTGACGGCATCACGGAGGACATCATCACAGCGCTGACGAGGTTCCGCTGGTTCCGGGTGATCGGCCGCAATTCCAGCTTCGTCTACAAGGACAAGCCAGTCGACTCCAAACAGGTGGCCCGCGAGCTTGGCGTCCGTTATGTGCTGGAAGGCAGCGTGCGCCGGTCCGGCCAGCATATTCGGGTCTCGACGCAATTGGTCGATGCGGCCTCGGCCAATCAGATCTGGGCCGAACGATACGAGATGGAAATGACGGAGGCATTCGCCGTCCAGGATGCCATAGCCGAGCGGGTGGCCGGCGCGATCGAGCCCGAACTTCTCAAGACGGAATCGCTTCCAGCCACTGCACGCAGCAGCGGAAATGCGACGGCCTGGGACCTGGTGCGGCAAGGTACCTGGCATTTCCACCACGTCGGCCGTCAAACTCACTTGAGTGCCCGCAAGCTGTTCCGGGAGGCATGCAGGCTCGATCCTGAACTCGCAGAGGCCCATCTCTGGCTCGGCCGGGTGAGCGCCGGCATCGTCGCTTACGGCTGGAGCGACAAACCGGAACAGGATATCCGGGAGGGCCTGGATGCAGCCTTGAAGGCGGTTCCGCTCGACGAGAAGAATCCCTATTCGCACTACGCGCTGGCCATCTGCAGCATCTACGCCAATGCACCGGAACAGGCCGTTCTTGCCGCGGAAAAGGCGATCGAAATCAGCCCAAGCTTCGCCCTTGGTCATCTGGTGTTGGGGATGGGACAGTTTTTTCGTGGCAGCGCATCCGAAGCGATAGCGCCGCTCGAACAAGGCCTTATGTTGAATCCTTACGATCCTCAGAACTTCGTCTGGTTCAATGTTCTGGCGCTCGCCTACTTGTTTGCAGGACAGGCAAACGAGGCTCTTGCCGCAGCCATCAAGGCGCGCAAGATCGCTCCCGCATGGCGGCCCACTCACGAAACTCTCGCCTGCTGCTACGTTTCGCTCGGCCGCTTGCCGGAGGCCGGATCTTGCGTCGAGCTGATGCGGGAAATGGAAAACCCTTCAGGCGATGCCTTGGCGCCGCTCAGGCTGCGCAATCCACATTGGGCAGATGAGATGGCGCATCTGTTGAAGAAAGCCGGTTGGCAGCGATAACGCTACATGCCATTTCCGGCCTTGCCGAAAATCAGGATTTCTGGTCGTGCGGCAGTGGTGCGGTTGCCTTTTCAAGCCAGGCCAGCGTCTCGCCGTCGAGCATCGGTCCGATCTCGGCCATCACACGCGCGTGGTATGTGTCGAGCCAATGCAGCTCGTCGCGCGTCAAAAGGTCGGATCGCACCAGCCTGGTGTCGATCGGCGCCAGCGTCAGTGTCTCGAAGCTGTGCATGGCGATGTCGCCGCCCTCTATCTGCTCGGCTGGTGTCACCAGAATGAGGTTCTCGATGCGGATGCCGTAAGAGCCTTCCTTGTAGTAGCCCGGCTCGTTGGAGACGATCATGCCTGCCAGCAGCTTTTCGGTGCCGGTCCTTGCGATGCGCTGCGGGCCCTCGTGCACGGCCAGATAGGAACCGACGCCGTGGCCGGTGCCATGGGCGAAATCGCAGCCATGTTTCCACAGAGCGAGGCGCGCCACGGCATCGATCTCGGAACCGCGCGTGCCCGGGGGAAAGCGCAGCATGGAAATACCGATCATGCCCTTCAGCACCAGCGTGAAGCGTTCGCGCATTTCCTCGGTCGGTGTGCCGATCGGCACGGTGCGGGTAATGTCGGTGGTGCCGTCCTGATACTGTCCGCCCGAATCGAGCAGGAACAACTCGCCAGGCTGAAGTTTTCGGCTGGTGGCGCGGGAAACGCGGTAGTGCATGATGGCGCCGTTCGGACCGGCGCCCGCGATTGTGTCGAAGGACACATCGCGCAGCGGCATTTGCGTTTCCTCGCCGGTGCTGCGGCGGCACTCCTCAAGCTTGGTGACGACCGCGATCTCGTCGAGCTTGCCGGGTTCCTGGCGGTCGAGCCAGCAAAGCAGCTTGGCCACCGCGGCGCCATCGCGGCGATGCGCGGCGCGGGCGCCGTTGATCTCGGCCTGGTTTTTCGTCGCGCGTGGAATGCGGGCAGGATCGGGTGCAGTGATGACGGTGCCGCCATTGTCCTCGACCAGCATTCTCAGTTTCTCCGCCGCCAGCACCGGATCCAGCGCGATTCTTGCGCCGCGCTTGGCCAATCCTGCGATCGCCGCTTCGAATTCACTGGGTTCGTGCAATTCGGCGAGCTGCGTCAGATAGGCCGCGACGGTGCGCGAAAACTTGCGTTGGTCCATGAAAAGGAGATGCGACCCATCGGCGGCGAGCACGGCGAAGCCGAGTGCCAGCGGCGTGTGCGGCACGTCGCCGCCGCGGATGTCGAAGGCCCAGGCGATGGAGGACGGGTCGGTCAGCACGGCATGGGTGGCGCCGTCCTTGCCGATGGCCTCGGCCAGCCGTGCCAGCTTGTCCTTGGCCAGTTCGCCAGCAAAGGCGATCGGATGGAGCTCGACCGGCGCCAGCGGTGGTTCGGGCTGGTCCTTCCAGATGACGTCGATTGGATTCTTCTCGAGCGGCACCAATGTCGCTCCCGATTTTTCGGCCGAAGCTTTCAGCGCTTTCACGTCGCCGATCGTCTGCAGCCACGGATCGAAGCCAAGCCGCACGCCCTTGCCGAGATTGTCCTTGATCCAGGTGGGAGGCGGATTGTCGACCAGGCTTTCGATCGAGAAGATGTCGAGATCGACCTCCTGGCGCACCTGCAGCGTGTAGCGCCCGTCTACAAACATGAAAGCACGGTCGCCGAGCACGATGGCGACGCCGGCCGAGCCGCTGAAGCCGGTCAGCCATTTCAGCCGCGCCGAGCGGTCGGCGACATATTCGCCCTGATGCTCGTCGGCACGAGGCACGATGAAGCCATCCAGCCCGTTGGCCGCCAGCCATTGACGCAGCAACGCCACACGCGGCTTGGCGACAGCGGGGTCGCCGGCGGGATCAAAGGTCTGGAACATGACGGGCCTCTCCTCGGATGTTGGCGCGACCGTAGCGCATGACCCCGAAAATCGGAATCGACTTTTGCTGGGCGGATCTTCGGTTCGGAGAAAATCAGCGCAAGATCAAAGTGCTACAGCGTCCGCCGCCTGACAATCGGCGGGATTTGGTCCAGCAGCATCGCATTTTCGCATGGACGCCATGCAGAATCAGCGATTTTCAAACAGGTCAGCAGAGCTTACCTTTTTGACGTGGAGGAAAGAGTCTTATTGCCCTGCAAAGGAGACCATCATGTCCACGATTTCAGCCAGACGCGGATTTTTCAGAAGCGCTGTGAATGCTCTCATCGAAGCGCGACAGCGCGAAGCGAGCCGCTATGTGAGCGGCGTTCTGCTTGGCTTTGACGACGAAACGCTGAAAGCGAACGGCTACGATCGCGAAGAACTGAAGAAGGCGGCAAGGTCGCGCTACGTCTGAGCGAATTTACGGCTTGCGTTTGAAGGCGCTGCGCGTCACCGCTTGAGGTGGATTGTCACCCAGCCTTCGCGATGCAACGTCCTGACATGGCGGAACTGCTGGCCGACATAGGCCGAGACCACCGCGTCGCGCTGCCGGTCGAGGATGCCTGACAGCACGATCGAGCCGCCCAAACCGATATGCTTGGCCATTTCGGGCGCCAGCCGCATAAGCGGCCGCGCCAGTATGTTGGCAACGATGAGGTCGAAGGGCCCGCGGGCTGCAAAGATCGGATGGTGAAAGCCCGGCGCCGTCACCGTTTCGACGAGCGCCTTGACGTGGTTGAGCCGCGCATTGGCGGCGGCGACTTTTATGGCGACCGGATCGATATCGGTCGCCAGCACCGGGATATGGGCGAGCTTGGCCAGCGCGATGGCCAGAACCGCACTGCCGGTGCCGAGGTCGAGCGCGTTGCGCGGGCGCTCGCGCCGCACGACCTGTTCCAGCATTTCAAGACAGCCGGCGGTGGTGCCGTGATGGCCGGTGCCGAAGGCGAGGCCCGCCTCGATCTCGATGGCGAGTTCGCCGCTGTGGCGCTTCCCGCGGTCATGCGCGCCGTGAACAAAGAAACGGCCGGCGCGCACCGGCTTCAGTCCCTCCAGCGAACGCGACACCCAGTCGATATCTGGCACGGGCTCGCGCGCAATCGGCCTCGACAAGGCAAGCCCAGCAAGGATCTCTTCCACGCGCGCCTCGACGGCATCGACATCGCCGTCGGCATAGAGCGACACTTCGTGGATGTCGCGGTCCTCGTCGACTTCGACCAAGCCAATCGGCAGGCCCTCATCTTCGAATGCCGCTCCGAACGCCGCGAAGATACGGTCGGCCTCGATCTTTCCAGTGCTGAAATAAAGTCGCGTTTGGGTCATCAAACGATTTTCTTTGTGAGCATGATCTTATCCGAAAACCGGTTCCCACTTTCGCTGGCGCGGACCTTCGGTTCGGGATCAGGCACTAGCCTGCCGCCAGCCGCTTGAGCTTGGCGATGGCGGCGTCCGGGTTTTCGCCATAGGCGATGGTGCCGGCGAAATCGCCCCTGGCGTTGAGCAGCAACACCGAAGCGGTGTGGTCCATCGTGTAGTCGCCGTTGCCGGTATCGACCTTTTTCGAATAGATGCCGAAGGATTTGGCCATGGCACGGACCTTGTCCGGTTCGCCTGTTATGCCGAGGATGCGGTCGGAGAAGTTGCTGATATAGGCGTTCATGATTTCGGGCGTGTCGCGCTCCGGGTCGACCGTCACGAAATAGGCGCGCAGATTCTTGCCGTCGTCACCCATCGTCTTCAGCCAGCCGGCCAGTTCGAACAGCGTGGTCGGGCAGACTTCCGGGCAATGGGTGAAGCCGAAGAAGACGACGCTGGGGTGGCCGCGAAACTCAGCCTCGGTGATCGGGGCGCCCTTCTGGTCGACCAGCGTGAACGGCGCGCCGAACGGCTCGCCGCCATAATGCCCGCGGTACCAGTCGAAGGTGAGCCAGCCGATGCCCGCCGCCATCAGGACGAGAATGCCGACCAGAATTGAACGCATCATCAATTGGTGTCCATTGCGATTTTCATTGGCGCCGTATCGGCGCCCTGGAGCTTGTTGGGCGAACACTCTTAACGGTTAGATCTCGCGCGCGCAAAGATGTCGCGTTGCCGCAACCGGCATTCCTGTCAAAAAATGATCCGCTTGCAAAGCGCTGCCGCCCGTCCCACCTGAGGTCGGCAAAACTCGAACCGCAGGAGGCTTCCTTGCAAGGACTGATTGGGCGAAAACTGATCGGCGGCGCTTTCGCCGCATGCCTTGTCATCGGTGCTGGTGCGGCTGTCGCCCAGGAGGTCGGCAAGGTCGGCGTCGACTGGCTCGGCAACGACATCATCGTCGAGGCGATCAAGGACCCGAAGGTCGAAGGCGTGACCTGCCACGTCTCCTATTTCGACCGCGGCGTGATCGATCGCCTGCAAAAGGGCAACTGGTTCGAGGACCCGTCCGATTCCTCGATCTCGTGCCGCCAGACCGGGCCGATCACCATCAGCGACATCGACATGAGCGAGGCCGGCGAGGAGGTATTCAAGCAGGGCATCAGCCTGATCTGGAAGAAGCAGGTGGTGAACCGCATCTACGACAGGACCAATGAGACCCTGATCTATCTGTCGCACTCGCGCCAGGTGCAGGACGGTTCGGCGAAAATGTCGGTCACCACCGTGCCGCTCTACGGCCAGAACGTGGTGTGGAGCAACGGCAAGCCGAAATAGGCTCTGGTAACAGGTGACGGACGATTGGTCCCGCTTGCGGGACCAATCGCTCGGGCGTAAAGCCGCCGGCATGGATCGCCCCGAAAATCTTGTCCTGAAAGATCCCGAGCCGCGTATCCACCCGACCGCGGAATTGAAGGCGTGCAAGCTTGGACGATACGCCTCGATCGGCGAGCGGGTCATCTTGCGTGAAGTCATAGTGGGTGATTTCTCCTATTTCGAGCGCCACGCCGAGGCGATCTACACGACCATCGGCAAGTTCTGTTCGATCGCCGCCAACAGCCGCATCAACGCGCTGGAGCATCCGATCGAGCGGCTGACCCAGCACAAGCTCAGCTACCGGCCGAACGAGTATTTTCGCTGGCTGGGCGTCGACGCCGGATTTCGGGAGCGACGGCGGGCAAAGGCCGTCAGTATCGGCCACGACGTCTGGATCGGCCATGGCGCGGTGATCATGCCTGATGTGACCATTGGCAATGGCGCGATCGTCGGCGCCAACGCTGTGGTGACGCGCGACGTAGCTGCCTATTCGATTGTCGCCGGTGTTCCGGCCAGGCAATTGCGCCAACGTTTTGCGGCGGACATCGCCGCGCGGATCGAAAGCCTCGCCTGGTGGGACTGGCCGGTTGAAAAATTGGCCAAGGCCATCCCCGACATGCAGGCGCTGTCCATCGAGGCCTTTCTCGATCGCTGGGAAAACGAAATACCCTGATCTTGCGGGCGCGTGCACGGTTATGCCCGTGAAATCCCTCCTTGCAAGGGAACCCGGAGCGGTTGCCGGTTGTTTCTCTTCGCTATGATCGAGAAGCTTTTCACCAGGATCGCCACCTACGTTGCCCATCTTGCCGGTCTGCCGACGACATTCGCCCTCTGTTTTCTGGTCATCGTTGTCTGGGCGGCAAGCGGGCCGATATTCGGCTTTTCCGATACGTGGCAACTCGTCATCAATACCGGCACGACGATCGTCACCTTCCTGATGGTGTTCCTCATCCAGAACACCCAGAACCGCGATGGCACGGCGATTCAGACGAAACTCGACGAGTTGATCCGGGTCGGCAAAGCCCACAATACTTTTATCGGCATCGAGCACCTGACCGAATCCGAGGTCGAGGAGATCCGCAAAAAATGTGAACAGGCGGCGAAACGGCATGACCAGAAGATCGCCGATGCGGCGGTCAAGAAAGCCGCTGCGCAAAAGCGCGGCTCGAAGACACATGCGGCGTGAGCGTCAGCTTTCCATGAACGCCGCGAAAGGCTCCTTGTAATCCGGATGCCAGCGCGACAAAGCAGGGCGGTTCTCGATGATGTCGCCGATCGCCCAGGCCATGCGCTTTTCGTCCATAGGCCGTGTCGCCTCGTTGTCGGGGCACAGGATGTAGAAGTCGCCACGCACCAGCGAGGACAGCATGAAGTCGATCACCTGCTCGCCTGTCCAGGCGCCGGCGGGCGTTTCGGTTGCACCTTCGGTCAGGCCGGTAAAAGTGAACCCCGGGATGAGCAGATGCGCGGCGATGTTGGCACTGGGCTCGTTGCGCAACGCATGTGCCAGGCCTTCGGTGAAGGTCTTCACGCCTGATTTGGAGACGTTGTAGGCAAGATTGCCGGGCGGCGTGGTGATGCCTTGCTTGGAGCCGGTGTTTACGATCAGGCCCGGCCTGCCGGCCGCCAGCATGCGCGGCACGAAGGCCGCGACGCCATGGACGACACCCCAGAAGTTGATGTCCAGCAGCCGCTTCCAGGCGTCGCGGTTCTCCCAGGGTTTGCCGGGATTGTTGCCGACGCCGGCATTGTTCATCAACAGCGACACGTCGCCGAAGGCACCGAACACCCTTTCGGCTAGCCGGTCGAGTTCCTCGGCTTTCGAGACGTCGGTCGCAACAGCGAGCACGGCACTGTCGCCGGCAATCGTTGCAACGGCGCGGGCAGCCTCATCGAGCCGCGCGCCGCCGATATCGGCCAGCGCGATTTTCAGGCCCATCGCCGCCAGCCGCTTGGCCGCGGCAAGGCCGATGCCGCTGGCGCCGCCGGTGATAACGGCAACGTTGCCGGAGGCAAGGGCAGGCAAAGCGGTCTGGATTTCGGCGTCGGCGGTCATGGGTGATAGTGTCCTCGTTCAAGCTGCGCCGAACTTAACGCGCCGAGGGGCTCGCGCAAGCCCGCTTTGGCGTCCTTGGGTTGACCACATCGGCAGGCGCTGCGCATGCTGTCCGCGTAAGAAGGAGATTACCGATTGACCGACTGGATCGAGATCCTGAAAGAACAGACCGCCACTGGCGACCAGATGAGCCGCGAGGTGCCGCAAATGCTTGCCAATCCCGATATCAGCGAAGCGCAAGTGAGAACGCTGTTTTCGGCGCTCGAAAAACAAGCGGAGTTCGTCGAGAAGCTGCGCATGGCGCTGGAAAAATTCGGTCATGATTTTTCGGTGATCAAGGCGGCCGAGCGGCTGGAGGAGCGCTATGCCGACCTTGCGGCCTCGGTGGCGGAAAAGCTGAAAGCGATGCGGGAATAGGCACACCTATTTTTCGACCAGCCTCTCGAACCGCCTGTCCGGTACGAACCAGATCATGGCAACCAGCACATAGAGCGCGACGCTGATCCATTGATTGATGAAGGCCAGCGGAATGGCGGCGATGTAGAGGACCACCGAGATCTTTTCCTTGCGGTCGGTGCCCGCCGCTCTGGCGAAGATAGTGTCGTTGCCATGCAGCCGGTGCAGCATGACGACTAGAATGAAGTAGGCGGCCGCGCAAAGCGCCAGGACAACACCGTAAACGGCGACAGGCACCGGCGCGAAATGGTTTTCGCCCATGAAGGCGGTGGTGACGGGCATCAGCGACAGCCAGAACAGCAGATGCAAATTCGCCCACAGCACGCGGCCATCCACCCGCTGCACGGTGTGGAACATGTGGTGCAAATTGTTCCAGTAGATGCCGACATAGATGAAGGACAGCACGTAGCTGAAAAACGTGGGCCATAGCGGTGCCAGCACGGAAAAATCCGCGCCATGCGGCACCTTCAACTCGAGCACCATGATGGTGATGATGATGGCGATAACGCCATCGGTAAATGCCTCGACTCGTCCCTTGCCCATGGATTTCCTCCACTGCGCCTGGCTCATCCTAGGCGATCGAAGTGGCTGGAGGGAAGGCCTGGGCGCTGTCGTTCAGCCGTTCGGCGTCTCGCCGGTGGCCGGTCTGTCTTCGATCATGTGCAGGGTGGGCCAGCGGCCGAAGCGGTGATAGGCAGCTGCCAGCGCGACCGAGGTGATCGAGCCGACTGGAAAGCTCCACCATAACGCTTCCTCGCCGATAACAAGAAGAGCGGCCGATCAACAACAAGAGGGGAAGGTGAGTGCGGCCATCATCAATCGCTGTCGCGTGCGATCAGCTCCAGCGGCCAGACCTCACGGATGATCCGCGCGCCTTCGGTGCCGGCAAAGGCCGGGATCGACGCCAGCAACATTTCGGCCAGCCGCCGTCCCATCGGCTCCAGGGGAGGGCGGAAGCCGGTCAGCGCCGGTGAAAAATAGCGGCACAGCGGCGTGTCGACGATGACGATCACCGCAATGTCGTGACCGGGCTTGATGCCCATCTCGGCCAGCGCCTTGCAGCCGCCGAGTGCCATCGCGTCATTATTGAAGATGATCGCGGTCGGCGGGTCCTTGGAGCGCATCACCTCAGGCGTCACTTCGTATCCGCCGGCCTCGTTGATGAAGCCGTCCGCGATCAGCCCGGGGTCGACCTCGATATCGTGCCGCCGTAAGGCCTTGCGATAGCCGGCCAGGAACAGATAGCCGAAATTGAGGTTAAGAGACGGGCGGATGGCGGCGATGCGGCGATGGCCGCGCGCCACCAGGCGGTCGACCGCGTCGGCCCCGGCTTTTTCGAAATCGAGGTCGAGCGACGGATAGGAGTTGCCGCCGGATCGGCTGCGGCCGAGCGTCGCGAACGGGAATCCGACCCTGGTCAGGTAATCGATGCGCTCGTCCTCGCGCCGCGTCCAGGCCAGCACCACCGCATCGGCCCGGCGCGTCTCGACCACCCGGCGCAGGCGCTCCTGCTGGTAGTCGCCCGGCGCGCCCATCACCACGATCAGGTCGAGCCCGCTTTCGGCGAGTTTCGCCTGCAGCCCGGTCAGGAACGGAATGAAGAACGGCTCGCCATATTGCTCGTCGCCCGGGTGCGGCTGCAGCATGAAGGCGATCGAGTGGGTGGCGCCGCGCCGCAGGCTGCGGCCGGACTGGTTCGGCGAATAGTTCAGCTTTGCCGCGGCATCGAGCACGCGCTGGCGCGTGTCGGCATTGACGTCGGCGCGCCCGTTGAGCGCGCGCGACACGGTGCCGATCGAAATGTTCAGGTGACGCGCAAGGTCGTGAATGCTGGACGCCAAAGGACAGTTCTCCCCTTTCTTGGCTATCACCGGCCGCTCTTCAGGCCAAGGTGATCAAGGTGATTTTCGCGAGCGGCCAATTGACATTCTACGCCTTCGGGTGTGTTCTCGTAAACGTTTACGGAAAAACGTTTACGGTCACGCCGTGAATGCCGTGACGATCGGTCTGGAGGGGCCGAGCGGAGGAGGAGCGCTGGATGATGAATGTCGTCCTGGTCGGCTGCGGAGCGATGAGCAAGCACTGGCTCGATGCGGCGAGGCAGATCGACGGGTTGGCTATTGTCGGCCTTGTCGACCTCGACGCCGACAGGGCGAAGGTAAGGGCGCGCGAATATGACCTTGCCGGCGTCATCGTCGGAACCAATCTTGACGCTGTCCTCGACCAGACCAAACCCGACGCAGTGTTCGACGTCGTGGTTCCGGTGGCCCGGCGCGAGGTTGCGCTCTCCGCGTTTGCCCATCATTGCCACCTCCTGACGGAGAAGCCGCTGGCTGACAGCCCGGACAACGCGCGTGCCATCGTCGAGGCTGCCCGACGCGCCAAGCGCGTGCACGCCGTCGTCCAGAACCGCCGCTATGTCGCCAGCGTCAGGCGCATCAGGCGTTTTCTCGAATCCGGCGCCATCGGTGCGCCAACCAGCATCCACGCCGAATTCTTCGTCGCGCCGCATTTCGGCGGGTTTCGCGAGGAGATGCGCCATGTCCTGCTGCTCGACATGGCGATCCACACTTTCGACGCCGCCCGCTACATGGTCGGTGGCGAGCCGGCCAGCGTCTATTGCCAGGAATGGGAGCCGGTCAATTCCTGGTACCGGCAGGGATCGTCGGCCTCCGCAATCTTCGAGCTCGGCGGCGGCAAGCTGTTCACCTATTCCGGCTCCTGGTGCGCTGACGGGTTCCGCACCAGTTGGGAGAGCACATGGCGCATTGTCGCCGAGTACGGCAGCCTGGTCTGGGACGGTGAGGATGATGGGCTGAGGGCGGAAGTCGCGCGGCCTATCCGTGAAGGCCTGTTCGATCGCACAGAGCCGTTCGCCGTGCCGCCGCTCGATCCGAGAGATCGCATCGGCGGCCATCTCGGCATCATCCAGGATTTTGTGCGCGCCGTCGAAACCGGCACCGAGCCGGAGACGCGCGGCGCCGACAACATCAAAAGCCTGGCCATGGTCTTCGGCGCGATCGAAAGCGCCGAAACCGGGCGCCGGGTCGCGATCGCACAGGAAGGGTGACAATGCCAAACCCGCTTCTCGACATCAGGATCGGTACCATGGTGCGGGCCAATCTCGATGACCCGGCCGCCTATATCAAGGCGATCCTGCCGCTCGGCTTCGAGAGCATCCAGCCCTTCTTCTGGCAGACGCTGGGCGGCAAGGATCTTCCACGGCTGGCCGGCCAGATCCGCGAGGCGATCGGCGACGCCGACGTCGTCGTCTCCTCGCTCGGCGTCTTCGGCAATCCGCTGGAAAGCGGCGAATCCGATCGCGGCGTGCTCGAGGCTTGGGAAACAATCATCGACCATGCGCATCTGTTCGGCACCTCGATGGTCAGCGGCTTCACCGGCCGCCTCCGCGGCAAGCCGCTGCCCGACAGCCTGCCGCGCTTCCGCGAGGTCTGGGGACCACTGGCTCGGCGCGCCGCCGACAAGGGCGTGCGCATCGCCTTCGAGAATTGCGCGATGGACGGCAACTGGGCTGATGGAGACTGGAACATCGCCCACAATCCGGACGCCTGGGAGCTGATGTTCAACGAATTGCCCGATGACAATCTCGGCCTGGAATGGGAGCCCTGCCACCAGCTCGTCTATCTGATCGATCCGATCCCGCAGATCCGCAAATGGGCGCCGCGCATCTTCCATGTCCACGGCAAGGACGCGACGGTGCGCTGGGACGTGATCCGCGAGCATGGCGTGTTCGGCCGGCTGCCGTTCGTGCAAATGCGCACGCCTGGCTTCGGCGACAGCGACTGGACGCGAGTGATCGGCGAGTTGCGGCTGGCCGGCTACAAGGGCGCCATCGACATCGAGGGCTGGCACGACCCGGTCTATCGCGGCGACCTCGAGATTACAGGGCAGGTGCGGGCGCTGGATTACCTCAAGCAATGCCGGGGAGGTGCCGCGTATCTGGCGAACCCGGCCTGAGGATCGGCAGGCGGGAGCGGAGCATTGCGGCGAGAAGCCGAAGCATTCGTCGAAAACCCTCGGCTTGCGAGGGAACAAAGGGAGGAACGTGCATGAGCATCACGATGAGAAGGACAGTTCTGCGCTCGACCGTCCTGGCGGCCGCCACGGCGCTCGCCGCCGCAATCTCCACCTTGCCTGCCCAGGCGCTCGATGCCCAGTGGTGCAAGGACGTCCACATCCGCTTCTTCGTCGGCGGCGCCGAGGGCGACGCCTTCGGCACCATCGTCTACAATGGCGCCAAGCAGGCCGAGGCCGATCTTGGGCCGAAGGTCGACTACATCTTTTCCCAGTGGGACGTCGAGAAGATGGTGCAGCAATTGCGCGAGGCCGTCGCGGTCAAGCCCGGCGGCATCGCCATGATGGGCCACCCGGGCGATGCTTCGATCATGCCGCTGGCCGAACAGGCGCACAAGGACGGCATCAGGATGATGTACCAGAACGTGCCGGTGCCGAAGGTCACGGCAGCGTTCGGCGGCGGCTATGTCGGCGCCCAGCAGGAGCAGCAGGGCCGCGCGCTCGGCGCCGAGGCGTTCAAGCTGGCCGGGCTCAAGGCCGGCGACAAGGCGATCATGATCGGGCCGTTCGAGAACGAGAACCGCGGCGCGCGCGAGCGCGGTACGGTCGCCGCCCTGAAAGAGGCGGGCGTCGAGGTCATACAGCTCTCCTCGCCGCCAAGCGGCGAATGGGCTTCCGATCCCAATCTGGCCATTCCGGTGATTACCGCGGCACTGCTCAACAATCCCGACGTCAAGGCGGTTGGCTATCCCGGCGGACAGATGCTGGGCAACGTCCCGACTTACATGCAGGCGGCGGGCAGGAAGGCGGGCGATATCTTCAACTTCGGCTTCGACACCAGCCCGCAGATCGTCGAGGGCTTCAAGGGCGGCTGGGTGCAGCTGACGGCCGACCAGCAACCATTCCTGCAAGGTTATCTGCCGATCCTCAGCCTCTGCCAGCAGGTGGTGCTGGGCCTCGCGCCGATGAATGTCGACACCGGCGCTGGCTTCGTCACGCCTGACAATTACGAGATCGTCGCCGAGCTCGCCAAGCAGGCGCTGCGCTGACTTTCTAACACGGCATGCCGGTCGGACAGGCCGACCGGCAGCCGGAACCAAGCGAGGATCGCAATGGCCGAACGCCTTATCGAACTGCGCGACATCAGCAAGTCCTATGGCCAGGTCTATGCGCTGGGCGGGGTCAATCTTAGCGTCGACCGCGGCGAGGTGGTCGGCCTGATCGGCGACAACGGCGCCGGCAAGTCGACGCTGATCAAGATCCTCTCCGGCGTGGTCAAGCCGACCAGCGGCGAGATCCTCATCCGCGGCCAGCCGGTGACCGGCTGGAGCGCCGCGCGCTCGCGCGACGCCGGCATCGAGACGGTATTCCAGGACCGGGCGCTGGCCGTGCAGCAGACGATCGTGCGCAACATCTTCATGGGCCGCGAGCTCACCGGCTTTCTCGGCTGGCTGAAGGTCAACAAGGAAATCGAGGAGGCGAGCCGGCTGATGCGCGAGATCGGCTTCACCTCGAAAGTGTTCACGCCGCAATCGATCGTCGGCCAGCTCTCCGGCGGTGAACGCCAGGGCGTGGCGATCGCCCGCGCCATCTACAAGCAGGCCGACCTGATCATCCTCGACGAGCCGACGACGGCGCTGTCGCTGACCGAGACCGCCAAAGTCTTCCATTTCGTGCGCCAGGTGCGGGCGAGCGGACGGTCGATCCTGTTCATCGGCCACAACATCCACCACGTCTTCGATATTGCCGACCGCTTCGTCGTGCTCGATCGCGGCAAGGTCGCGCTCACCGCCGACCGGCGTGACGTCAAGTCGGCCGAAGACCTCATCAACTTCATGGAAGACGTGGCGCATCCGGGCGGTTTGCCGGGCCTGCACGACGCCGGCGACCCGGAGCAGAGAGCACGATGAGCAAGACAATGGAGCCCGATCTGCACGAGCCGTCCGCCGGCATCTCCCGCCCGGGCAATCCGCGGAAAGAGTGGAAACACCCATCCGATCATTGGGTGCGCGGCTTCATCCTCGACAACCGCGCCGCACTCGGCACGCTTGCCGTGTTCGTGGTGATGATGACAGTGTTCATAATCGCCAACCCGACCGTCTTCACCACCTGGTATCTCTACAGCTCCGTGCTCACCACGCTGCCTGTGGCGCTGTTCGTGGTGGTGCCGCTGGTCTTCGTCGTCACCTGCGGCGAGATCGACCTGTCTTTTCCGGCGACGATGGGGTTTGCTTCATGGGTCTTCGCGCTGGTCGTGCAGGCCGGCTACGATCCGTTCCTCGGCATCGCCGCCGCCATTGCAACGGGCACGCTGCTCGGCTTCCTGGTCGGGTCGCTGGTCGTCTATGGCGGGCTGTCGTCGCTGATCGCCACGCTCGGCATGAATTTCCTGCTGCGCGGCCTGATCCAGATTATCAACGAAGGCAAGTCGACGGCGCTGACCAGCCTTGCCGACAGTTGGGCCTACAAGATCTTCTCCAGCCAACTCTACGGCATCCCGGTGCAGATCTTCTGGGCCATCGGCTTCGTCGTGCTGTCGGCGCTGCTCTACAACAGGCATCGCTTCGGCGCGCAGGTGAAGGTGGTCGGCGACAATCCCGACAGCGCCCAGCAGATGGGCATCGACGTCAAGCGCGTGCGGGTGAAAGTGTTCGTCTTCGTCGGCATCGGCGCGGCGATCGCCGGCACCTTTTCGGTGATGATCAACTTCACCTGGTGGCCGACGGCCGGCGACGGCTATCTGCTGCCGGTGCTGGCATCGGTGTTCGTCGGCGGCACGCCGACCTGGGGCGGCATCGGCACCGTCGTCGGCGGCGCCATCGGTGCTGTCACGGTGTCGTTCATCCAGACCGGCGTCGTCGCGGCGGGCTTGAGCGGCTTCTACGTCCAGTTCTTCAACGGGCTGATCATCATCCTGTCGCTGCTCGGCCACAAATGGAACCAGGCGCGGTATCGGTGAGCGATTTCGTTTTCGGTCGGGTCTTTGAATATCTGCACATTATAAAGTCATTTTTGTGCTCGCAGATATAAGTACGTTCTGCGAAACGAATTCAACCAATTCAATATAGTTATATAGAAGGTCTGCTTCCTTCGAAAATGGTAGAAGTATATTCCTCTCATCTTCATTGAATTCGTTTTTTGTATGAACAATTTTGCATCTTATATCGTATATTAAGTCGGCCACTTCAGTTCTCAAGTCGGAATCCTTATTTGCCAATCCGAGCTTGTGCGATGTCAGACTTGGCTGCTTCGACGAAAAGAACTCTCTTTTTTCTTCAGTTTCGCAAACGAATTCTCGCAAGGCATTTGGGTCAAGGCATTCCTGTAGAGTCGCTCGCAATTGCCCTCTTTCATCGCCAAATGAGCCGCTTCTTGTCATTTTTATCGTTGAAAGTAATTTTCCAATATCTGCATCTCTGTCGGCTCTAAATGTAGGATTCTTGAGAACGGCAGACAATCTTCGGGCCGCTTCCCTTTGTGAATAAGTTGGAAAGTAATATTCAAGAATCTGGTAAAAAGCTAAGAATTGCAAAAGCGGCATACCACGCGCACTTCTGGCGTACCAATATAAAGACATTGGGGCGCTATCGTACTCGTGATTTGGAAAATTGAAGGACTGCAGTTTCGCAGAGGGATTTGGTCGCCGTACTGGAAACGGCCTTGGCCTCTCCTTTTCTAATGAAATAGGTATTGAGTGGATCATGTCTATTTCGAAAAAGAAAGAGTTGGCAACTCTTTCAATTAATTCAACGCCCTTATCGTGTGTTTTTATTCCGGTATTACTTAGTTTCAGGCTAAGTCTGCGATCTCGACCGGGTCCGCGATTCATTACTCTGAAATTTTCGGATATTGGTCCAAAACCCAGCGTAATCCCATTTCCGCTATCTACAACGATCTCATTTATCTGGCCACTTCGTGCCGCCTCCGAGAAGTAATCGATACCAAATAGACGTCTGTACAGGCCCGCCGTTCCAACGGGATGCAAACTTTTTACGAGAGCCTCGATCGTGCCCAACTCATATGAACAAATCGCAGCGTAGTTCCCGAGGTATGAGTATTTTTCAAAATCAATTCCAAGTATTGTTTTGATAGAATCAATTGAAGAGAACGATTTCTTCCTCTTTTCGCGGCCGTTCGGAAAAGAGACCAGCACATATCTCTCTACTCCCAAAGTCTCTTCCTGGTATGTCTTAAGCTCTGCCGGAATGTTTGCCTTCAAGCATCTTTGAATGAGGGTTTCTCGAGCGCTCTCAATCTCCTGAGAATTATTGGCTTCGACGATCAAATCGTCTTCCAAGTATGCATCGTCGACGATCTCTAAATTACTTTCTACTGTATCGCTTGATAAAGGATCTTCGTTCTCCCGCTCATTTTTCCCGGATCCAATCATTCTACTTTTCTCTCCTCACACGCCGGTGACAAACCCGTCCAGCACGCGTTTCTGGCCGGCCTTGTCGAAGTCGATGGTCAGCTTGTTGCCGTCGATGGCGGCAATGTTGCCGTTGCCGAATTTCTGGTGGAAGACGCGGTCGCCGACATTGAAGCGGGATGGCGTGTCGGCGACGGATTTGGCGACCAGTTCGCCGTCGATGGTGCGGCCCTTGATCGAGGTCCGGCCGGCGCCATAGCCAGAGTCGGTTTCGCCATAGCCGATGCGCTCGACCTGGTGGCCGGAACGCGAGCCCCAGTTGCGGTCGGTCGCTTCAGTGCGGTTCTGTTGCGCGCGCTGCCAGCCCGGCGTCGCATAGGTGCTGGAGAAGGCACCGGATTTCTCGGTGCCGCCGGTATTGCCGCCAACATTGTCGAAGCGCGAAGCGCCATAGGGATTCTGCCTTCCTGCCCCTTGGCCGCCCCGTCCGGAGGCGAAGGAGCCGCCGCCGTAGGCATTGCCATAACCGCCATAGGAGTTGCCGCTCTCAGCGGCCTCGACATGGGCTTCCGGCAATTCATAGAGGAAGCGCGACGGGATGGTCGATTGCCACAGGCCGTGGATGCGGCGGTTGGAGACGAACCACAAATGCAGGTTCTTCTTGGCACGGGTCAGCCCGACATAGGCCAGCCTCCGTTCTTCCTCCAGCCCGGAGCGGCCGCCCTCGTCGAGCGCGCGCTGGTGTGGAAAAAGACCCTCCTCCCAACCGGGCAGGAAAACGGTCTCGAATTCGAGGCCCTTGGCCGAATGCAGCGTCATGATGTTGACGGCGTCGAGAGACTCGCTTTTCTCGGCCTCCATCACCAGCGCGACATGTTCGAGGAACGAGCGCAGCGATTCGTACTCCTCCATGGAGCGGATCAGCTCTTTCAGGTTTTCCAGCCGGCCGGGAGCTTCCGCCGAGCGGTCGTTCTTCCACATGTCGGTGTAGCCGCTCTCCTCCAGGATGGTCTCGGCGAGCTCGGTGTGCGGCGTGGTCTCCAGCGCCTTCTGCCAGCGCTCGAAATTTGCGGCGACTTCGCGCAGCGCGGCGCGCGGCTTCGGCTTCAGCTCGTCGCTCTCAGCGAGTTTTTCCGCAGCCTCCAGCATCGGGATACGGAGCGCCCTGGCGGTGTCGTGGATCTGGCGGATGGTGGTTTCGCCCAACCCGCGCTTCGGCACGTTGACGATGCGCTCGAAGGCGAGGTCGTCGGCGCCTTGCGCGACGACGCGGAAGAAGGCCAGCGCATCGCGGATTTCGAGACGCTCGTAGAAGCGCGGGCCGCCAATGACGCGATAGTTGAGGCCGAGCGTGACGAAGCGGTCCTCGAACTCGCGCATCTGGAAGGACGCGCGGACAAGAATGGCCATGTCGTTGAGATTGTGCTTTTGCCGCTGGTAGGCCTCGATGGTTTCGCCGACGGCGCGGGCCTCTTCCTCGGAATCCCAGGCGGCATGAACATGGACCTTCTCGTCGTCCTCGGCGACCTTTTCGGTGAACAGCGTCTTGCCGAAGCGGCCTTCATTGTGAGCGATGAGATGGGAGGCGGTGCCGAGGATGTGCGCGGTGGAGCGGTAGTTGCGCTCCAGCCGGATGATCGTGGCGCCGGGGAAATCCTTGTCGAAGCGCAGGATGTTGTCGACCTCGGCCCCGCGCCAGCCATAGATGGATTGATCGTCGTCGCCGACGCAGCAGATGTTGACTTTGCTTTCGCTCACGGGCTGTTCCGCGCCTGCCGGCGCGGGCCCTCCGCGGGGGCCTCGCAACGGCTCGGACGCCCGGTCGGGCTTGCGGCCTTCGGCCGTTCGCAAACCTGTCGACGTAGAAGTGCGTCCGGCGTCCGGCCGCTGGGCCAGCAGGCGCAGCCACATGTATTGGGCGGTGTTGGTGTCCTGGTATTCGTCGACGAGGATGTATTTGAAGCGCTTGTGGTACTCCTTCAGCACGTCCGGATTGTCGCGGAAGATGCGGATCGGGTGGCACAGAAGGTCGCCGAAGTCGCAAGCGTTCAGCGTCTTCAGCCGCTCCTGATAGGCCTTGTAGAGCTCACGGCCCTTGCCGTTGGCGAAGGCGCGGGCGTCGCCCTCGGCAATGTCGGCAGGGCCAAGCCCCTTGTTCTTCCAGCCGTCGATCATCTGGGCGAACTGCTTGGCCGGCCAGCGCTTGTCGTCCAGCCCTTCGGCCTGGATCAGCTGCTTGATCAGGCGCACGACATCATCGGTGTCAAGAATGGTGAAATCGGATTTGAGCCCGGCCAGCTCGGCGTGCCTGCGGAGCAGCTTCACTCCAATCGAGTGGAAGGTGCCGAGCCACGGCATGCCTTCGACATTGCCGTCGCCGATCAGCAGGCCGATCCGCTGCTTCATTTCGCGCGCGGCCTTGTTGGTGAAGGTGACGGCGAGGATTTCCCTGGGGTAAGCCCTATGGGTGGCGAGGATGTGAGCAATGCGGGTGGTGAGCACGCGCGTCTTGCCGGTGCCGGCGCCGGCCAGCACCAGAACCGGGCCTTCAGTGGTTTCCACAGCCAGCCGCTGTTCTTGGTTGAGGCCGTTCAGATAGTCGGGCGCATTGTTATGGCCGCTGCGGGCAGCCATGGCGCGCGCAACAATGCCCGACGGGGCAGTGGGCCGCGCGTTCGGTTCATCAAAAAAAGGCATATCTTCCGAAAAGCCGGACATCTGCCCCGAATGTAGTGATTCGGCAGCGAAAGGCCAGAAGTGTCTCCGTTTTGTTCTCGATCCAGGCCGTAGACTCGACAATTCGATAGTCCTGCGACCCAAAACGCGAGCTTGCTGTGGGTCCACGCCTAAAACGCCGAGCTCGCTTGACAGCCATGGCGGGCCGGAGAAAGTTGTGCTCGGGGCAGGAACGCAATGCCGGGTTGCCCATTGACGCGTGCGAAGCGCTCACCAGTCGAAGGAGCATCGTTTTGGCTGTCGTCATCACCTCCCTCATCCTTTTCCTCATCGGCCTGGTACTCGGCGGCAGCGGCATCTGGTTAGCTTCGCTAGGCGGCAGTTGGTATTACATCATTGCCGGCATAGCCTTCCTCGTCGCTGCCTGGCTGCTCTACAGGCGCAAATCCATGGCGCTGTGGCTGTACGCGGCGATCGTCATCGGCACGCTTTGCTGGGCGGTCTGGGAAACCGGCTTCGACTGGTGGGAGCTCGGTCCGCGCGGCGGCATTATCGTGCTTATCGCGTTGTGGCTGCTGACACCGTGGGCGCGGGGCGGTCTCACCGGTCCCGATGGACGCGCGCCGCTAATCCTCGCCGTGCTGGCGTCGATCGGCGTCGCCGGCTATTCGATGACGACAGATCCAAAGGATATTGCCGGCGAACTCAACACCGACAAGGTGACGCCGACCGCCGATCTCGGCGGCAATGTGCCAGCCGGCGAATGGCACTATTACGGTCGCACGACGTATGGCCAGCGCTATTCGCCGCTCGACCAGATCACCCCCGAAAACGTTGCCAATCTGCAGCCGGCCTGGACCTATCGCACCGGCGATGTGAAAGGGCCCGACGATATCAGTGAGACGACCTATCAGGTGACGCCGCTGAAGGTTGCCGACACGCTCTACATTTGCACGCCGCACAATTTCGCCATTGCGATCGATGCCGCCAGCGGCAAGGAGAAATGGCGCTTCGATCCCAAGATCAAGTTGGACAAGGACCGCCAGCACCAGACCTGCCGCGGCGTGTCCTATTATGTCGATGCCAAAATCGCCGCCGGCCAGCCCTGTGCGGCACGCATTTATCTGCCGACATCCGACGCTAGGCTGATCGCGCTCGACGCCGCGAATGGCCAGGTCTGTCCCACATTTGCCGAAGGCGGCACGCTGAACCTGCTTGCCAACATGCCATACCCGAAGCCGGGCTATTATTATTCGACCTCGGCGCCGCTGATCGTCGCCAACAAGATCATCGTCGGCGGCGCGGTCAACGACAATTATTCAACGCAGGAGCCGTCCGGCGTCATCCGTGCCTTCGACGTCGACACTGGCGCCCTGATTTGGAACTGGGATTCCGGCAATCCGGACCAGACGACGCCACTGGCGCCGGGTCAGACCTATACCCACAACTCTCCCAACATGTGGTCGACAGCGAGCGCCGACGAGAAGCTCGGCTTGCTCTATGTGCCGCTCGGCAATCAGACGCCGGACCAGCTCGGTATGGGGCGCAGCGCCAATGTCGAGAAATTCTCCTCCTCGATCACCGCGCTCGATCTCAACACCGGCCAATTGCGCTGGGTGCGGCAGACCGTGCATCACGATCTGTGGGACATGGACGTGCCTGCGCAGCCGACGCTGGTCGACATCACCACAGCTGGCGGCGTGGTGCCGGGGCTGGTCGGGCCGACCAAGCAGGGCGACCTCTATGTACTCGACCGGCGCAGCGGCGAGCCGATCGTCCCGGTCAACGAAGTACCGGCGCCGGGCGGCGCGATCGAGGGCGACCACACCTCGCCGACGCAGCCGGCTTCGGACCTGAGTTTCAATCCGGAGCCGCTGACCGGGGCCGACATGTGGGGCATCACCATGTTTGACCAGCTGGCCTGCCGGATCGAATTCCTGAAACTGCGCTACGAGGGCCGCTATACGCCGCCGTCGCTGCAAGGCTCGCTGATCTATCCCGGCAATTTCGGCACATTCAACTGGGGCGGCGTCGCCGTCGATCCGGTCCGGCAGGTGATGTTCGGCATGCCGACATACCTGGCGTTCATCTCCAGGCTGGTCCCGCGCGCGGACGTGCCGCCGCCGGGCGATACCAAGGGCAGCGAGCAGGGCCTAAATCGCAATGACGGTGCGCCTTACGCAGTGATATTGAAGCCGTTTCTGTCGCCGCTCGGCATTCCCTGCCAGGCGCCGCCCTGGGGCTATGTGGCGGGCGTCGATCTCAGGACCGGCAAGATCGTCTACAAACACCGCAACGGCACCGTCTACGACATGACGCCGCTGCCACTGCCGTTCAAGGTCGGCGTGCCGGGCATTGGCGGGCCGATGATCACCGCCGGCGGCGTCGCCTTCCTTGGTGCTGCGGTCGACGACTTTTTCCGCGCTTATGATCTGACGACCGGCAGGCAGCTATGGCAGACCCGGCTGCCGGCTGGCGGGCAGTCGACGCCGATGACCTACACGATCGCCGACGGTCGTCAGTTCGTGGTCATCGTCGCCGGCGGCCATGGCTCGGTCGGTACCAAGCCGGGGGATTACGTGATGGCCTATACGCTGCCGAAATAAGGCGTTCAGTCGTTGGTTTTCGAGCGGCTGCCGGCAGGCCGGCGCCGGTTGCTGCGGACCTTGACCGTCGATCGCCTGGCAGCCAAGGCGGCGGACCGCAGCGCCAGCATCGCGGCGCCGGCAAGCACGAATGCGCTTACGAGGATCGGGGTCGGGAAGGTCATGGGCGTTGTTCCTTCTTGTCAGAGCCAGCCACGGGGTAGGCAGGATCACCACCGGCGGCTTTCGTTCATACTGCGGCAGCACCGCCAAGATTGTCGGAGATGACCAAAATTTGATGAAGATGCGGCGCATTCGCGTCATGGCCTTTCGGGCCGAGACCAGCTGACAGGCCTTGGCGACGACGCCGAAGAAGGCTGTCGCCTTGAATATCCTAGCTAAGGAAATCGCTTCGACGGTCCATAGCCAATGCAGGCCGACCGGCGTTGTGGAGTGCATGCTAGGGCCTCACTGATCCGTGACTGGACCATGCGGGCTTCCACCCTATGTTGCGCGGCGGAAGTACTTCCCGAAGCCGAGGAGAGCGCCATGACGAACCCTAGCCCTGCCAGCCCAACCGTCACGACACCCGCCATTACCCAGGCGATGATCGACGCCTATGACGAATACACGCATCTGACGCTCGACCGGCGGCGCTTCATGGAACAGTTGACCAGGCTTGCCGGATCAGGTGCGGCGGCGGCCGCAATCGCGCCGCTGCTGGCTGCGAATTCGGCCCGGGCAGCGATCATTGCCGAGGACGATTCACGCGTGACGGGCGAGGACATCAGCTATCCCGGCAGCGGTGGCGAGATGAAGGGCTATCTGGTCAAGCCGGCCGGCCAGTCCGGCAAGCTCGGCACCGTCATCGTCGTGCATGAGAACAGGGGGCTCAACCCGCATATACGCGATGTGGCGCGGCGCGTGGCGCTGGAAGGATTTGTGGCGCTTGCCCCGGACTTCCTGTCACCGCTCGGCGGCTTGCCGGCCGACGAAGACAAGGCGCGTGAGCAGTTTTCCAAACTCGATCCGGCGCAGACCATCGCCAATGCGGTCGCAACGGTCGCTTTCCTCAAGGGATACGCGGATGGCAACGGCAAGGTCGGCGCGGTCGGCTTCTGCTGGGGCGGCGGCACGGTGAACACACTGGCTGCCAACGCGCCGGATCTGGCTGCCGCTGTCGCCTATTACGGCCTGCAGCCGAAGGCCGAGGATGTGCCGAAGATCAAGGCGGCGTTGCTGCTGCATTATGCGGGGCTTGACACCCGCATCAATGCCGGCATCGACGCTTTCAGGAAGGAGCTCGATGCAGCCGAGGTCGAGTATACGATCTATGTCTATGAAGGTGCCAATCATGCCTTCAACAATGACACGTCCGCGGCCCGCTACGACAAGAACGCGGCGGACCTCGCCTGGGGCCGGACAAGCGCCTTCCTCAGGGAGAAGCTGGCATAGAGCGGCGGAATCTCAGGTCGAACCGTGCCGCCGCTCCATGTTTTGGTTTGAGCATCGGATTTTCCCAAAACCGGCTGCCACTTTTGGGTCCGATGCTCTAGTCACGCGCCGGTTTGTGGAAAGCGACACCGGCCACCACCAGCGCGATGCCGAGGCAATCGGTGGGGCTGGGTATCTGGCGGAGCACAATGACGCCGATCAGCGTGGCGGTGACCGGCAGCAACGACAGCATCAGCGCGAAGCTCGATCGCGGCAGCCGCGACATGGCAAGCTGGTCGCAGATATAAGGGATGACCGAGGAGCATATGCCGACGCCGATGGCGGCGATGAGCAGTGGCGGCGCCGAGAAGGCCGGCAGCGCATCGGTGAAGCCGATCGGCAGCACGATGAGGCAGGCGACCGCCATGGCGGCACCCAGGCCGGCGATGCCGTCGCCAGCGCCGGCGCGGGCAACGCGATGGCCAAGCACGATGTAGCCGACGAACAGCGCGCCGTTCAGGAAGGCCCAGAACAGGCCGATCGGGTCGCTTGACCATTTGACATCGATCAGCAGCAGGGTGCCGATGACGGCGACGGCAAGGGCTGCGAGATTGCGCGGGCTTCTGACGCCTACCAGCGCGACGCCGATGGTGCCGACGAATTCGATCGCCGCGACCAGCGAGATCGGCAAACGGTCGAGCGCCAGGTAGAAGGCGCAATTCATCACGCCGAGGCAAGCGCCAAAAGCGAAAAGCAGCAGTCGTGTCGGCCGGTCGGCGCGGCCGAAGACCGTCCAGGGCCGGGTCAGCGGCGCGAAGACCAGGGCGGCCGTGACGATCCGCAGCCAGGCCATGCCGAGCACGCCGACATGCGGGAAAAGCAGCACGGCGAATGCCGGCCCGAGATAATGGAACACGGCGCTGACGCCGAACCAGACATGCGGCGGCAGCGAGGCCGCCAGCTTGCCAAAAACAGGGCCAGCGAGCGCAGGGACTGCGCCTGGGGCTTGCGCTTGATCATCCATAGGATCATTATCGCAGGCAATCTTTCCGGTTTATATGAATAATGACCAGCCAAAGAGATCATTGATTTTACAAAACCGAGGAGTTTTCCCTGAAACGCCTTCGAAACGAAAATACCGACCTGGATGCGGCTGATCTGAAAATCCTGCGCCTGCTGGAAAAGGATGCGCGCACCAGCACCGCTGAACTGGCGCGCTCGGTCGGCCTGTCGGCGCCGAGCGTGGCCGAGCGCATTCGGCGGCTGCAGGAGAGCGGCGTGATCGAGGCCTACACGGTGCGGATCAATCCGGCCGCGCTCGGCATGAAACTGTCGGCATGGCTGCGCATCAGGCCCGTGCCCGGGCAACTGGCTGTGGTGGCCGAGATCATCCGCGACTTGCCGGAGATCGCCCAATGCGACCGGGTGACCGGCGAGGACTGTTTCATCGCGCTGGCGCATGTCGGCTCGGTGGCCGAACTCGAACGGGTGATCGACCGCATCATTCCGTTTGCGATGACCAACACCGCGATCATCCAGTCGTCACCGGTGGTGGCGCGTTCGCCGCTGGCGGTAGTGAAGCGGCAGCCCTGACGGTTAAGGAATTAAGCGCTGCCCGTCAGGCATGGCCGCGCTTCATCCGCGCCTGCTTCAGGATGGCGCGCCAGCGGATCATGGCGAAAGGGATCGGCTCGTTATTGTTGGCGATGTGGAAGATCTCGTTGTTGAGGTTCTTCAGCGAGCGCCAGAAATCATAGTCGGTGATGCGTGGGTCGGCCGCCAGCCTGTCCGCCTCGACCTTGATGTCGGTTTTCATGCACGTTCCCCGAACCGCTTCAGCCCCGCCGCCCGTGCGGACGGTTTTCGAACGCCACGCTGAGTCGTTCAACGCCTCAATTCGGCTTGTTCACGTTAAAACCTTGGTAAGGTTAACGGGACTGCGGTTCAAGCGTCTTGCGACGAATACCGATCGAACGGCCGGCACGCTCAGGCATCGGCAGCGCCGCATGGGCGGCGCGCATCGCTTCCACCTTGGCCAGGACATCGGCGGGGAAGGGCGCCACCTTCGGTCCGGACATGTCGACGTGCAGTGAAAGTGATTCGGAAGTGGCAGCGAGCCAACCGTCGACATGGCGGATTTCCTGGTAGGCTCTCAGCCGCTTGTCGTCGTGATCGAGGAGTTGGAAGGAGACATTGACCTTGTGGTCGAGATGCAACTCCCTGATATAGCAGACATGGACTTCCGCCGTGTAGATGGTCAGCCGCCGCCGCTTCACATAATCCAGCCCCATCCCCATCATTTCGAACGCTTCGTCGGAGCAGCGGTCGAACAGCACGTTGTAATAAGCCATGTTGAGATGGCCGTTGTAGTCGATCCAGTCCTTCTCGATGTCCATGGCACGAGAGACGAAGGGGGCAGGGGTGGACATCGAAAACTTCCTTCTCGCTGGACAGGACGTGGTTGGTGAGACTACCCATCCATAAGTCCATAACAAGGGTGGACACTGGTCCATTCGCGGAGGAATAGATGGCTCTGAGCGACCTCAATCCGGTCGAGCGCAACGAAGAAGGCATCGCCGCTGTGCTCGGCATCCTCAAGCAGCGGCTCGGCGAGCGGTTCCAGACCGGCGAGGCGATCCGCGCCCAGCACGCGCATACCACCACCTACATACCAACCCAGGCGCCGGATGGCGTGGCGTTTCCGGAGACGACGGCGGAGGTCCAGGAGATCGTGTCGGCCTGCGTCGCGCACCGGGTGCCGGTGATCGCCTTCGGCGTCGGCTCCTCGCTGGAGGGCCACACCAACGCGCCGGGCGGCGGCATCTCGCTGGATACGTCGCGGATGAACCGCATCGTCGCGGTCAACCCGCAGGATCTCGACTGCACGGTCGAGCCCGGTGTGACGCGCGAGGATCTCAACCGGCACCTGCGCGACACCGGCCTGTTCTTTCCGATCGATCCGGGCGCGAATGCATCGCTCGGCGGCATGGCGGCGACGCGGGCGTCGGGCACCAATGCCGTGCGCTACGGCACGATGCGCGAGAATGTGTTGTCGCTGACGGCGGTGATGGCCGACGGCGAGACGGTGACGACCGGCAAGCGCGCAAAGAAGAGCTCGGCCGGCTACGATCTGACGCGGCTCCTGATCGGCTCTGAAGGCACGCTCGGCATCATCACCCAGCTGACCCTGAAGCTGCAGGGCATTCCGCAGGCGATTTCCGGTGGCGTCTGCCCGTTTCCCAGCGTCGAGGCGGCCTGCAACGCGGTGATCGCGACAATCCAGATGGGCATTCCGGTGGCACGCATCGAACTGGTGAATGCGCTGCAGATGCGGGCGATGAAGAGCTATTCGAAACTCGATTATCCCGAAAGCCCGTGCCTGTTCGTCGAGTTCCATGGCAGCGACGCCGGCGTTGCCGAGCAGGCCGAGACCTTCGGCATGATCGCCGAGGAATATGGCGGCGGCCCGTTCCTGTGGACCAGCGTCGCCGAAGAGCGGACGAAGCTATGGAAGGCCAGGCACGACGCCTATTGGTCGTCGCTGACGCTGCGGCCGGGCGCCAAGGGGCTGTCGACCGATGTCTGCGTGCCGATCTCACGCTTTGCCGAATGCGTCACGCAAACCGAAGCCGACATCGCCGAGATGGGGCTGATCGCGCCGATCGTCGGCCATGCCGGCGACGGCAATTTCCATGTGCTGGTGCTGATGGACACGGACGATCCGAAGGAAATCGCGCAGACGGAAGAGTTTGTCGCGCGGCTGAACATACGGGCGATCGGCATGGATGGAACCTGTACCGGCGAGCACGGCATCGGACAAGGCAAGGTCGGCTTCCTGCGCCATGAACTCGGCCACAGCGTTGATATCATGCGCACGATCAAGCAGGCGCTCGACCCGCTGAACATCATGAACCCTGGGAAGATACTGCCGGCCGACTAGAGCTTTTTGCTCTTGGAGCGATCGATTTGCCTCTTTATCAACACGCTGATGCGGGTAGAGTGCGGCTGATTTTCAATCAACTGCTTGGGAGTTGATGCTCGCACGCCTGTTCGTGATCTTCGGTGGCCTTTTCGTGCTGGTGCTGTGTGCGGCGCTGGTGGTGCCGTATTTTATCGACTGGACAAGCTACCGTGCCGATTTCGAGCGTGAGGCAAGCGCCATTCTGGGCCGTAAGGTAACCGTTCAGGGCGATGCGACGGCGAGACTGCTGCCGTTTCCCTCCGTGACCTTTTCGAACGTCACCGTTGCCGGTGGCCCCGGCGGCCAGCCGGCAATGACCGTCGAGACTTTTTCGATGGATGCGGAACTGGCGCCCTTCCTGAGCGGCGAAGTGCTGATCTTCGACATGCGGCTGGTGCGGCCGAAGGCGACGATCGACATTGCCGCCGATGGTACGGTCGACTGGGCGATACGCCCGTCGTCACCCTTCGATCCCGGCCAGATCTCGATCGAGAAGCTGACGGTGACGGAGGGAGAGATCGCGCTGCGCCATGCCGCCGGCGGGCGCAGCCACCTGCTTTCCGAGATCAACTCGACGATCTCTGCCAAATCGCTGGCCGGACCTTGGCGGATGGGTGGTTCGCTCTGGCTCGACGGCTTGCGCAGCACGGTCATCGCCTCCACCGGCAAGGCCGGCAGTGACGGGCAGATGCGCGTTCGGCTCAAGCTCGATCCAGACGCCTATCCGCTGGTCATCGAAGCGGATGGCAATGCCGGCATCGTCAATGGCGCCGCGACCTATACGGGTCAGTTCAAGGTCGCAAGTTCTGACACGAATGGTGTCGACAAGAGTTCGACGCAGCTTGACGGCACGGACGGTGGGACGATGAAGGCCAGCGCCGGCAAGCCGGAGCCGGGGTTCAGGCTGAACGGCAAATTTTCGCTCGACCACCGGAAGCTTGGTGTCGACGAATTCCGCTTCGAGACCGGGCCGCTCGACAATCCCTACACCGCCGACGGCAAGGCTGCCGTCGAGCTTGGGCCGAACCCAAGCTTTTCGATCGAGGCCGATGGCGCACAGGTGCAGTTCGATGAAGCCGTCGGCGCCGCGGCCGACGCCGGACTGACGCTGTCGGCGCGTGTCGCGGCGCTGGAGCAGGCGCTGCTCGACCTGCCCAAGCCGACCATACCGGGCACCGTCGAGGTGAAGCTGCCGGCGGTGGTGGCCGGCGACACGACAGTTCGCGACGTGCGCCTTTCCGCCGAGCCGGCCGATGCCGGCTGGTCGGTGAAGTCGCTCGCTGCGACACTGCCCGGCCGTGCCAGGCTGGAGGCAAATGGTATGCTCAGCGTCGAGGATCATTTCGGCTTCACCGGTTCGCTGCTTCTGGCGGTGGGTCAGCCTTCCGGCTTTGCCGCCTGGCTGTCGAAAGATGTCGACGAGGCGATCCGCCGGCTGCCGGCCGCCGGCTTCAAGGCCAAGGTCGACCTGACCGGGAAGCGGCAGGCCTTCAGCGACCTCGAACTCGTTCTCGGCAAGGCGAAATTTTCCGGTCGCATCGATTCCAGCCAGCCCGACGACGCCAGGCCGTCGGTGCTGATGCGGCTCGAAGGTGGCGAGCTCGATGTCGACGGCCTCGCCGCCTTCGCCTCGATCTTCATCAGCGACAAGGGCGCCAACCGTTTTTCCGACCGCGACCTCGATTTCCAGATCAAGGCCGGGCCGGTCAGTGCCGGCGGGCTGACCGCCGATACGGTCGATACGGCGCTCAGGCTACGCGATGGGCTGCTCGAAATCGACCGGCTTTCGCTCAATGGGCTTGCCGGCGCGTCGATCAGCGCCACCGGACGGATCAAGGATTTCCCGGTGAGCCCGACCGGCAAGCTTGATGCCTCCGTGGTCGCCGTCGACCTCAAGCCATTGGTCGATGTGGCGGCGAAGCACTATCCGGACAATGCCGTGCTGAAGGGACTGGCGGGACGCGTGGCGGCCTATCCCGAGCTGTTCCAGGACGCGCGCATCGATCTGGTGACGAGTGCCGCCGCCAATGGCGACGGCACGACGGGACTGGCGGTCAGCGCGCAAGGCAGGGCAGGTGGCTCGGCGTTTTCAGCATCGCTGTCCGGCAAAGGGATGGCCGAGCGGCTTCTAGATGCGCCGGTGTCACTGACCTTCAACGCCAGGAATGCCGACGCCACCGCACTTCTGGCGCTTTACGGCCTGCCGGCGCTGCCGCTCGGCATGCTTGGCGAGGCGACCACCGATGTCTCGGCGAAAGGCACGCTTGGCGGCGGCATGGCGACGAGCTTCAACCTCACCGGCAACGATTTCAAGGCTGGTTTCGACGGGACATTCGCCGGCACGCCACAAGGCGCCACCGCCAAGGGCAAGGTCAGCCTGGAAGCTGCCGACATCGAGCCGTGGCTGATGACGACAGGCGTCGGCTTGCCGGGCATGGGGACAGGCATGTCGACGTGGTTTGCGGCCGACGCCGATTTCGGCAACGGCCTTCTGGTGCTGTCCGGCCTCAGCGGCGCCATCAACGAGGCGGCGGTTTCCGGTGACGTCAATGTTGACGTCAAGGACGGGGTGCCGCATCTTGCCGGCGCGCTGGTACTCGATGAACTGGATCTCGACCCGATGGCGGTGGCGCTGTTTGGTGATCAGGCCTTCCTGGGCGCCGGCGGGGCTTGGCCGACCGCCCCGTTCAGCCAGAAGCCCAGCCTGCCTTTCACAGCCGAACTCGACCTGACCACGGCATCGCTGGTCGCCGGCCCGCTTGCCACGGCCTATGACGCGGCGCTTTCGCTGAAGCTCGACCAGGAAGGCATCCGCGTTTCGGACCTCAAGGCAAAGTTCTCAGGCGGCGCGCTTTCCGGGCTGTTCGAGCTGAAGAACAATGACGGCACCGGGCTTTTCTCCGGCCAGATGAAACTTGCCGGCGCCGATCTGGCAACCGTGATGCCACAGGCCGGCATCAGCGGAAGCGGCGATTTCTCGGCAGCGCTTTCGACCAGCGGCAAATCGGTCGATGCGATGGTAGCGGCGCTGTCCGGTTCCGGCACGGCGGCGCTGAAGGGCTTGACCATTGCCGGCGTCAATCCCGACGCCTTTGGCGCCTTCATCGCCAGGGCCGATGCGATCGGGCGCGATATCGATGCGGCCAAGACCGCCGGCTTCGCGCCGCAGATCGCCGCAGACGGCAGTTTTCCGGCCGGGGATACGGACATCGCCTTCACAATTGCCGGCGGCACGCTGAGGGCACCGCCGGTCAATCTTGAAAATCCGGCGGCGAAGCTGTCCGCCGACATTACGGCGGACCTGAACGCCAGCACGGTCGCGACCGGTGGTTCGATCACTTATCGGCCCGGCGACGAAGCGCTGGTCGGCTCCGATCCGACTGTGAATTTCAGCGTCGACGGGCCGTTCGGCGCCGCGAAGCGGCAATTCGACAGTGAGCCGCTGGCGCAGTTCCTGACCCAGCGCGCGCTTGAAAAGGAACAGCAGCGGGTCGAGGCCATGCAGGCGGCACTGCTTGAAAAACAGCGGCTGCGGCGCGAGGTGCGTTACTACGCGGCCCTGCAAGCCGAGCGTGAGAGGGCAGCCGAGGAATTGCGCAAGCAGCAGGAGGCGGCGCGGCTGCAAGCCGAGGCAGATGCGAGGGCGAAGGCTGAAGCCGAGGCAAAGGCTCGAGCCGAAGCGGAGGCGAAGGCCAAAGCGGATGCGCAGGCGAGGTCTGAAGCCGTGGCCAAAGCCAAGGCGGATGCACAGGCGAAGGCTGAAGCCGAGGCCAAAGCCAAGGTCGAGGCGGAGGCAAGGGCCAGGGCGGATGCCGAAGCGAGAGCCAGAGCGGCGCAAAAAGCGGCGGACGAGGCGGCGAAAGCCGAGGAACAGCAACGCCGGAAAGCGGAAGAGGCGAGGCGGACGGAAGAGGCGAGGCGGATCGCTGCGGAACAAAAGGCAAAGCTCGACGCCCAGCGCAGGGCGGCGGCTGAGCAGGCGCAGAAAATCGAGCGCGCGCCTCAGCCGCCGGCCAATGACAACCCGCCGCCATCAGGATCCGCGCCAAAACCCACGCTTGAACCTTCGTCGATCGACAATCTGCTGAAGTCGCTGGGCGGCGGATAGCTCCACCTAGACCGGTTTCATCCCTCGCTTTGCCCAATCCAGGACGTAGAGCCTGAGCGCCGAGGACAGGTTGGCATCGCGCGGCCGGGCCTCGTCGATTTCGGCGACGAGGGCGGCGAGCGTCAGTTTGCGCACGGCCGCGATGGCGACGAGATCGTCGAAAAACGGCTTTTCGAGCGAATAGCTGGTGCGATGGCCGCGAATGGTCACCGAGCGTTTCTCGACCGGGCTCACCGGACGTGACTCATTTCACTTCAAGCATCGGATTTATCCGAAAACCGCGGCGCACTTTTCGGTCCGATGCTCGGGGAATCCGGATCGCCCGAGGCTTCGCGGCGATGGCCGGCGACAAACGTTTCTGCTTTCTCGGCGATCAGACGGTCACGCTCCCGGTCGGCCCTGGAACGGCCGTGCAGCGTCCGGTTCTGTTCGGCCAGGCGCCCCTTCTCAGCTCGTGCCTTTTGCTTGCGGGCCTGGCGGAGATTGACGATGTCGGCCATGTCGCGCGGCCCGTCGGATCACTTCTTGCGGAAGGCGTCGAGCGACACCACTTCGGCGCCCTTGGCGGCGGCGTCGGCCGCGGCAGGCTTCTTTTCGGCCTCAGCGGTCTTCTTCTTTTCCGGCTTTTTCTCGGCGACGGCGGCCAGCGGTTCGGAAGCGGGCTGGCCGGCCAACTCCTCTGCTGCCGAGGTCTCCGTCTTCACGTCGAATTCGAGCTCGAAATTGACGGACGGGTCGTAAAAGCCGCGCACGGCCGAGAACGGGATTTCCAGCTTTTCCGGCACGTCGGAGAAAGACAGCCCGACCTCGAAGCCGGTGTCGGTCACCTTCAGGTCCCAATACTGGAACTGGATGACGATGGTCATCTGTTCGGGATAGCGCTCGCGCAAGCGGGAAGATACGCGCACGCCCGGGGCGCCGGTCAGGAAAGTGATGAAGAAATGATGGTTGCCGGGAAGGCCGGTGCGCGCGACCTCGGCCAGGACTTTGCGCATGACGCCGCGCAATGCCTCCTGGGCCAGAATGTCGTAGCGAATGTGGTCGTCGGCCATGTGGCTGTCGGGTTCCGTTGAATCGTCCGCATAGCTGTAATCAAGCTTGAGCGCGGCGTAAACCGGATATAGACGCCGGCAGCGCAGATGCGAGAGGGCATGCCTCAGATTTGATCGCTCAGGCGCCAGCGAGCGCGCTGTGCTTTTGCGCGTCGGCCGCCGGCTGCCGCTTGCCGAAGGCGCGCAGGAATGTGCGCACGCCATGTGTCGCCGATTGCAGCACCTCATCATCGGTCGGCGTGCCGCCAAGCATGAAGGTCGTCTGCAATTCGGCATTGGCAAGGGCCAGGAACTGGCGGGCCGCGACGTCGGGGTCCTCGATGTCGAGGAAACCGGCATGGGCGAGGCGGGCGAAACGGGCGGCGATAGCCGGCCATGTCCTGCCCGGTCCCTGTTCGCGCCATTCGGCAAACAGCTCGGGATAGCGCTCGCCCTCGGTCTGGATCAGCTTGCGCAGGAATTTTCCATCGCGGTTGCAGATACAGTTGCGGTTCATGCGCACAGCGAAGGCGATCAGATCGGCTTCAAGGTCCTTCGGCTGGTCCGGAAAGGTGGAAATGGTGGCGAAGATGCCGGCATTGCAGCGCTCGGTAAGGTCGCGGACGATGGCGACGAAGAGTTTCTCCTTATCGCCATGGTGGTTGTAGATCGTCTGGCGCGAAACGCCGGCCTCGGCGGCAATCATGTCGATATTGGCGCCGGCGAAGCTTTCGCGGCAGAACACCTCGCCGGCAGCGTCCATGATGGAGGCGCGCTTGGCCTCATGGCCGCGTGGCGGGATGGTGTCAGGAGAAACGTCGTGCTTCATGAAAACTATATAGAGGTGATTGACGAATTAGACAAGAGTGTCTAAATTTATGGACTTAGCTTAAAGGAATTTCCTCCGCAGGAAGTCGGAATTTCACGGGACGGTACGTCCTAGGATTACACACGCCCGGTCGGCAAACCAGATTTGAAAGAAACCCGCTATCATGAGTCCCCAATTCCTCCGCATCGCGGTCGTGCTCGGCCTGTTGTCCGCCATCGGCCCGTTCGCCATCGACATGTATCTTCCGGCGCTGCCTTCGATCGGCGCGGATCTGCAGGCCAGCACCGCTGCCGTGCAGATGAGTTTGCTGATCTTCTTTCTGTCCATGGGTTTTGGCCAGATCGTCGTCGGACCGATCTCCGACATGGTCGGGCGCAAGCTGCCGCTCTATGGCGGCCTCGCACTGTTCATGGTCGGCGGCATCGGCTCGGCGCTGGCACCCTCGGTCGAATGGCTGATCGCCTTCCGTTTCCTGCAAGGACTCGGCGCCAGCGCAGGCATGGCGGTGCCGCGCGCCATCGTGCGTGACCTGCACACCGGCACCGAGGCTGCCAAGCTGATGTCGCTCTTGATGCTGGTGTTTTCGGTGTCGCCGATCCTGGCGCCGCTGACCGGTAGCGTCATCATCGAGAATTTCGGCTGGCGTGCGGTGTTCTGGACGGTGACGAGTGGGGCGGTGCTCGCCACCATCCTGCTGGCGACCTCGCTCAAGGAGACGCGGCCGGTCGAGACGCGTGCAGGCAGTTCGTTCGGCACCGCGCTCTCGGCCTACCGCTTCCTGATGGGCGACCGCAACTTCCTTGGCCTGGCGGCCATCGGCGGCTTCGGGCTGGCGAGCTTCTTCGTCTACCTGTCGAGTTCCTCCTTCATCCTGATAGATCACTACGGGCTGTCGCCGTCGGTCTACAGCATGTTCTTCTCGATCAACGCGGTCGCCTTCATCGGCATGTCGCAACTGACGGGGATGCTGTCCGAACGGTTTGGGCTGAGGCCGGTGGTGCGGGTCGCGGTGGTCGGCTATGCGACGACGATGGTGGTGCTGTTCGCGGTGATGGCGTCCGGCGTCGACCGGCTCGATGTCATGGCGGCGCTGCTGTTCGTCGGCTACGGGTTCCTCGGCCTGGTGATCCCGACGACTTCGGTGCTGGCCATGGAGGCGCATGGCGCGATCGCCGGCACGGCCTCGGCGCTGATGGGCACGCTGCACTTCGCCATCGGCGCGGTCGCCATGGGCATCGCCGGGGTGTTCTTCGACGGCACGCCGCTGCCTATGGTGGCCGGCATCATGCTTTGCGCGGTGATCTCCTTCACGCTGGCCAAGGTGACGCTCGGCCGTCGGCGGGAGGTTGTCGAAGCGCCTGCAGAGTAGATGCTTTCCAGCGAGAGCATGAAAAGGCCGGGTCAGTCCCGGCCTTTTTAACGTCTGGGCTCAAGCCGCAAGCCTGCCTCGGTGAAGATAAATCGCAATCGCGCCTCGACCGGCGCCAAGGGTAACGGGACCAGTTCATAGCCCAATTCCGTGTAGATGCTGGTCAGCGCATGATAGGTGCGTTCGGCCTCGTCAAGGGTCTGCTTTCGTTCGCTGTCCTGCCGAAAAATCTCCGGCCAAGGCGGTGCGATGAAGACTTGACTGGCGTAGCGGAAGCGTTCGGCGGCATTGCTGACGTGGTCGGGCACCGGCAGGCCAGTGAGGCGCAGATAACCAAGAGTGTCCGGCACGCCGCGATCGAAGAAGACGGGGCCGTTCTGTTCGAGGGCGGCTCGATAGGAGCGCAACTCCCAGGACATCATCAGTTCGGCGAACTGCGCCGGATCGTGCCAGGGCAGGGCCGGTCCTCCTATCGCCAAACTGATCGCGGATGATGCCGCGTCCGGCTTCGGGCGAGGTGGCAAGGCCGGCCGACCGCAAGGCTTCGATCAATGTGGTCTTGCCGGAACCCGGACCGCCGGTCAGCACGAAAAATCGATCGGAATCGTTTTGCATTTTTCAGTCCTTTGGACGAATCCGGCCGCCCGCATCTGCCAGCAAGACAGCGTCGCGACAGAGCGCAGCCCAAGAAGCGCGACCAGCAAGCCTGCTGCCGTCACAATATCGAGGGGAGATGGGGATCGGAGGGGAAGTAAGAATCGAAGTGAAGAAGTGGAGGTTTCTGTTGCCAGGTACCTCCGAACCCCGCCTAGAAGTGCGAACCACTAGGGCTTGAATTGAAGCTATCGCACCGCTTACGCGGCGAGACGTGCTTCCGCATAGTTGTCGTTGGCAACTATAAGTTTAGCCCGATAACGGTGGTACAATGCCGGGCAAAAGTACGATCTTTACACCTTCGTCGATCCTATTTCGCCCCCAGCAAAAGCCGCTCTTCGATAAAGCGGTTTTTGGTGGAGGCGCCGGGTACCGCCCCCGGGTCCGAACGGCTTATTTCATCGCCTGTTTATCGCCATAGTCGGTCGAGCCGACGAAACAGATATAGGGACCGATCGTGGAAAATGAAAGGCCTCAATTGATGCCTTGTCGTTGTGTCAAACAGCCTCGGGAAGGCTTGACTTGTCAACGGTCTCAACCGAAGCTTGCGGCGGTGAGGAGTTACCGACTTAGCGTACATTTTGCGGCAGCGCGCCACGACCCTCATCGACCCGATCCCGTGGCGCCGACGAGGGGAATTTTGATGGCCGACTATCTCGCAGACGTGAAGAAATACGACGCCGCGGCAGATGCCGACGCGGTCGCCAAGATCGTGAAACATTTGGGCATTGCGCTCAGGAATCGAGATTCCTCGCTGGTGTCCTGCACGGACCCCAAGGAACTCGATCGCGTCAAAACCAACTGGGTTGCCAAAAAGCTCGGCATCGACGACGGCAGCAAGGCGGACGCGGCCATCGAAAAGACTTGTAAGGCGATGGAAGCCGACAACACCAAGAGCCGCGTGACGTTCTATTACCTGGTCGCCAAGGATCTGGGTAAGCTCGCCAGCCTCTGACAATCGTCCTGGATCAGGCATCCTGCATCAGCGGAACGCTGGCACGATTTCCGCGCCGGCCCACAATGTAGTCGCCTGTGGGAACATTCTGCACTTTGACATGTTCGGCCGGCAGCCAGTCGGTTATGATGGCCGGTAACCCGAATCGAGCCCCCGAATCGAGCAGAAGCCGATGCGCCAGTATCTCGACCTCTTAAAGCATGTGCTGGAAAACGGCGCCGATCGCGGCGACCGCACCGGCACCGGAACGCGCTCGGTGTTCGGCTACCAGATGCGCTTCGACCTGGCGCGCGGCTTTCCGGTCACCACCACCAAGAAGCTTCACCTGAAGTCGATCGTGCATGAACTTCTGTGGTTCCTGGCCGGCGACACTAATATCAAATATCTCAACGATCACGGCGTCTCGATCTGGGACGAATGGGCCGACGAGAATGGCGACCTCGGCCCGGTCTATGGCAAGCAATGGCGCTCTTGGCCGGACGGCCATGGCGGCGCCATCGACCAGATTGCCAATCTCTTGAAGGAGATACGCAAGAATCCTAATTCCCGACGGCTGATCGTTTCGGCGTGGAACCCGGCCGAAGTGGAAGCCATGGCGCTGCCACCCTGTCATTGCCTGTTCCAGTTCTATGTCTCGGAGGGCAGGCTTTCCTGCCAGCTTTACCAGCGTTCCGCCGATATCTTTCTCGGCGTGCCGTTCAACATCGCTTCCTATGCGCTGCTCACCTTGATGGTGGCGCAGGTGACGGGGTTGAAGCCCGGCGATTTCGTCCATACGCTGGGCGATGCGCATCTTTACGCGAACCATTTCGAGCAGGCGCGCGAACAGTTGCGGCGCACGCCCAAGGCGCTGCCGACGCTATGGATCAATCCGGAGGTGAAGGACCTCTTTGCCTTCCGGTTCGAAGATTTCCGGCTGGAAAACTACCTCGCCGATGCGACGATCAAGGCGCCCATCGCGGTGTGAGCCGCAAACATCGCGCTTCTACTTTACCCTTTCTCGAAATCGCTCGGTGGCGGTGCTGGGTCGTCCGCCGCGAGTACCGTATCCGATGCTTAGATCCATTTCGGCTTGCAACGTTGCGCTGTATGCACTGCTATTTATCGTGAGCGGTGGCGGCAACACGCATGCCATTAGCGGACCATTGGCTGGGCCATTGTTCGGGCTGAGTCTGGCAAAAAGCCTTCCTTTGTTATATTCAGGCGGATATATCGACTAGCAGGGTCGCGCCGATCGGATTTTCAAGCCCCTGGAGAGCGTCATGCTGGTGCGCAAGCGTTTCGGATTGAAAGCGGCCGCCATTGGCGGTCTCGCGACGATGTTGATCGCTGCTGTGCCGGCTGCCCACGCGGATGACAGGTTGATCGTCTTCGCCGCGGCAAGCATGAAGAACGCACTGGATGCCGTGAACACCGCCTGCGAGGCCGATGTCGGCGAGGCGGCGATCATTTCCTATGCGGCAAGCTCTGCATTGGCCAAGCAACTCGAGGGCGGCGCGCCAGCCGATGTCTTCATCTCAGCCGACCTCGACTGGATGAAATATCTGTCCGACAAGAAGCTGACCAAGCCGGATACCGAAGCGAAGTTGCTCGGCAACCAGATCGTGCTGGTGGCGCCGAAGGATTCGTCGGTCGAAACCAGGATCGAAAAGGGTTTTGATCTTGCTGGGCTGATCGGCGATGGCAGGCTTGCCATGGGCGATTTCAAAGCGGTGCCGGCCGGCAAATATGGCAAGGCCGCACTTGAATCGCTCGGCGTGTGGTCCTCGATCGAAGGCAAGGTGGCACAGGCCGAGAACGTGCGTGCAGCGCTCAAGCTGGTTTCATCAGGCGAAGCAGCGCTCGGCATCGTCTACGCCACCGACGCGCACGCCGAGCCCGGCGTCAAAGTGATCGGCACCTTCCCGGAGGATTCGCACCCGTCGATCGTCTACCCGGTTGCCGAGATGGCGGATTCCAAGGACAAGGATGCGCCGGCATTCCTGGAATGCCTGCAATCCGCCAAGGCAGACGAGGTCTTCAAGGCGCAAGGTTTTACGGTCCTTACGCCGAGCAACTGAGGCACACCAAAAGATGAATTGGTTGCTGGACCTCACTCCCGACGAATGGAATGCGGTCCGGCTGTCCGTCAAGGTGGCGACCGTGGCGATGATCGCCAGCCTGCCGCCCGGCATATTGATCGCGCTTGTGCTGGCCCGTGGCCAATTCTGGGGCAAAACGCTGCTCAACGGGCTGGTGCATCTGCCGTTGATCCTGCCGCCGGTGGTTGTCGGCTATCTGCTGCTGCTCTCCTTCGGCAGGCGCGGCCCGGCCGGAGCCTTTCTGGCCGAGCATTTCGGCATTGTCTTCTCCTTTCGCTGGACGGGTGCCGCATTGGCCTGCGCTGTCATGGGCTTTCCCTTGATGGTGCGGGCGATCCGGCTGTCGATCGAGGCGGTCGATCGCAGATTCGAGGCGGCGGCCGGGACGCTTGGCGCCAATCCGCTGTGGGTGTTCGGGACAATCACGCTGCCGCTGATCCTGCCCGGCCTGATTACCGGCGCGATCTTGTCTTTCGCCAAGGCGATGGGCGAATTCGGCGCAACGATCACCTTCGTTTCCAACATCCCAAACGAGACGCAGACGCTGCCGTCGGCGGTCTACACGTTCACGCAGGTGCCGGGCGGCGATGCCGAAGCGCTCAGGCTGACGCTGATCTCGATCGTCATCTCGATGGCAGCACTTGTCGCGTCGGAGGTGCTGGCGCGGCGCGTCGGCAAGCGGATGGACATCGAATGACGGTCGTAATCGATATCAGCCATCGGCTTGGAGATTTGGGGCTCGACGTCCGCTTCGGGAGCGCTGGGCGGCTGACCGCGCTGTTCGGGCCCTCGGGCTCCGGCAAGACGACGCTGATCAACATGATTGCCGGATTGATCCGGCCCGAGAAGGGGCGGATCGAGGCCGACGGCCGCGTGCTGGTCGATACAGATGCGGGCCTGTTCGTGCCGAAGCACAAGCGCCGCATCGGCATGGTATTTCAGGACGCGCGGCTGTTTCCGCATATGAGCGTGGCCAGCAATCTGCGCTACGGCCGCTGGTTCACGCCGACGGCGGAACGCTACGCCGACATCAATGCCGTGGTCGACCTGCTCGGCATCGGTCCTTTGCTCGACCGGCGGCCGGCAAAGCTTTCCGGCGGCGAGAAACAGCGCGTGGCGATCGGCCGGGCGCTGCTCGCCAGTCCAAGATTGTTGCTGATGGACGAGCCGCTGGCTTCGCTCGACGACGCCCGCAAGGCAGAAATCCTGCCTTACATCGAGCGGCTGCGCGACGAGACGAAAATCCCGATCGTCTATGTCAGTCATTCGATCTCGGAAGTGGCGCGGCTGGCAAGCGACGTCGTTGTGCTGGCGCAAGGCAAAGTCGCCGCTTGCGGCCCGACCGGGGCGATCATGCAGCGGCTCGACCTGTTGCCGGCGGAAGAGCGCGGGGAGGGTGGCGCGGTGCTGGACACCGCGGTGCTGCGCCACGACGAAGTCTTTGGCATGACCGTGCTTGGCTCGGCGGCGGGCGAGATCCGCGTGCCGCTTCTGGCAATGCCGGTCGGTGCGCCGGTGCGCATCCGCATCCGTGCCCGCGATGTGATGATCGCCACCGACAAGCCGACGGGTCTCAGCGCGCTCAACATCCTGCCGGGCACGATCGTGGCGATAGAGCCGGGTGAAGGGCCTACGGTCGAGATCGGCATAGACTGCAATGGCGCAACCGTGCTTGCCCGGGTCACCAAGCAATCGCGACAGACGCTGAAACTCCGGCCCGGCCGAAACGTCTACGCGGTGGTCAAGACGGTAAGCTTCGACCGGGCGAACACGAGCGCCGGCCTGCCTGTCGAGGCGGATGGATGACCGGCGGATGATTGTCGCTATATTATTTTAGAATAGCGGTATCGCCGGAGAGCTTCTAGGATGGATGTGGCGTGACTGCGGAGGAGCAAATGCCGTCGCTGAGCTTGCGGATAAACCTCGATCCAGAAGGGCGCATCGGGCCGGGCAAGATCGAGCTTCTGGAGCAGATCGCCGCCTTCGGTTCGATCTCGGCTGCGGCGCGCGGCATGGAAATGTCCTACAAACACGCCTGGGATCTCGTCGAGGACATGAACCGGGTGTTCGGCAAGCCGCTGGTCGCGGCGCAGACCGGAGGGAAAAAGGGCGGCGGCGCCCAGTTGACTCCGGTGGGGCTTGCAGTGGTCAGCCGCTTTCGCGCCATCGAACGGGCCGCGGCTTCCGCGGCTGCGACGCACATGGAAGCATTGCAGGCGGAGATCGATGCTGGGTGAGGTCGGTGGAATCTGTACCGGCCGAGCCTAAAGCGCGTCGCATTTGAACGGATTCATGCGACGCGCTTTAGGTTCTTTTTTATGCATGTCGTTATCGCAAAACCGCTGCGCACTTTAGCGCGACATGCATTACTCCTCTGGCTCGCCGGGCTTGCGCAGCAGATAAGTGTCCATGATCCAGCCCTTTTTCCGCCGGGCTTCGTCGCGGGTCTTTACGATCTCGTCGCCGACATCGCCGAGGCGACCGGAAATGAGAATCTCGTCGGGCGTGCCGAGATAGGCGCCCCAGTGGATGACGAGGTCCTTGTCGTCCAGCCTGTTGAATGCGCATTTACCGTCCAGCATGACGACGGTGCTGCCGGCATTGTCGGGCAAACCTTCCTCGGTAAGCCGGCGGCCGGTGGTGATCTGAATTGCGTCGCCGATGCGGTTCAGCGCCATCTTATGGCCGGCGGCGAGCGCCTGGACGGCAGTGATGCCGGGGATCACCTCGAGCTCGAACTCGACATTGCCTCTCATGCGCACAAGCTCCAGGATGCGCAGCGCGCTGTCGTAGAGCGAGGGATCGCCCCAGATCAGGAAGGCGCCGCAGCCATCTTGCGAAAGCTCGTCGCGGATCAGGCTTTCATAGATCGCGGCGATCGCCTCGTGCCAGTCATCGACGGTCGAGCGGTAGGAGGGCGCCGGCTCGGCCCGCACCGGCACGTCGAATTCGACAAGGCGCGAGCCTGGATTGGTGACGAAGCGGTCGCAGATCTGGCGGCGCAGTTCTGCAAGATCGTTCTTTTTCGCGCCCTTGTCGGGAATGAACAGCACGTCGGCGCGGTTCAAGCCGCCGATGGCCTGCACGGTCATGTGGTCGGGATTGCCGGCGCCGATGCCGATGACGAGAAGCTTGCGCATGGGCGAACTCCTGCCCGATCGGAACGTCGCTGTCCAGACAAGCCTGGCACGGTGATGGCACGGTGGTCATGGCTTGTGCGCAAGCGCCGACGAGTGCACGGAAGGGCTTTGAAATGCCACGTTGAAACGGCTAGAGCGACGTGCGGCCAATCGGACGCACAAAGTACGCTCTAACACCTTTAATCCCAGCATCGTGCTTTTCGAAAATCGATTCCGATTGTCGGGCTGGTGCGATAGAGTCATACCGGCATCTCGCCAAAGGAGCTTCCATGTTCCGTTATGTTTTGACCGCCGTGCTGGCACTCTCGGCCACGCCCGTATTCGCCAATGATTCGATCGCCGAATTGGGAACGGGCGGTCTGATCCTGTCGCGCAGCGACGCGGTCGCCATGGAGAGTGAGGACCTCTACATCTCGCCGGAAAAGGTGATGGTCGACTACGTTTTCCGAAACAACACCGACAAGGATGTCGACGCGATCGTCGCCTTTCCGATGCCCGACATCGAAGGCGATCCGAACGAGATGCCGGCGATCCCCGACGGCCAGAGCGACAATTTCCTCGGCTTCGAGGTGACGATCGACGGCGTGGCGGCAAAACCGCAGCTCGAGCAGAAGGCGTTTGCGCTCGGCATCGACATCAGCGCCGATTTGAAGGCGCAAAACGTGCCGTTCTACCCGTTCGGCGACGCTGCCAGGGCGGCATTGGCAAAGCTGCCGCAAGCGGTTGCCGACGACTGGATCGATCGCGGCCTCATCATCGAGGACACCGCCGACGACGGTTCAGGCATGAAGACCGTCTATGTGCCGTTTTGGCAATTGCGCTCGACCTACTGGTGGCGCGCGACGTTTCCAGCCAACAGCGCAGTCCACGTCGCCCACAGCTACAAGCCGAGCGTCGGCGGCACGTCCTCGGTCAGCTTCTTCTATGACGGCCAGTTCCAGGGCCAATACGCCGCCTACAAGACCCGTTACTGCATGGACGGCACGTTCGAGAATGCGATCCGCAAGGCGGCGAAGGGCAATCCCGACGGCACCCCGAGATACTTCGAAAACCGCATCGCCTATATCCTGACCACTGGCGGCAACTGGGCGACGGGCTCCATCGGCAAGTTCAAGCTGACCGTCGACAAGGGCCATCCGAAAAACCTGGTCTCGTTCTGTGGCGAAAACGTCAGGAAAGTCGGGCCGACGCGTTTCGAGATGACGGCAGAAAATTTCTACCCTGAGCACGACATCGACATATTGCTGCTGGCGCCTTCGGGCGATGGCGGGAGCGGCGGCTGATGGACGTCGCGATCTATGTCGCCATCGCCGAAAACGGCGTGATCGGGCGCGATGGCGGCTTGCCGTGGCGGCTTTCCAGCGATCTCAAGCGGTTCAAGGCCGACACGATGGGCAAACCTATCATCATGGGTCGCAAGACCTATGAAGGCATCGGCCGGCCGCTGCCGGGCAGGCTCAACATCGTGGTGACCCGCAACAAGGCCTGGCGCGCCGAGGGCGTCGAAATCGTGCATTCGCTCGACGAGGCGATCAGTCTGGCGAAGGTGCGCGGGCGCTGCATGGCCGGCGCCGACGAAATCTGCATCATCGGCGGCGGTGAGATCTATGCCCAGGCGCTGCCGCTGGCCGACCGCTTGCATGTCACCCATATCCTTGCCGCGGTCGACGGCGACGCGCATTTCCCGCCGATCGACCCGGATTTGTGGCACATTGTCCGCACGCAGGACGTTCCGGCCGGTGAAAAGGATAGTCATGCGACACGCTATTCAGTTTACGAGCGACGCCGCGACGTGCATTGAGAGGCGATAAAGGATCGCGGCGGTCCAAAACGGGCGGTGACGACGACCGATTACGTTGAAAGCGTGCCCTCGCATCCCTATAGAAGACACATTGGATTTTGCGCTGTTGAAACGGCGCTTGAGGGAATTCCAAGCGAAAGGACATTCATGCCCTGGAATGACAAAAGCGGCGGTGGCGGTCCATGGGGCGGCGGCAACAATCCAGGACCCTGGGGGCAGGGACCGAAGGGGCCTGGCGGTCCGCAGGGCTCGCCTCCCGATCTCGAAGATATCATCCGGCGCGGCCAGGACAGGTTGCGGCGCGCGTTGCCAGGTGGCGGTGGCGCCAGCCCAGCCGTGTTCGGGCTGATCGCGGCGGCGCTTGTCGTGCTGTGGGCGTTCAAGGCGGTCTATACCGTGCAGCCCGATGAGGTTGCGGTCGAACTCAGGTTCGGCGTGCCAAAGGCGGAGTTCTCGCAGCCAGGCCTGCATTTCCATTGGTGGCCCATCGAGACGGTCGAGACGGCCAACATTGCCGAACAACTCGTCAACATCGGCGGCGGCACGGCCTCCGGCAACGGTTCAGGGCTGATGCTTTCGGGCGACCAGAACATCGTCAACGTCCAGTTCTCCGTGGCCTATCAGGTCTCCGATCCAAGGGCCTATCTGTTCGACGTGTCCGATCCCGACGGCATGCTGCGGCAGGTCGCCGAAAGCGCCATGCGCGAAGCGGTCGGTCGGCGGCCGGCGCAGGACATCTTCCGCGATGATCGCGAGGGCATTGCGGCGTCCGTACGCGAAATCATCCAGACGACGCTGGACGGCTATAAGGCCGGCCTGAACGTCAACGCGATTTCGATCGAGGATGCCGCACCGCCGCGCGAAGTGGCCGACGCGTTCGACGAGGTGCAGCGCGCCGAACAGGACGAGGACAAGTTCGTCGAGCAGGCCAACCAGTATTCCAACCAGAAGCTCGGCCAGGCGCGCGGCGAGGCCGCACAGATCCGCGAGGAGGCGGCCGGCTACAAGAACCGGGTCGTGCAGGAGGCCGAAGGCGAGGCGCAGCGCTTCATCTCGGTCTATGACGAATACGCCAAGGCGCCGGATGTGACGCGCCAGCGGCTTTATCTGGAAACGATGGAGAGGGTTCTGAAGGATTCCAGCAAGGTCATTATCGAGCAAGGCGGCGGACCAGGGGTCGTTCCCTATCTGCCGCTGCCTGCACTGCAGCAGAAGGCGCCGGCGCCGGTCCTCGGAGGAACCCAGTGATGGCCAACCGTCTTCCCATCATCGCCGTCATCGCCGCGGTTATCCTGTTCCTGCTCTATTCATCGGTCTTCGTCGTCAATGCGCGCCAGCAGGCGCTGGTGCTCAGGTTCGGCGAAATCGTCGACGTCAAGAGCCAGCCGGGCATCTATTTCAAGGCGCCGTTCGCCTTCTTCGACGCCGACAGCGTGCAGTTGATCGAAAACAGGGTGCTGCGCTTCGACCTCGACAACATCCGCGTCCAGGTTTCAGGCGGCAAGTTCTATGAGGTCGACGCCTTCATCGCTTATCGGATCTCCGATCCGCGCGTGTTCCGCTCCGCGGTATCCGGCCAGATCGAACTAGCCGAGGCACGGTTGAGGACGCGTCTCGACGCCGCCTTGCGTCGGGTTTACGGTTTGCGCGACTTCGAGGCGGCGCTCTCGGAAGAGCGAGCCGTGATGATGCGTGAAGTGCGCGACCAGCTGAGGCCCCACGCCACGTCGCTCGGCCTGCAGATCGACGATGTCCGCATTCGCCGAACCGATTTGACGGCGGAAGTCTCGCAACAGACATATGACCGCATGAAGGCTGAGCGCCTGGCCGAAGCCGAGCGGCTGAGGGCGCGCGGCAACGAGGCGGCGCAGCGCATCAGGGCTCGCGCCGACCGCGAAGTGGTGGAGATCGTCGCCGAGGCACGGAGGGAGTCTGAAATCCTGCGTGGTGAAGGCGAAGCTCAACGCAGCGCCACCTTCGCGAATGCCTACCAGCGCGATCCAGCCTTCTTCGACTTTTACCGGTCGATGAATGCCTACGGCACGGCGCTGGACAGTACCGGGACGACGATGGTGCTGTCGCCGAATTCGGAATTCTTCCGTTTCTTCCGCAATCCCGCCGGCGCGGCGCCGGCAGCGCCGCCCGCAGCACCTGCTGCACCGGCAGCGCAGCCAGGCACCGGCCAGTAACGGCCGGTGCAGGATTTTCTGGCGGCAATAGGCTTGGTTCTCGTCGTGGAGGGCCTGGTCTATGGCGGCTTTCCCGGCCTCGCCAAGAAACTTGCCGGCGAAGTTCTGTCGATGCCGGAGAATGCGCTGCGGGTCGCCGGGCTGATTGCCATCGCCGTTGGCGTCGGCCTCGTCTGGCTGGTGCGGGGTGGATGACGGTTTATGATTTCGGGATAACGGAGGTTTTATCCTCCGCCGATAGCCATAGCCGCAAACGTGCCGTATTTCTTGCCAACATGGTTCGACGCAGCGTTTTCGGCGAGCGCTTTTCTTCTCAGAGACACCGGGAGACTTCTCGATGACATCCAACAGGTTTTTGCGCGCGGCGAGGCGGACGTTCACCGCGGGTGCTGCAGCACTTCTTATCGGCGCCGCTACCGTCCCGTCGCTGGTGACGCCTGCGGCCGCCGCCGACGGCCCGGCTTCGGTCGCCGATCTCGCGCAGGGCCTGCTCGGCGCCGTGGTCAACATATCGACCTCGCAGAGGGTGAAGGGCACCGAAGGCCCGGGCGCGGTACCGATGCCGCAGCTTCCGGAGGGCTCGCCCTTCCAGGATTTCTTCGACGATTTCTTCAAGAACCGTCCCGGCGAACAGGGCAACCCCTCGCAAAATGTGCAGTCGCTGGGCTCCGGCTTCGTGGTCGACGCCGAGCAGGGCATCGTGGTGACGAATAATCACGTGATCGCCGATGCCGACGACATCGAGGTGAATTTCTCTGACGGCGTGACGCTGAAGGCGACGCTGGTCGGCACCGACACCAAGACCGACGTGGCGGTGCTGAAGGTCGATCCAAAAGGGCACAAACTGACGGCGGTGAAATTCGGCGATTCCAGCAAGATGCGCGTCGGTGACTGGGTGATGGCGATCGGCAATCCGTTCGGCCTCGGCGGCACCGTGACGGTCGGCATCGTCTCGGCCCGCAACCGCGACATCAATTCCGGTCCCTATGACGACTTCATCCAGACCGATGCCGCAATCAACCGCGGCAATTCCGGCGGGCCGCTGTTCAACAGCGACGGCGAGGTGATCGGCATCAACACGGCGATCATCTCGCCGTCCGGCGGCTCGATCGGCATCGGCTTTTCCATTCCCTCGCAGCTTGCGTTGGGCGTCGTCGACCAGCTCCGCCAGTTCGGCGAGACGCGGCGCGGCTGGCTCGGCGTGCGCATCCAGCCGGTGACGGACGACATTGCCGAAAGCCTCGGCATGGCCACCGCCAAGGGCGCGCTGGTCGCCGGCGTCATCAAGGGCGGGCCTGTCGACAACGGCACCATCCTGGCGGGCGACGTCATCATCAAGTTCGACGGCAGGGACGTCAATGAAATGCGCGACCTGCCGCGCGTTGTCGCGGAGAGCACGGTCGGCAAGGCTGTCGACGTGGTCATCGTGCGCAAGGGCGTCGAGCAAACCGTGAAGGTGACGCTTGGCCGGCTCGAAGATGGCGAAAAGCTTGCCAGCGGCGAGAACGGCAACACCGAAAAGGACAATGGCGACGAGGCGCCTGCCGTTTCGACGGCTTCCGTGCTCGGCATGACCGTTGGCGAGCTCAACGATGAGACGCGGACGAAATTCGGCATCGCCGCCGAAGTCTCCGGCGTTGTCATCACCGAAGTCGCCAAGGATTCGGCCGCCGCCGAACGCGGCATCCAGGCCGGCGAGGTGATCACCGAAATCGCGCAGGAATCGGTCGCCACGCCCAAGGATGTCACGGACCGGATTGCTGCGTTGAAGGAGCAGGGACGCAAGAACGCGCTGCTGATGCTTGCTTCAAAGACCGGCGAATTGCGGTTTGTTACGATCCGGATGGATTGAGTCCGGTAAAGGCGCAACACTTTGATTTTGAGAAAGGGCGGCTAGCGAGCCGCCTTTTTTCTTGCCTGCCAATCCTTGCCTGTCAGCCTGTAGAAAACATGCCGCTTGAGCCTGGCGTGGCTGTCCGGAATGCCGGGGTGATCGAAATCGCTGGCCGGGTCGGCGACCATGCCTAGGCGTTCCATGACGGCGGTGGACCGGCTGTTATCCCTGACGGCGAAGGACACGATTTCGTCGAGGCCAAGTGTTTCGAAGCCATAGGCGAGCCAGGCCTCGGCTGCCTCGGTGACATAGCCATGGCCCCAGAATTCGGGCGCCAGCCGCCAGCCGATCTCGACGGTGCCGGCGGGTAAGAAGGGCAAATAGTCGGTTCGGGTTATACCGGCGAAGCCGATGCATTGGCCGGTGACGGCGATCTCGGCGGCTGCGAAGCCGAAACCGTCGCGGTCGATGATGGCGCGCAATCCATCCATCTTCGCGTCGGCTTGGGCGCGGTCGCGGCGAAATGGAAAGAATTCCATGACGCGTTCGTCGGAATTGATGCGGTAGAAGAGATCGCGGTCGCGATCCTCCCAGTTGCGCAGGATCAGGCGTTCGGTACGGATCGGCTTCACTCCACAAACTCTTCCCGCTGGTAGCCCTGCAGGTAGAGCAGCGCGGTCAGGTCGCAGTGGTCAATGCGGAATTTTGCTTCCGCCGCCACGACCTGCTTGGCATGAAGTGCCACACCGGCGCCGGCAAGGCGGATCATGTCGAGGTCGTTGGCGCCGTCGCCGACAGCAATGGCGTCGGCGGTCGTCAGCCCGAGGCGCGCCGAAATCTCGAGCAGCGCATCGGCCTTGGCGGCACGCCCCAGGATCGGCTCGGCCACCAGCCCGGTGAAGCGGCCGTCCTGCTCGATGAGGCGGTTGGCGCGGTTCTCCTGAAAGCCGAGCATGGCTGCGATGCGGGAGGTGAAGACGTTGAAGCCACCCGACACGAGTGCAGTCCAGGCGCCGTTGGCCCGCATGGTCTGGACAAGCGCGCGGCCACCGGAAGCCAGCGTCAAGCGGTTGGCGATGACGCGGTCGACCACGGTGGTGTCGAGGCCTTTCAGCAGCGCCACCCGCTCGCGCAAGGCCGGCTCGAAAGCGATCTCGCCATTCATCGATCGCGCCGTGATGGCGGCCACGTAGTCCTTGACCCCGATCTCGTCGGCAAGCTCGTCGATGCACTCCTGGTCGATAACAGTCGAATCCATATCGGCGATGAGGATTTTCTTCCGCCTTCCCTCGGCCTGTTGGACAATCACGTCGACCGGTTCGGGTGCGAGCACGGCGCGCAGGCTGGCGGTCGTTTCAGCCGCTTCGGCCGCCTCGGGCAAAGCGAACTCGCAGGCGATGCCTTCGGCCAGCCAGCGAACGGTGCTTGCGCCGACCGACCGTGACACCATATTCGCAAGCGCCGGTGACAATGCGCGGCCGGCGGGATGGGACACAAGCGTGGCGATCAGCGGCATCGAAAATTCCGGCGGGCAGGCGGGCGAGGGCCGCGTTAACAACGCGATCCTGATAGCCGGGCCGACCGCCAGCGGCAAGTCCGCCCTTGCGGTCGACCTCGCGGAGCGCAATGGCGGCGTCATCGTCAACACCGATTCCATGCAAGGCTATTCGGTGCTCGACGTGCTGACGGCGCGGCCGACTGCTGCCGAACTCGCCCGCGTCCCGCATTCCCTCTACGGACATGTCCATCCCTCCACCGCCTATTCCACCGGCGCCTGGCTGCGCGACGTGATGAAGCTCATCGACGACGGTACGTTGTTCGAACCGCCGGTGATTTTCGTCGGTGGTACCGGGCTTTATTTCCGGGCGCTTGCGGAAGGCATTTCGGAAATGCCCGACATTCCGCAGTCAATCCGTGATCGCTGGCGCTACGAACTCCAGGAGCAGGGGGCGGCCAAGCTGCACCGCATCCTGCTGCGCGAGGATTCCGCAGCCGGCATGATGCTGAAGCCGACCGACGGCCAGCGCATCGTGCGGGCGCTGGAGGTGCTCGACGCATCGGGCCGTTCCATCTTGGAATGGCAGGCGGCGCGCGGCCGCCCACTGATCGACAGGGCGAGCACGCGCTTCTTTGTGATCGAACCGGACCGAGCGGCACTGGTGGAGCGGATCGAGGCGCGGTTCGACCGCATGCTGGAGAAGGGTGCTCTCGACGAGGTCAGGCGGCTGACCGATCTTGGCCTCGATCCCGACTTGCCGGCGATGAAAGCGATCGGCGTTCGCGAACTGCAGGCCGCAATGGCCGGCGAGTTGAGTTTTGCCGAAGCGATCGAACGCGCGAAGATCGCGACGCGACAATACGCCAAGCGCCAGGCGACCTGGTTCAGGCATCAGTTGGGTCCGGAATGGCTGCGATTGCGCCCCGATGATCGTGCGGGATCCACGATCTCGGATATCCTTTCCAGTGCAACCTGAAAAGTTGACTTTGAGGGGAGGCTTCCCGTTGAAGTTGTCCTAATTAACCCTCCGTAAGCCCGTCCATGCCATAACGTCTTTGGAAATTTTCCAACGGGGAGCAGATGCGTTTTCACAAGGCGGAATCAGCCTTTTTCGTCTTCATCTTCGTGATCCTGGCCGCCGGCCTGGTGACGCTTCACGCCTATGGGCTTCTGCAAGCCTTCGCCGAAGAGGTTCATACACCCGCCAGGGTCGATGAGATCATTTATCTCAACAAGCTGTTGTTTGGGACCGGCGTCCTTTTGGCGACTGCCTTGTTCTTCGGGATTTTCTTCATCTACCCGCTGATCCGCAAGCAGGCGACAGAAGAAGGCAAGCTGCGCGCCATGACGGTTTCGCTCAGCGCCCGTTCGGAAACGCTGGAGCACGCGGCGCTGACCGACGGCCTGACCGGCATGCAGAACCGGCGCTATTTCGACGATGCACTGAAGGAATATCTCGAGGAATTCCGCCGCATCGAGAAGCCGGTCGGGCTGATGATCCTTGATCTCGACCATTTCAAGCAGGTCAACGACACCCACGGACATGATGTCGGCGACCAGGTGTTACGCGCGGTCGCCAGCTGTCTCAAGGACATGACACGCTATCACGACGTGGTGGCGCGCCTGGGTGGCGAGGAGTTCGCAGTGGTCACGCCCAACATGGACGCCGAACTTCTGTCCAAATTCGCCGAGCGCATCCGCAAGGCGATCGCCAACATGTCGATACTGTCAGGCAATGTCCGGCTGAAGATCACCACGAGCGTCGGCCTTGCCGTCTGGGACCGTAAGGAAACCGCCGAAGAGTTTTATCGCCGCGCCGACCGCCAGCTGTACGAGGCCAAGAGGCAAGGCCGCAACCGCGTCTGTGCCTGAAATCCCGGAGAGAATTCATGAGGCCGGCCGACTGACGCAGCTTTCTCGACTTCCGGTGCTCATGGACTCAAATGTCCACTCCGCTCCGGGTTCTCGAAAGCCACGTCATTCGATCCGGCCTGATGAATTCCCTTCCGGGATTTGCCTCGTCTAGAGACTGACAAAGTCTTCAGAATTCATCGGCCGCTGGGCTCAATCGTTTTGCGGGCGTAGGCCGAAGGTTGCGGGTTTCAGGCCATAACGCATGTCGAAATCGTCGTCGGGTTGGACGCGCGGGACGGGCGGCTTGCGGTAGTCGGGATCGCCGGCCTGACGCGCGGAATCCACGACTTCGGCGAAGGCCATCGCCTGCTGCGGTTTCGGCACGTTGCGCAGCCTTTCGACGATCGCCACCAGGTCGACATCATTGCCGATTTCGGACGGCAACGCTTCCTCGCGCTTGGCCGTGCCGGGAATCAGCTCATCGGACATTTTTTCGAACTTCAGCCGCATGGTCGTCGCCACGCCCTCACCGAAGGCGATGGCTTCGCGCTGGCCCATCGAAGACAGGAATGCCAGCGTCGAGGCCGAGGAATCGGCGATCGCCGAGCGGATGATCGCCTGGTCCTGCTCATTGGCAAGCCGCATGGCGAAAAAGGTCGAGCACTGCGACAGGATGGTGGGATCGAGCTCGCCCGGGCGCTGCGTGACGATACCGAGATAACAGCCATATTTGCGGCCTTCCTTGGCGATGCGCGACAGGGCGTGTCGGGTCGGCGCAAAACCAAGGCGCGGATCGGCCGGCATGTAGCGGTGTGCCTCCTCGCACAGCAAAAGCAGCCGCAGCCGGCCTTCGCTCCACAGTGCAAGGTCGAAGGCCAGGCGCGCCAGCACCGAACAGACGGAATTGACCACTTCCGACGGCATGCCGGCCATCTCGAAGCAGGTCACCGGGCGCCCGTGGTGCGGCACGCGGAAAATATTGCCGATCGTCTCGTGGATCGTATCTTCGATCAGCCGCGAATTGAACATGAAGCGGTAGCGCGGATCCGAGGCTGCCGATTCGATGCGCGTCTTCAGCGACTTGAGGGTGGGGCGGTCGTTCTTGCTTTCCAGCAGTCCCATGCGCTCGTCGATCTGCTTGATAAGATCGACAACGCGATAAGGCACCGGGGTGTCCGCGGTCAGTGCATCAGTGCCGCGCTTTAGATACGTGCCCGAATTCGGGTTGCGATACAGGTTCTTGGCCGCGGGAATGAGATCGCGCAAGGCATCGACCTCTTCCGGCACGGTCTCGCGCCCGCGAAACAGCACTTCGGCAAATTCCTCGAGTTTGAACATCCAGAAGGGCAGGTCCAGCGTCGTCGAATCGAGCCTGACGCAGTGCTCGGGCAGGGACGCGGCGAACTCGTTGTGCGGATCGAGGATGAGGACGCGCAGGTCGGGTCGAGCGGCGATCGATTTGCGCAAAAGCAGCGAGACAGCAGTGGATTTGCCGACGCCTGTGGTGCCGACAATGGCGAAATGGCGCGCCAGCGTGTCGTCGATGGCGATGTTGGCGTCGATCGCCTCATCCTGTGACAGCGTGCCGATGGTGATCGAATGACGCCCGGCGAGGTCATAGACCGCCTGCAAGTCGCGGCTGCGGATGCGGTGGGCGATGGCGCCGATATGCGGATAGGTGGTGATACCGCGGTCGAAAATCGGTTTGGCGCCGGGCTCCGCGCCGTCGCGCACCTCGCCGATGAGCTCGATACTGACCTCGATCGGGTTCTGGCCCGCATTGTGCCAGGCGCGATCCGATTTGCCGACCTCGTAGACCAGCCCGACGGTTCGCGTGGCGCCAAGGTTGATGGAGATCATCTTGCCGACGCTCCAATGGCCGGTGACCGTGCCTTCGACATCGGCGGCATGGGCGCTGATGGTGGCGCGCGCGCCGTCGCACTGGACGACATTGCCCAGAACGCGCTTGTCGTTCTGCTCCGCCTTGCGGCGCTCCTGCAAAGTCGGCTCTCCGACGGAGGCTTCGCGGTCGACGAACATGGACAGGCTGTTTCCCATTTCCCCAGGCAATCGACCTTACACCGACGGGGTTAAGGGGGGATGAGGTCGGATGGTGTAGGGGACATTAAACCATTCGCAAAAATTGGACCGATCGGCCCCTTGCTCGACTCCAAAATTTCGATATACCGGATGAATGGCTGATATAGCGAACGATATCTCCTCGACCATCGGCAAGAGAATACGCTCCGAAAGAGCCTTGAGGGACTGGTCGCTGGCGGAGCTCGCGGACCGGTCCGACGTTTCGAAAGCCATGCTCAGCACGATAGAGCGCGGCAAGACGAGCCCGACCGCGGCACTTCTCGTGCGCATCGCCGCGGCCTTCGGCATGACGCTTTCCACCCTCATCGCGCGGGCCGAGCTGCAAGGCGGCGGGCTGCTTCGCGAAAACGATCAGCCGCTTTGGCGCGATCCCGCAACCGGCTACGTCCGGCGGCATCTTTCGCCGGTTTCGGACATGCCGCTCGAACTGATCCGGGTCCAATTGCCGGCGGGGGCCAAGGTGAGCTTTCCGGCAGCGTCCTATGCCTTCATCAGGCAGCAGATATGGCTGATTTCCGGACGGCTGGAATTCACCGAGGGCGACATCGTCCACGGCCTCGAACCGGGTGACTGCCTGGCCCTTGGCGCGCCATCGGATTGCACCTTCCATGCTCCGGGACCGGCCGCCGCCGACTATCTGGTCGCGCTGGCCAGAGGCTGAGGCAATGACGCGTCGCCCGAAACGCATCGACAATGGCGGGCCGCCTCTTGACGACTATGAGGGGCCGCCATGGGGCAAGGGCGACGCCTACATCTTCCTTGCCTGGCAGGCAGCCCACGCCAAAGCCTGGAAAGCGCCCGGCCGTGACGTCATGTTGATGCGGCTGGACAAGGCCGAGCGGCTGGGCCTGACCTATGAGGAATACACGCTCGAACTGCTGGAGCGCGGGCGGCATCTGCAGGAAGAAGATGCGGAGCGCATCGCAGAAATTCGTCGGGCCAGGAGGCGAAGGCGTGTCAACCTTTCCGACTGACGGCAGCGACGATCGCGACTTCACAGACGTTTCATCTTGTTCAAGGATCAGCGCACGCATGAGTTCCATCGAAATCAAGGCTCTGACACAAACTGCGGAAACGCACGCAATGCTGGTCGATATGCTGATCGAGACGGTTGCGGCCGGTGGATCGGTCAGTTTCATGCATCCGCTGGCGCCGGGCGCGGCAGGTGCCTTCTGGAGGAAGTCGCTTATTGCGGCTGCAAGGGGCGAAAGAGCTGTGCTCGGCGCCTGGGACGGCGAGGCTCTGGTCGGCACCGTTACCTTGCTGCTCGACTGTCCCCCCAACCAGCCGCACCGGGCCGAGATCGCCAAGCTGATGACCCGCGTCGACCATCGCGGCAAAGGCGTGGCCACCCGCCTGATGCGGGCGGCCGAAAGCCTCGCCGTCGAGAAGGGCCGCACACTGCTGGTCCTGGATACAGCGACAGAGGAGGGCGCTTCCGGTCTCTATGACAGGTTGGGCTTCACGCTTGCCGGTGAGATACCGGACTATGCATTGAAGCCGCATGGTGGACTTACCGGTACCCTTATCTACTGGAAGCGCATCGGCCAGTGCCGGTGACAGCCCGAATTTCTATCCCGTGTGGTGGACCTCCTGCAGCCCGTAGACCGGCGTCGCGATGCCCTCGTGCCGTGCTTTCAACTGCAGCGACAGGAACTGCGAATAGTGGCGTGACTGGTGCAGATTGCCGCCATGGAACCAGAGTGCTTCCTGTTGCGTCGGCTTCCACATGTTGCGCTGTTCGCCCTCCCAAGGACCGGGATCCTTGGTGGTGTTCGAGCCGAGACCCCAGCACTTCCCGACCTTGTCGGCGACCTCTTTCGAGATCAGCTCCGCCGCCCAGCCGTTCATCGAACCGTAGCCGGTGGCATAGACGACGACATCGGCCGGCAGTTCGGTGCCGTCGCTGAGCAGGACCGAATGTTCCCTGATCTCGGTCACGCCGACGCCGCTCTTCAGCTTGATGGCGCCGTCGATGATGAGCTGTGAGGCGCCGATATCGATATAGTAGCCGGAACCACGCCTGAGATATTTCATGAACAGGCCGGAGCCGTCTTCGCCCCAGTCGAGCATGAAGCCAGCCCTTTCCAGGCCCTCGTAGAAGGCAGCATCGCGCTCCTTCATCTTTTCGTAGAGCGGAATCTGGAATTCGTGCAGGATCTTGTAGGGCAGGGAGGCGAAGATGAGATCGGCCTTGGCCGTGGTCATGCCGTTTTGCACGGCCTGCTCCGAATAGAGCGCGCCGAGCCCGATATCCATCAGCGTGTCGGATTTGACGATATGCGTGGTCGAGCGCTGCACCATGGTGACCTCGATGCCGGCTTCCCAGAGTGCGGCGCAGATATCGTGCGCGGAATTGTTCGAACCGACGACGACGACCTTCTTGCCAACGTAGCCGTCCGGACCGGGATGTTTGGCAGAATGGTGCTGATCACCTTTGAAATTCTCCATGCCCTTGAACCTCGGGATGTTGGGCCGGCCAGACATGCCGGTGGCCAGCACCAGCTGCTTCGGCTTCAGCGTTATGTCCTTGCCATCGCGATGGACGACGACCGTCCATTCCTTTTTCTCGTCGTCATAGGCGGCGCTCTTGGCCTCGGTGGAGGACCAGTAGTTCAGCTCCATGACCTTGGTGTACATTTCCAGCCAGTCGCCGATCTTGTCCTTGGGCGAGAAGACCGGCCAGTTCCTCGGGAAGTCGATATAGGGCAGATGATCGTACCAGACCGGGTCGTGCAGGCAGAGCGACTTGTAGCGCCTGCGCCATGAATCGCCGGCACGCTCGTTCTTCTCGACGATGATGGTCGGCACGCCGAGTTGCCTCAGCCGGGCACCGAGTGCGATGCCGCCCTGGCCGCCGCCGATGACAAGCGTGTAGGGCTGACTGACAAAGCCAAGTTCGGCGGCTTCTTTCTCACGCTCCTCTTTCCAGGTCGGCCGGTTTTTTCCGTGACCATGCTTGGCGCCCAACGGCCGGGCGAAGCCGGCGGGTTCCTCATGACCCTTCAGCTCGACCATGGTGGTGAGCAGTGTCCATATCTTGCCGTTCTTCAGCCTGATATGGCCGAAGCCGCGCGCAACTTCCGTTTCGAAACTGATCCAACCTTCGAGCAGCCCGTCGCTCTCGGTGGCGTCTTCGCCCTTGGCGATCGCCCAGTTCGAAGGTCTTGTCTTCGCCAGCTGGCTCGTCAGCATGTCGTGCACCTGGTCGCGACCTTCCATGGTCTCGATGTTCCAGGTGAAGGTCACCAGGTCGCGCCAATAGCAGTCTTCCTGAAAGCACCCGACCGCCTTGTCGACGTTGCCGGCGGCAAGCGCTGCGCCGAATTGGTCGAGCAGGTCGGACAGTTTCTCGGCTGGGGCCTTGTCGAGCATCAAATTTCCTCCCGTGAAGTCCTGGTCGTTATCGCGGCTTGCCGGACCCTCCCAGCCCGGTTGACCGGAGTATCGCGGCAAACTGTGCGCCGCGTCACGTCGTCAAATAGTTTGGCGTGGTTTCAATGGCTTATCGGGCCGATCGCGGAGCTTTGTACTGCCGGCGATCGTACCGGAGCGGTGTCTTGTGGCAAAAATAGCTGGCTCGATGCGATGATGGACAACCGGCGCGTCTGATACGGCCGGGTTCAAAGCCTTTTGGCGTCGTGCACATTCCCCGTTGACAGCGGCGCAAAACCAATTCTATTGTCCGCCACCATGAAAACGGCACTCATTCTCGTAGTAGGAAAGCGCGTGGGCAAGGCGGTGTAACCGCCGGGCGAAAACCTCCCATGCGCAGACACAGGCTCCCTCGGGGGCCTTTTTTATTGCCCGAAACACGACTAAACGACCAGCAATCGCCCGATGGCGGACAGTACGGGACCAGACCGATGAGCAGTGGACGGAACGAACGGCGCGAAATGCCAAGAACCGAAATGACTGGCGCCGAAATGGTGGTGCAGGCGCTGAAGGACAATGGCGTCAAGCATGTTTTCGGCTATCCGGGCGGCGCGGTTCTCCCGATCTATGATGAAATCTTCCAACAGGACGAGGTCGAGCACATCCTCGTCCGTCACGAGCAAGGCGCGGGTCATGCGGCGGAGGGCTATGCGCGCTCGACCGGCCAGGCCGGCGTCATGCTGGTGACATCGGGGCCGGGAGCCACCAACGCGGTGACGCCGTTGCAGGATGCGCTGATGGATTCGATCCCGCTGGTCTGCCTGACCGGTCAGGTGCCGACCTCGCTGATAGGCTCGGACGCGTTCCAGGAGTGCGACACGATCGGCATCACGCGCCCCTGCACCAAACACAATTGGCTGGTGAAGGATGTCAACGAGCTCGCGGCAATCATCCACGAGGCCTTCCACGTCGCGACGACAGGACGCCCCGGTCCGGTCGTCGTCGATATCCCGAAGGACGTGCAGTTCGCCAAGGGCATCTATGTGCCGCCACAGACGGCGCCGCGCACGAGCTATCAGCCTAAGGTCCAGGGCGATCTGGAAAAGATCAAGGCGGCGGTCGAGCTGATGGCCAACGCCAAAAGGCCGATCCTCTATACCGGCGGCGGTGTCATCAATTCCGGCCCGGAAGCCAGCCATTTGCTGCGCGAGCTGGTCGACCTAACCGGCTTCCCGATCACCTCGACGCTGATGGGCCTTGGCGCCTATCCGGCTTCGGGCAAGAACTGGATGGGCATGCTCGGCATGCACGGCACCTATGAAGCCAACATGGCGATGCATGATTGCGACGTCATGATCTGCATCGGCGCGCGCTTCGACGACCGCATCACCGGCCGGCTCACCGCGTTCTCGCCGAACTCGAAGAAGATCCATATCGATATCGATCCGTCGTCGATCAACAAGAACGTCCATACCGATGTGCCTATTATCGGCGATGTCGGCCGGGTGCTGGAGGATCTGGTGCGGCTGTGGCGTGCGACCGCCAAGGCCGACAAGAAGGCGCTGCACCCGTGGTGGGAGCAGATCACGAAATGGCGGGCTCGGGATTCGCTTGCCTACAAGATGAACCACGATGTGATCATGCCGCAATATGCCGTCCAGCGGCTCTACGCGCTGACCAAGGACATGGACACCTACATCACCACCGAGGTCGGCCAGCACCAGATGTGGGCGGCGCAGCACTATCATTTCGAGAAGCCGAATCGCTGGATGACCTCCGGCGGGCTCGGCACGATGGGCTACGGCCTGCCCGCGGCGCTCGGTGTGCAGATCGCGCACCCGGATGCGCTGGTCATAGACATTGCCGGCGACGCCTCTGTGCAGATGACGATGCAGGAGATGAGTGCCGCGGTGCAGCACGAAGCGCCAATCAAGATCTTCATCCTCAACAACCAGTATATGGGCATGGTGCGGCAGTGGCAGCAGCTTCTGCACGGCAACCGGCTGTCGCATTCCTACACCGAAGCGATGCCGGATTTCGTCAAGCTTGCCGAAGCCTATGGCGCCCACGGCATTCGCTGCGAGAAGCCGGACGAACTGGACGACGCAATCAAGGAAATGATTTCGGTGAAGAAGCCGGTGATTTTCGACTGCCGGGTGGCGACACTTGCCAACTGCTTCCCGATGATCCCGTCGGGCAAGGCGCATAACGAGATGCTTCTGCCTGACGAGGCGACGGACGAGGCGGTGGCCAACGCCATCGACGCCAAGGGCAGGGAACTGGTGTAACGCCTAACGCTCAAACCGAGGCAGGGCTGTCGGAAGAAGCAGTGTGGAAACAGAAAAACAGTTCAAAAGTTTGAAATCGAGATTCATGTCATGAACGCACAGCTTCAACCGACCGGCTCGGCCTACTTCATCGCCAAGGAAACTGAAAAGCCGGAGACTCACACGCTGTCCGTGCTGGTCGATAATGAGCCGGGCGTGCTTGCCCGGGTCATCGGCCTGTTTTCCGGGCGCGGCTACAATATCGAGAGCCTGACGGTCTCCGAAACCGAACATGAGAAGCATCTGTCGCGCATCACCATCGTGACGCGCGGCACGCCGCATGTGCTGGAGCAGATCAAGCACCAGCTCGAGCGCATCGTGCCGGTGCACCGTGTCGTCGATCTCACCGTGCGCTCGCACGAGCTCGGCCAGGAACGGCCGCTGGAGCGAGAACTCGCGCTGGTGAAAGTGGCCGGCACCGGCGAAGGCCGCGTCGAGGCGCTGAGGCTGGCCGATGCCTTCCGCGCCAGCGTCATCGACGCCAACACTGAGCATTTCATCTTCGAGATCACCGGCAAAGGCTCCAAGATCGACCAGTTCATCGCCATCATGAAACCGCTCGGCCTGGTCGAAATCTGCCGCACCGGCGTGGCGGCGTTGAACCGCGGCCCGCAAGGGATGTGATCATCCGGCGCTTTGGGTCCAGTGCTCTGGCACCGCCCGTATTTATTCTGTCGGCTTGATCCTGACCTTCTGGCCCGGCTGCCGCCGCGAGGTGGCCTTTGTGCGTCTGAGGTAAAAGGACAATATTGCTGACCTGCTTGGGAGAAGCCAATGACCCTCGATGCGTTCCTTGCCTTGCTGGTCTATGCCTTCGTGACCTCGATCACTCCTGGTCCGAACAACTTCATGCTTCTGGCTTCCGGCGTGAATTTCGGTTTCGCCAAAACCATTCCGCACATGCTGGGCATCAGCATCGGCTTCCTCGTGCTGTTGCTTGCCGTCGGCTTCGGGCTGGGCGCGGTGCTGACTGCGTTTCCGGTGCTGCACACCGGATTGAAGATCGCGGGCGGCGTCTACCTGCTCTATCTCGCCTCGAAGATCGCCGTGTCGCGTTCGCTCAGCAGCAAGGGCGAGGCCAAGTCGCGACCGATGCGGTTCATCGATGCGGCAGCGTTCCAGTGGGTCAATCCCAAGGCGTGGGTGATGGCGATCACCGGCATGGCCGTCTATGCCATTCCGGAGCATCCGTTTCTCTCGGTGGCGTTGATCTCGATAGCCTTCACCGTCGTCAATTTGCCGAGTGTTTCGGTGTGGGCAGGCTTCGGCATGGCGCTGCGCGGTTTTCTGTCGGACCCGGTGCGGCTTAAATGGTTCAACATCGCCATGGGCGTGCTGCTGGCAGCGACACTGTGGCCGATGCTGCGGTAGTTGTCGCTTTGTTGTGCACTGCCTTCGGCGCCTTCTATTCTATTTGGTGAAACCGCGGCACGAGGCTGCGAGTTACACCAGATATGACCACCGAACCACGGCGTGTCGAAGGCTTCTTGACGTTGCAAGGCGAGCCGCAGAGGGCGGCAGCGGAATAGAAGCCGCAAGGTCGTCGGTGCGCCCGATGTCTGCTGGCCCAAGCCGTGGCGCTTGCGGTGGAATGCTTGCAGCCGTAATTTACGGCCATGTCCCATAACCACGACAACGAACTTGATCCTTTTGCCGCCCGGGTGCGCGCGCTGGAGACGATCCTCACCCAGAAAGGGCTGATCGATCCGGCCGCGATCGACGTGATCGTCGACACCTATGAGACAAAAATCGGTCCGCGCAACGGCGCCAAGGTGGTGGCGAAGGCGTGGGTCGAGCCTGACTTTGCCGCCTGGCTGAAACGCGACGCGACGGCGGCGATCGGTTCACTCGGCTACACCGGCCGGCAAGGCGAGCACATGCAGGCGGTGTTCAACACGGCGGACACGCACAACCTCGTCGTTTGCACGCTGTGCTCCTGCTACCCGTGGTCGGTGCTCGGCCTGCCGCCTGTCTGGTACAAGGCGCCGCCCTATCGTTCGCGCGCGGTCATAGATCCGCGCGGCGTGCTCGAGGAATTCGGGCTGATCTTGCCGGCAACGACAAAGATCCGGGTGTGGGATTCTACCGCCGAGCTGCGTTACCTGGTCGTGCCGATGCGGCCGAAGGGCACCGATGGCTGGAGCGAGGAGCTGCTGGCGGATCTGGTGACGCGCGACGCGATGATCGGCACCGGACTGGCGCGGGAGCCGGCATGAACGGGCCGCAGGATCTTGGCGGGCAGATGGGGTTCGGGCCGGTCGCAGCCGAAAAGGACGAACCCTATTTCCATGCCGCCTGGGAAAGGCGGGCGCTTGGCGTGACCTTGTGCGCCGGCGCCATGGGCGCCTGGACCATCGACGAGAGCCGGCATGCGCGGGAATCGCTGCATCCCGCCGACTATTATGGCTCCAGCTACTACGAGATCTGGATCAAGGCGCTCGAAACCTTGCTGAAGCGGCATGGTTTTGTCAGCGACCGTGATCTGGCCGCGGGCAAGGCGGTCGATCCTGCCGCGACGCCAAAGCGGGTGCTGAGGGCCGAAAACGTGCGTGATGTGTTGGCTAAGGGCGGCCCCTGCGACCGGCCGGTTGCCACACCGGCGCGGTTCAAGGCTGGCGACCTCGTGCGGACGAAGAATTTCCATCCGGCCGGCCACACAAGGCTGCCGCGCTACGCACGCGGCAAGCAGGGCGCCGTCGAGGCGGTGCGCGATGGATTTGTGTTCCCCGACACCAATGCGCATGGCCAGGGCGAAAACCCGCAATGGGTCTATACCATAGTTTTTGACGGCGCGGAGATCTGGGGCGAGGGCGCCGACCCGACGCTGACCGTGTCGATTGACGCCTGGGAGAGCTATCTTGAGCCGGCGTGAGGCGAAATCGGGCGCTGCCACGCTGCCTGCTGGCGTCGATGCGCCGGTCTTCGCCGAGCCATGGCAAGCGGAGGCCTTCGCCATGACGGTCGCCCTGCACGACAAGGGCCTGTTTTCCTGGAGCGAATGGGCGGACGCCTTGTCCGTGGAGGTCAAGAAACCGCGTGCCGCCAGCGATGGCCACGATTATTACGAGCACTGGCTGGCGGCGCTGGAAAATCTGCTGTCGGCCAAAGGCGTCGCCGGCAAGGACGACGTCGATGCGCTCGCTGCCGCGTGGGAACGCGCCGCGCATGCAACGCCGCATGGCAAGCCGATCCTGCTCGAGAACGATCCCAGCCCGACCGAAGGTCGTGGCAGCCCGACCGGCTAGGTCGTGGCGGCTCGACTTCGTTCTCTTTACGTTCCGACCTCTGCCTGATAGTTTGCGTCATTGGCGGTGCGGCCCGCTGTCGACGAACTTGGTTAGTGGCCAGCGGCCTTGTCTTTCCCTCGCGAATCCGGTCTCTCGCGCTGATGGAATTCTCTCCTCAACAGGACGATGCGCTGAAAGCGGTCGCCACCTGGCTCAAGGCCGGAAAACCGCAGCTCTTCCGGCTGTTCGGCTATGCCGGCACCGGCAAGACGACGCTGGCGCGCTATTTCGCCGAACATGTCGACGGCCAGGTGCAATTCGCAGCCTTCACCGGCAAGGCGGCGCAGGTGCTCCGTTCCAAGGGCGCAGTCAATGCCCGCACCATCCATTCGCTGATCTACCGGCCGAAGGGCGAGGAATCGGTAGCGGATGAGGTGACCGGCAAGACCTCGATATCGCCGACCTTTTCGCTCAACCGGCAAAGCCCGATCTCGCGGGCCAAGCTCGTCGTCATCGACGAATGTTCGATGGTCGACGAGCAGCTTGGCCGCGACCTGATGAGTTTCGGCACGCCGATCCTTGTTCTCGGCGATCCCGGCCAGCTGCCGCCGATCTCGGGCGGCGGCTTCTTCACCGAGCATGAGCCGGATATTCTGCTCACCGAAATCCACCGGCAGGCGCGCGACAACCCGATCATCCGGCTGGCGCTCGACGTGCGCGAGGGGCGCGAATTCATGCGCGGCGATTATGGCACGGCGCAGGTGATCGGCAAGGAAGACGTCACCCAGGAACTGGTGCTGAAGGCGGACCAGGTGCTGGTCGGCACCAACAGGACGCGGCGTCGCTATAATCAGCGGCTGCGCGAGCTGAAGGGATTCAATGCCGACTACCCTCAGGCTGGCGACAAGCTCGTCTGCCTGCGTAACGACCCGGCCAAGGGATTGCTCAACGGCTCGCTGTGGAAGGTAATGACCTCGTCGCGCGAGACGGTGAAACCCGGCATCAATTTGCTGGTCTCACCGGAGGAGGACGATCCGGACCGCGGCGTCGCCAAGATCAAGCTGCTCAAGGCGGCGTTCGAGGATCCGGACGCCGACATTCCCTGGCAGCAGAAAAAGCGCTTCGACGATTTCGACTACGGCTACGCGCTGACCGTGCACAAGTCGCAAGGCTCGCAGTGGAACGAGATCGTGCTTTTCGACGAAAGCTGGGCGTTCAAAGAAACCCGCCAGCGCTGGCTGTACACCGCAATCACGCGCGCGGCCGAACGGCTGACGATTGTCAGATAGGCCGATCGAGCAACCCGGGACTGCGTCAGCGTGGGGCGAGCGGTCTGGCGCCGAGCCATTCCCAGGCGGATGCTTCGTCCTCTGCCTCGAAATGCCTGAGGTCGGCGGGCGAGGAAGCAGGCAGCAAGCTCTGCGCGCTGGGTACCCAATTCGGCTCGCCGACCGCCGCACAGCGGCCGACATGCTCCACGGCATGGGCCGTGCCCTGTTCAAGCGTTTCGTCCGAGACATCGGCCCAATCGACGCCATCATGGTCGACGAGGCGCACCAACACGTCGATTTTCGGGTGCAGCGCGTAAGCCGCCTCCAGCAAACCGAACAGGTTTTCCGCATCGGCCGCCGTGACATGGCCGACGACGTCGATGGCGAACAGGTCGTCGCGGTCGGTGTCGATGCGGCGAACCGCCGGCACGGCTTCAAGATAATTCACAGGTCTTCCTCTTGCTGGATATTATACGTCCCTCTGGAACACCGGAAACCCCCTGTCTGTTCCCGCCAAAGGCGGTATAGAGGGCCGCAAATACATCCGGATCCGAGAAGCCATGCCTGCAAAACTCTCCGTCAATCTCAATGCCATCGCCATGCTGCGCAACCGGCGCGACCTGCCGTGGCCAAGCGTCACCGGGCTCGGACGCATCGCCCTTGCCGCGGGCGCGCATGGGCTGACAGTGCATCCGCGGCCCGACGAGCGGCACACCAGGCATTCCGACCTGCCGGAGATCAGGGCGCTGATCGACGACGAATTCCCCCAGGCGGAGTTCAACATCGAGGGCTATCCGAGCGAGGATTTCCTGGCGCTTGTGGAAAAGCACCAGCCGGAGCAGGTGACGCTGGTGCCCGACGACCCTGCCCAGGCCACCTCCGACCATGGCTGGAACTTCGCCGCCGAGGCGGCGTTCCTGACACCGATCGTCAAACGCCTGAAAAAGGGGGGCTTTCGCGTGTCGTTGTTTTCCGACCCGGATCCGGCAGGCATGAAGGCCGCGCGCGACACCGGCGCCGACCGGATCGAGCTCTACACCGGGCCGTATGGCAGCTATCATTCCGATTCGGCAAAAGCGGCGAAGGAGCTGGAAAGATTGGGAAAAACCGCCGATGCCGCGCTTGCCGCCGGGCTTCAGGTCAATGCCGGGCATGATCTGGTGGTGAACAACCTGCCGGCATTGGCAAAGCGCATCCCGGCATTGGCCGAAGTGTCGATCGGACATGGGTTGACAGCCGATGCGTTGGAGTATGGCATGGCCGGTACGGTCAAAAGATTTCTGAAGGCCTGTGGGTGGTAGGGATGGAAGCCTCGCTTTGCGGACATGGCAGCCATCACGTTGGGGCACTTGATATCGCATCGCAGCAAGCGTAGAGCACCGCGCGCTTATCGGAGTGTCGTCCATGGCCCTTACCAACAGTGGTAGTGAGGCAGAACCAGTCGAACAATCAAGCCATCCTGAGGTCGAAAAGCACAGCACCAAGGTTTTGATGCTGGGCGCGCTGGGCGTTGTCTACGGCGACATCGGCACCAGCCCGATCTATGCGCTTCGCGAAGCCCTGCATGCTTCATCCGGCACCGATCCGCGCAGTGCCGTTCTGGGCATTCTGTCATTGATCGTCTGGGCACTGACGATAATCGTGACAATCAAATATGTCGCCTTCGTGCTTCGGGCGGATAACAAGGGTGAAGGCGGTACCCTGTCGCTTATGGCGCTGGCCCGGAAAGCTTATCCGGCTGGTTCCAGCATCATTCTTGGCATTGGTCTCTGCGGAGCCGCACTGTTTTTCGGCGACGCGATCATAACGCCGGCCATCTCGGTGCTTTCGGCGGTGGAAGGCCTGAGCGTCGTGACCCCGGCGTTCGATCCGTACGTAGTTCCCATTACATTGGTGATTCTTGCCGTCTTGTTTGCCGTGCAGCGCTTCGGAACCGGTAGAGTGGCCTCCGTTTTCGGGCCGGTGACGGGGCTCTGGTTTCTGGCGATCGGCATTGCCGGATTGGTGCACATTCTTGACGATGTCTCGGTACTCCTGGCAATCAACCCCTATTATGCAGTCGTCTACCTTGCCGAAGCCAAAGCGGGTGCATTTCTCACCGTCGGCGCGGTTTTTCTGGCGGTTACCGGTGCTGAAGCGCTTTACGTCGATCTCGGGCACTTCGGTCGCCGTCCAATCGTGCTAGCCTGGTTCTGGATCGTCTTCCCCTGCCTGCTGCTCAGCTATTTTGGGCAAGGCGCATTCGTTCTTGCTCACGGGGGGCTGCCCGACAATCCGTTTTTCCAGATGCTGCCAGATTGGGCACTGATACCGATGGTCGGGCTCGCAACGGCAGCGACGGTCATTGCCAGTCAAGCCGTTATCTCCGGGGCGTTTTCGCTGACCAGGCAGGCGGTGCAGCTCAATCTTCTGCCCAGAATTGAAGTTCAGCATACCTCCGAGATGCAACTCGGCCAAATTTACATGCCACGCGTGAATCTCATTCTCGCGCTCGGCGTAATGCTGCTCGTCGTCGGCTTTGGCAGTTCGAGTTCGCTCGCTTCCGCCTATGGAATTTCGGTGACAGGCGAAATGCTGATGACGACTATTTTGCTGTTCGTGGTGATGCGGTGGCAATGGAAATGGCAGACCACGCTCGCTGCGGCGCTGGCGCTGCTCTTTGGCACGATAGACACCGGCTTCTTCCTGGCAAATATTGCGAAATTCATCGAAGGCGGATGGGTTTCAATCGCTGTTGCCTGCATCATGGGGCTGATCATGGGGACCTGGATACGCGGGAGTCGCTATCTCTTCGACAAGACGCGCAGGAACGAGATTCCGCTCGATTTCCTTGCCGGCAATTTGTTGAAGAAGAAACCGCAGTTGGTGTCCGGTACGGCCGTGTTCCTGACCAGCGATCCCGTCAGCGCGCCAACCGCGCTGATGCACAGCCTGAAGCATTATAAGGTGCTGCACGAACAGAACGTCATCCTCTCGGTGGTGACGGCGCAGCAGCCCATGGTGCCCGATAGCGAGCGGGTCAAGATGGAAACGATCAACGAGCTGTTCATGCGGGTGACGCTGACCTTCGGCTACATGGAACAGCCCAACATCCCGCGCGCGCTGGCGATCTGCCGCAAGCAGGGCTGGAAGTTCGACATCATGACGACCTCCTTCTTCCTGTCGCGGCGCTCGCTCAAGGCGTCACCCAACTCCGGCATGCCGGTGTGGCAGGACAAGCTGTTCATCGGGTTGGCGCGCACGGCAGCGGATGCGACGGAGTATTTTCAGATCCCGACCGGACGTGTGGTTGAGATCGGAACGCAGGTGGCTATCTAGGGCATGCCGATATTCAGGTGAAGCCGGCCTGCGAACGGCGGGTTCCTGCGCTTCCGGTGCTCACGTACCCGAAAGTACGCCCCGCTCCGGTTCTCGGAACCCACCATTCTCGACTCGGCCTGCCCTGAATCTCGACATGCCCTGACCACGGCCGACTTCAGCCGGCCAGCGCTGCCTTGTTCGCCTCGAGGAAATGCCTCAACGATTTCGGCTTTTTGCCTGAAAGTGTCTCGATCGCGTCGGTGACCATGCCGATGCGGCCGGAGCGCGTGTTGGTGTCGAAGGAGGTGACGACGGGGGCAAAAACTTCGGGAACGCCTGATGCCTTCAGGCCCTCGGTCAAGGCTTCATCCGAAAGCTGAACGACCTCGATGGGCTTGCCGGTGACGTCGGTCACCAAGGCTGCGATCTCGGCGACGGTATGGGCCTGCGGACCCGTCAGTGTGTAAGTCGTGCTTTCCGAAGCGCCCGACGCAAGGCCGGCGGCGATCGCCGCGGCCATGTCGTCGCGAGCGCCATGGGCGATGCGTCCGTCGGCCGCCGATGTATACCAGTATCCCGAGGCAATGGCGTGCGGCAGCGACATGAACAGGTTCTCCTGATACCAGCCGTTGCGGAAAATCGTGTAGGGGATGCCGCTCGCCTTGATCGCCTGCTCGGTTCCGTAGTGATCGCCCGCAAACAACACCGGCGATCCCGGCTCAGGATTGGGCATCGAAGTGTAAAGCAGATGCGAAACATCAGCCTTCTTGGCGGCTGCGACTGCATTCTCGTGCTGCTTGAGGCGCTTGCCCCCAAGGTCGATCTCGCCGGTCGAGATGATCAGGACCCTGCCGGCGCCCTTGAATGCCTCGACGAGCGACGCCGTGTCATCGAAATCGGCTTGCCTGATGGTAACGCCGCGCGTCGCCAGGTCGGCGAGGTTTTCCGGATTACGGGTGGCGGCGATGATGCGTGCGGGCGGAACCTTGAACGTATCCAGCAGATGATGGATGACGCCGCGGCCGAGTTGGCCGGAGGCGCCGGTGACGAGAAGGGTTTCGGTCATGGGAAGTCCTGTCGTTGCGCCGGAGCGGCGGGTGCTTATATTGGTCTCAAAAAGAGACCAGCACTAAAATAGGAATTGACCGACCTTCGTAAAGAAGGCAGCTTTGTGGGAGGTAGGCAGGCGCAGGGAACCAGCGATGGACAGCAAAATCGTCAATCTGAGATCGAAACTCGAGATTTACAAAGCGGGCAGCGGCGGGGGCAACATTGCGGACTGTCCGGTTCGCGATGTGATCCAAGGCATCAGCAACAAATGGAGTTCGCTGCTGATGATGGCGCTCGCAGAAAAGCCGTACCGGTTCGGCGAATTGCGGCGGCTGGTACCCGACATTTCACAGCGCATGCTCACCCAGACGCTGCACGATTTGCAGCGCGACGGCTACGTCCATCGCGAGGTGTTCCCGACCAAGCCGCCGAGCGTCGAATACAGCCTGACCGATCTCGGACGCTCGATGTTCGGACCCCTGCACCAGCTGCTCCAGTGGGCCGAGCTCAACCATGGCGCTGTGCGCGCCGCGCGCAACGCTTTCGACGCTACCGAGACCTAACCCAACGCCAAGAGCGACGGCTTGATTTGGCGATACCGCTGAAGGATCGATGGTGGCTGGAACCATGGTCGATCCGTTCAGGCGAATCGGTAGCAAGGAAGCACGGTGGCCGCCTCGTTGCGGCGGATGAGTTTCGAAAGGTGCGAACCCTTCGCTTGCAGGAATGCATGAAGGCGCTGCGGGTAATCCGGGGCGACAGCGTCCATCACCGACTTGCGTTCGTGCAATCCCTTCCGCCAGGCCCCGACAAGCGGCTTTCCGGTCAGGATGCCGAACGCGCCGATCCGATCGAAGGTATCGAAATAGCGGAAGATTGGTCCATAGACAGCATCGACCAGTGAAAAGCGCTCGCCGGCAAACCATGGCCCAGCTCGGCCAGCCGTCAGTTCTATTTCGAGACGATCGAACATTGCCGACAGACCTTCGCTTTCGGCAAGGAAGGCGGCCTCGGTCGGAGCGGAATAGAGTCGACCGATTGCGTTGAGGGTGGCCGAGCCGAACTCGATCCAAGCCCGATGCCGGGCGCGGTCCAGCGGGTCGGCAGGGTGAAGCGGATTGGCAAGCGTTTCCTCAAGAAATTCGAGGATGACCGCCGATTCGAAGATCGCGGTTTTCTCGCCATTCTGCTGCACGCGCAGCAGCGGCACCTTGCCGAGGGGCGAGATCGTCTTGAACCAGGCCGGCTTGTTGGCGAGATCGACTGTGATCCGCTCGAACCGCACGTTCTTTTCGGCGAGCGAGATCGCCGCGCGCTGCACATAGGGACAAAGGTGATGGCTGACGAGAACCAGCTTGGCGGTCATTTCATTCTCCCCAGACATAGTTCAACGCGCCGTCCTCGACGCGGGTGGAGAGGAACATGAGACGGGAGCCTTTGGACGCCGGGCCTTCGACCCGATCCCCGCTCGCCATGTCGAACGAGGCGCCATGCCACTGGCAGACCAGCTTGCCGTCCTTGCAGTCGAGCGGCCCACCGAAATGCAGGCAGACATTGGCGGCGGCGCGGATACGCTCGCCGCTGCGGTAGACATGGACTTCGCGGCCGAAGAATGGAGCGATCAGGCTGCCCGTCTCCGGGATGTCGGCGATCTTGCAGATTTCATGTTTCATAGCAGTGCCTTCCGATATGAATGCAGTTGCATCTATATAGATGCATTTGCATTGATCGTCAAGCTTGATGCAATTGCATCTATCGCCTATGCTGCAACCATGACGGAGCAAACCAACCCTTCGCCGGCGGCCATCAAGGCCTGGGCCCGCCTGATGCGCGTTTCGCGCCAGCTGGTGGAAAGAGCCGAAGACGCGCTGAAGGACAGCAGCTTACCGCCGCTTGCCTGGTACGATGTGCTGCATGAGCTTGCCGAAGCCGGCGAGGGCGGCTTGCGGCCATTCCAGCTGATCGAGCGCACCCTGTTTGCGCAATATAACATCTCCCGGCTACTGGCGCGGCTCGAAGCGGACGGGCTGGTCGAGAAGCTCAGGGTTGCCGATGACGGGCGAGGACAGACTATCCGCATCACTGGCAAGGGCCGCGAGACGCGCCGCCGCATGTGGGCCGTCTACGGACGATCGATCGCGGAGTTGGTCGGCGCCAGGCTTTCAGATGATGACCTCGACACATTGTCGGCTCTGCTTGGGCGGCTGCGCCATCCAGCTGCGCTCGAGTGATGTGGCCTTTGGCGCTGATCGTCGCGACGTCAGACACTTCCCCAGAGGAATGCCAGTGCTGCCAGCACGCCAAGCAAGACGCGAACTAGATGCAGATTGCCCCATTTGACGATCAACGCCCGGGCTTGCGGATTGACGGCGGCCGCGTCCATCGCCTCCAGCAATCGGTTTGTCGGCATCATTGCGATCAGCGTCCATGGCCAGGGCAGGATGATCAGCACCGCCCCGACCAGATAGGCAAGACTGCCGGTCTGCCACCAGGCAACGACACCAAGAACACAGGCGACGACGGCGATCGACGCCTGCATGGCGGCGCCGCGCTTGTAGGAAGGCTGCCATTCCTGCAGCAGTGCCCTGTCATCGAGACGAAGCCGCGCCGGCTGCTCGGCGACGCTGATATAAATGGCGGCGCCGGCGAAAGCGGCGGTTACGGTCAATGCAAGCAGGCCGACGAGCATCTTCCCTCCGTGACATGCCGTTCCAGCGGAGGTCGTTCCGGCTTGGAATGCGTCAAAAAGGCGGAGATAGGGCTTGCACCGGCTCCGACAATACGCCATAGACAAGCCGAACCGTAACGTACGGTACGGCCCTGGCTGCCGCCGTTATCGAGCAGGAAAACAGTTTGTTGCAGGCAAGCGTCGACATCGACACCGGCGAAGCGCTGACGGAGCGACAGAAAGCCGTGCTCGATGCCGCACTTCGCCTGCTGGTCGAGGAGGGCGATCAGTTGACCATGACCGCCGTGGCGCGGCGGGCGAGCTGTTCCAAGGAGACGCTCTACAAATGGTTCGGCGATCGCGACGGGCTGTTGACGGCAACGGTGCAATGGCAGGCCTCCAAGGTGCGAGTGCCGCCGGTCGACGGCAAGGGGCTTACCCTTGCTTCGCTGACGGTGAGCCTCGCACGCTTCGCTTCGGACTGGCTCAAGGTGATTTCGAGCGACACCTCGATCGCGCTGAACCGCGTCGCCATTGGCCGTGCTGGCTCGGGGAACGACGATCTTGGCGCCATCGTGCTGGAGAACGGCCGCTTCGCGCTGGCCCGGCGCCTGAAGCCGGTGCTGGAGGCCGGCCGGCAGGCCGGGCTTCTCGAGTTCTCAGATGCCGAAACGGCATTCCGCACCTTTTTCGGGCTGGTCGCCCGTGACGTGCAGGTCCGCCTGCTGCTCGGCGACCGGCTGGAACTGACTGATGCGGCGATCGGCGGCGATGCCGTCCGGGCGACGCAGCAGTTTCTCGCTCTTTATGGAGCAAAAACCGGGCCGCAAGGCCCCCTAGAGCCGGATGACTTCAGGTCAAGTCGACCTGAAATCTGAATCCGGCTCTAAATCAAAGAGATAGAGCATGATGTCGTCCGAAAACCGCCCCACACTTTTCGGCATCATGCTCTGAATGCAAAACGGGAAGGAAAGAAAAATGCGTGTCTATTATGATCGCGACGCCGATCTCAACCTGATCAAGGGCAAGAAGGTCGCCATCATCGGCTATGGCAGCCAAGGCAGGGCGCACGCGCTCAACCTCAAGGACTCCGGCGTTAAGGATATCGCCATCGGCCTCAAGGCCGGATCGGCGACCGCCCAAAAAGTCGAGGCCGACGGGCTCAAGGTGATGAGCGTGGCGGAGGCTGCCAAATGGGCCGACCTGATGATGATGGCGACGCCAGACGAGTTGCAGGCCGACATCTACAAATCCGAGATCGCGCCGAACATCCGCGACGGCGCGGCGATCGCCTTCGCCCACGGCCTCAACGTGCACTTTGGCCTGATCGAGCCGAAGGCCTCGGTCGACGTCGTCATGATTGCGCCGAAGGGGCCGGGCCACACGGTGCGCGGCGAATACCAGAAGGGCGGCGGCGTGCCGTGCCTGGTCGCGGTCAACCAGGACGCTTCGGGCAATGCGCTCGATCTCGCTCTGTCCTACGCTTGCGGTGTCGGCGGCGGCCGTTCGGGCATCATCGAGACCAATTTCCGCGAGGAATGCGAAACCGACCTATTTGGCGAGCAGGTTGTGCTGTGCGGCGGTCTGGTCGAACTGATCCGCGCCGGTTTCGAGACGCTGGTGGAAGCCGGCTACGCGCCGGAAATGGCCTATTTCGAGTGCCTGCACGAGGTCAAGCTGATCGTCGACCTGATCTATGAGGGCGGCATCGCCAACATGAACTACTCGATCTCGAACACCGCCGAATGGGGCGAATATGTTTCGGGCCCGCGCATCATCACCGCCGACACCAAGGCCGAGATGAAGCGCGTGCTGAAGGACATCCAGACCGGAAAGTTCACCTCGGAATGGATGCAGGAATACCGCGCCGGCATGTCGCGCTTCAAGGGCATCCGCCGCAACAACGACAGCCACCAGATCGAGGAAGTCGGCGCCAAGCTGCGCGCGATGATGCCGTGGATTTCTAAGAACAAGCTGGTAGACAAGGCCAAGAACTGATCGAAATCCACGTTCGTTTCCTTGCGCGTCCTCGGGCTTCGCCCTGTGGGCGCGCGGGAGATTTCGAAGAACAGGCTGGTCGACAAGGCCAAGAATTAATTCACGATTTTATCAATGCTCAGAAAAGCCGGCGGAGCGTTCCGCCGGCTTTTTTCACATCAATGGCTGGTGATCTCGCCGGTATTTGAAAAGACGCGGTATGCTCGCTGTCGTGGTATGCATGCGCAGGCATGCGTTGCCGAGGGGGCAGATTTGGAACTCAAACTTCTGTTGGTCGGGTTCGCCTGCGTGGTCGCCGGCATGCTGAGCGTTGCTACGCTGTTGAAGTGGCGAGAGGTGAGGGCGGTCAGCCGCTGGCTTCCGGCACCCGGAAAGATCGTCTCGTCACGAGCGGAAGCCCGCGAGGTGACCAGTCCGGGATCCGGCTCGGGACGCAGAGGTTCAACCGAGACGCGAAGTTTCCCGGCGATCACCTTCGAGTACAAGGTGGGCGGGAAAATGTTCCGCAGTTCGCGATATAGCGTGCAGGAGAATGTCGGAAATTTTGCCGTTTCCGAAACCCTTGCGCGGTTTCCCAAGGGAGCCGACGTAACCGTTTTCTACGACCCGTCCGATCCGGCCAAGGCCGTGATCGAGCGCACCATGCCCGACGGCGCCCTCAAGTTCATGATCCAGCTTTCGGCCGGGCTGGTGATTGGCGCCATGGTGTTGGTGTTCTCCGTCGGCGGCGTCCTCGAGGCGATCGGGCCGCATTTGCCCAAGCCGCAGAACCTCGGCGCGGGGGCCCTGCTGCTTGTCATGGGACTGTTTACCCTGCGCATGGGCTTTGCCCAGAAGTCGCTCGCGGAACAGGCGGCCAGATGGCCTGTCGCCACGGGACACATCGACGCTTCGGGCCTGCAGAAATTCCAGATCCGCGACAGCTTCGAGGGCGGCGGTGGATACCCGCCTTGGCGAACCGTCTTCAAATCCCGCGTCGTCTACAGCTATAGCGTCGCCAGCCAGCGCTATGCCGCCGACCGCGTTGCTTTCGGCTCGAACCTGACGGCCTCGCTGCCAGGCCTCGTCAGCGGTCAATCGCAGCGCTACCTCCAGGGCGACAAGGTCGAGGTCCACTACGATCCCGCCAATCCCGCTGCGGCCGTTCTCGAATGCAGGGTGCGAGGACTTTGGGTGCTGTGGGCCTCCGCCTCTGCCTTCCTTGTCGGGGCCGCACTGCTCGTCGGGGTATTCTAGGAGATTCTCTCTCCTAACTTCGTCGACTGCTCAGAGGACGCGGTTCGGGGGATTTAGCCGTAGTGCCAGTGGGGCTTTGGCTCGGTGCCGGTGAACATGATGCCGATGCGGTCCTCGCGGCGCCAGCGGACCACTGCCTTGTAGGCGATGCCGTCGGTCGGCACATAGAGCAGGAATTCGTCGGGTACGCGAGCATCGATCGAGACCTTCAGTTCGGCGCCGCCGTCATGCATGTTGCGCACCGTGCACGTGACCTCGGACCTGGTCATGCCGGTCAGGATCGTCGCGCCCTTGAAGACGCGCTGCCTGCGTTTGTCCCGGTGTTCGTCTTCAGCCATCGCGCGCCAATCCCCGGCGATCGTCGCATTTCATGTGGTGCGATCGGCAAGATAACTAGGCCTGCCGGATAAACATAGCGTTATCGTCGGCGGCGAAACGATTTCGCGGTGCCCTGGCCGGACAAAGAACAGTTCAGAAGAAGAGCCAGACGGAAACGGCGCCGCGAGGGGCGGCGCCGTCTGGAATGCATCAGTCGATCAGCTATAGGGCGACCAGCATTGCTGGCGCGGGCCGTTATAGGGTTGGAACGTGTTATCCCAGGTGCGATACGACCGGTAACGATTGTAGCACCAGCGGACATGGGCGCTCGAAAGCGTGCCATAGTAACGGCGCGGCGCATAGTAACCGTTGTTGTAGTAGCCCCGGTTGTAGTAGCCCTGGTTGTAGTAGCCCTGGTACAGGCTGCCAAGGCCGAACCCAAGGCCCAAACCGAGAAGCGCGGCGGCGGCGTCGTCGTCGTCGTCGTAGTAACGGCCGTAATAGCCGCCACCGTAGTACCGGCCGTAATGGCCGCCACCGTAGTACCCGCCACGATTATGGCGCCAGTGCCGCCCACCGTTCCAGTTGCGGCGCCAGTGCCGCCCACCGTTCCAGTTGCCACGGTTCCAGTTCCGGGCTCCTGAGAAATTACGGCCACGCATCCAGATGTCATTATTGCCGCCAGCCCAGCCATCGCGCACCGGCACGATTTCGCGTGCCGCGGCAGCAGTTGGGAGCGGGACGTCAGGCTGAATGGGCCCGGCCATGGAAGGCGCCGAGAGGCCGGAAAAAAGACCCAAGGCCAACATGCCCGATCGAATGGTAGTCAAAAAGAGCGGTTTCATTTCACTCTCCGAAGATTCCAGGCCCCACGCTCAGAGTAACCCTAATCATGGACCTTTGCGTCTGAACGGAAGATGAACGGAAAGGTTCCATTAACCATGAATGGGCATCGCCCAGCCCCCTTGTTTTCGGCTGCGCTTGTGGGCAAAGGTCACCGCCATGTCCCTGCGCCTCGCCACCTTCAATGTCGAAAACCTGATGAACAGGTTCGATTTTTCCGGATACCGCAACCAGCTCCATGAAGATCGCACGCTGGCGCTCTTCGATATCCAGAGCGAGGCCGAATACAAAATGCTGGAACAGGCGCGGGCGATCGCGCTATCCGACGACACGCGCCAGCTGACGGCACTGGCCATCGCAGCCACCCGCGCCGACATCATCTGCATGCAGGAGGTCGACAATATCGAGGCGCTGAAGGCTTTCGAATACGGCTATCTGTTCAAGATGGTCGGGCATGGCTACCGCCAGAAATACACCACCGCCGGCAATGATTCGCGCGGCATCGACGTCTCCGTGATGATGCGCAACGAGACCGCGCAGGGCCAGCCGATCGAATTCGTGCGCATGACAAGCCACGCCTATGTCACGTTCGAACAATTCGGCCTGCACACGCCGGAACTGGCAGCGCTTGGGCACCAGGCCAACCAGCGCATCTTCCGGCGCGACTGCCTGGAAATCGACCTGACAGTCGGTGGCGTGCCGCTGACGCTCTATCTGGTGCACTTCAAGTCGATGGGCTCGCCCCGCAACGGTCTCGACGGGCGCCAGGCGACAATGCCGCTGCGCATCGCCGAGGCGCGAGCGGTGCGCCGGATCATCGAGGAGCGTTTCGGTGGGGATCATGCCGCCGACAAAAGCTGGGCGATCTGCGGCGACATGAATGACTATCGGCAGCGCGTGAAGATCTCCGGCGACGCCTTTGAAGGCTACCGCTTCGAGGTGATCGATGAGAGCCAATCCTGCCTCAACGTGCTCACCGCCGGCGGCTTTTGCGAGAATGCGGTCGAGCGGCGCCCGGAGATGGACCGTTGGACCTTATACCATACGCGCGGACCGCAAGAGCGGCATCTGTGCCAGCTCGACTACATCCTGTTGTCGAAGGCACTGGCAGCCAAGAATGCGACCGCCGTTCCCGACATCATCCGCAACGGCCAGCCCTGGCGCACGATCTTTCCGGCGGGCCAGGAGGTGGACCGCTTTCCGCGTGCCGGCTGGGACCGGCCGAAGGCGTCGGATCATTGTCCGGTGGCGATCACCCTGGAAATAGCCTGAGGATCGTTTTCGTTGAGCTTCGACCTGCCACGCAACATCATCCTGCCGGTCGACGCCGTCGACGTCAGGCTCGACCCCGGCCCGCATCCGTTCGAACGCGATAATGCGCAAGCGATCGCCGAGAATTGGCGGCGTGAGACCGTGGCCAACCCGGCGCTGTTCGACGGCACCGTGGTGCTGCTTTCGGCGCTCAGTTATCGCGACAACAGCCTCGTCGGCCGCTGCCATGCGGTGCGCTACTCGACCTTCATGCTTTGGCGCGGCAATCGGCAGGTGGCTGGGGCCGAGCACGCCTATGCCCATGCCATGCTGGTCGCCGGCGACAATGCGCTGGTGGCGATCCGCATGGCGCGGCACACGGTCAATGCTGGCCGCGTCTACTTCGCCGCCGGCTCGTTCGAGCCGACCGATTTCCGCGATGGCCTTGTCGATGTCGACTTCAACATGATCCGCGAGGTGCGGGAAGAAACCGGCCTCGACCTTGCCGGCGCGACACGCGGCAGGCGCTACTATGCCCTGTCGACGGCAACCGGCACGGTGATCTTTCGCCGCTATCGCGAGACGGCATCCTCCGACGAGGTCGCGCAGCGCATCAGTGCCTTTGTCGCCTCCGAGGCAGAGCCGGAAATCGACGGACCTGTCATCATCCGCAATGCCGATGACCTGCCGGATGGGCTGATGCCGCATATGAAGCCACTGATCGAGTGGCATTTTGCCGGCCAGGACTGACGCATCGGCCCGAAAATCGGAATCGATTTTCGAAAAGCACGATGCAAAGTTTCAAAGTGTTAGAGCGTACTTTGTGCGTCCAAGTGGACGCACGTCGCGCTAACGACGCATTTTGTTTTCGATGGTTTTGCGGTCGTTGCAGGCAGCGACGAAAAACAGCACGACGCCGACACCCAGCAGCGCACCCATCGCCGTTCCCATCGTCTGACCGACAACCTGCTGGAAATCGGCGGTGACATGATCGGGGTTGGCCATGCCATAGCTGGCCAAGTACCACCAAAGCCCCACCAATGCGGCCTCGATGATCACCGTCACCAAAATCACTCGTTCCTTCTTGCTCATTCCACTGTTCCCCACCGCCCCCAAGGCAATTGCTATCACCGCGGATTGTACGGCGACAGAGGGCAGGGCACGGGCGACGCGAGAATTATGGGTCTGAAAGCGGCGCACGCTCCGCCGCGCTATTCATGCCTCAGTGCGTCGATCGGATCGAGCCGTGCGCCGCGCAGCGCCGGGAAGAAACCGAACACCATGCCGATCAGCGCCGAGAAGCCGACGGCGAGCAGGATTACCGCCGGACTTGGCGCGAACGGGATGGCCAGCGTCAGCGAGGCGAGGCCGGCCAGCGCCAGGCCGATCAGGATGCCGATAATGCCGCCGAGCAGCGACAGCACGGTCGCCTCGACCAGGAACTGGATGAGGATATGCTTTTCATGCGCGCCGATGGCCAGCCGGATGCCGATCTCGCGGGTGCGTTCGGTGACCGACACCAGCATGATGTTCATGATGCCGATGCCGCCGACCAACAGGCTGACGCCGGCGACCGCACCTAGCATGCCGGTCATCGTCGTGGTGGCGCTCGCCATGGCGTCGGCGATCTGGGTCATATCGCGGATCGAGAAATCGTCGTCGCGGTCCGGCGTGATGCGGCGCGTGTCGCGCAAAATGTCCTCGACGCGCGGCAGCAGCTCGGTGGTCGACGTCCTGTCGTCGGCGGCGACGTAGATCGAGTCGATGTCGCGGTTGCCGGCGATGCGGCGCTGGTAGGCGGTGAGCGGCATCAGCACGACATTGTCCTGGTCCTGACCGAAGCCGGTATAGCCCTTCGGCTCGAGCAGGCCGATGATCTTGCACGAGGTGCGGTTGACGCGAATGATCTCGCCTTCGGGGTCGCCGGCGCCGAAGAACTGCTGGCGCACGGTTTCGCCGATCAGGCAGACGCCGGTACCCGAGCGGATTTCCGAATCGCTGAACGGGCGGCCCGAAACCAACTTCCAGTTGCGCGCATCGAGATAGGCGCTGTCGGTGCCGGTGACACCCGACGTCAGGCTTTCCGTGCCGAAGATGACGCGGACCTGCTTTTGCGATGCGGGCGAGATGGCGCGGGCGCCGCTGAGGTGTGCGACGAGCGCGGCAAGTTCCTTGCTGCCGAGCGGACGTGTGGCCTGGTCGAGTCCTCCCGGTCCGCCGGGTCCGGCTGGGCGGCCGGGACGCACAACGAGCAAATTGCTGCCGAGCTTGGAAATGTCGGCCTTTACCTTTTCGGTGGTGCCCGATCCGATGGTGAGCATGGCGATGACGGCAGCGACGCCGATGACGATGCCGAGCAGCGTCAGGAACGAGCGCAGCACGTTGCGGCGGACCGAAAGCAGCGAGAGGCGGACGGTTTCCCAGATCATGGCCTACAGCCTGATCCATCCCGATCCATGATCTCTTCCGAAAACCGGATTCCACTTTTCGCTGACGCGGTCCTTCGGTTCGGGATCATGGCTAGGCCACCTCGAGATTCATGGTGTCGGAGGCGACGTGGCCGTCGAGGAAGCGGATTGTGCGCTCGGCATAGGCGGCGACGTCGGCCTCGTGGGTGACCATGGCGATGGTGAGGCCAAGCTCGGTGTTCAGCCGCGTCAGGAGTTCCATGATCTCGTGCGTGCGGGCGGTATCGAGATTGCCGGTCGGCTCATCGGCGACGAGCAGGGTTGGCCTGGTGACGATGGCGCGCGCGATCGCCACGCGCTGCTGCTGGCCGCCGGAGAGCTCGGCCGGCGTGTGGTGCTCGCGGCCGACAAGGCCGACCTCGGCCAGGGCTTTCATGGCGAGGTGATGACGCTCGCGGGCGGCGACGCCGCGATAGATCAGCGGCAGTTCGACATTTTCCACCGCGGTGGTGCGCGGCAGGAGATTGTAGCCCTGGAAGACGAAGCCGACATAGAGATTGCGCAGCATGGCGCGGCGGTTGCGGTCGAGACGACCGGCGTCGATGCCCATGAAGCTGTAGGTTCCGGCCGTCGGCGTGTCGAGGCAGCCGATGATGTTCATCGCCGTCGACTTGCCCGAACCGGACGGGCCCATGATGGCGACGAATTCGCCGCGGCGGATAGCAAGGTCGACGCCAGCCAGCGCATGGACCGTGGCTTCGCCCTGGCCGTAGCTTTTCCAGACCTTGTCGAAGGTGATGAGCAGCGAGCCTGACATGATTTCAGCTCCGCTGCTGCGCTGTGGTGATGACTTGCGCACCTTCTGCGAGACCGGAGGTGATCTCGGTCAGTTCGCCATCGGTGGAGCCGATCTTGACGTTGACCGGCCGGGGCCGGCCATTCTCCAGCACGTAGAGCGTGCGCGAGCCATCGGTGGGCTGCGCCGTCGCTTGGCGCTGGCGGTTGCCGCCTGGACGGCCCATACGGCCCGTGAACAGGTCGCTCAGGCTCCACGCGCGGGCGGCTGTTTGCGCCGGCCGATAGCGAAAAGCGATGGCCGGCACGGTGAGCACGCCCTTGGCCTGCCTGGTGACGACCGAAACGGTGGCAGTCATCCCAGGCCGTAACAGAAGCTCGTTGTTGTCGACCTCGAACCGCGCGTCGTAGGTGACGACGCCGTCGGTGGTGACCGAAGCGTAGGAGATGTCGCGGATCTCGGCATCGAACGGCCGTTCCGGAAAGGCGTCGACGGTGAAGCGCGCATGCAGGCCGGGCTTGACCGCGCCGATGTCGGCCTCGTCGACCGCTGCCTTCAACTCCATGTTCCTGAGGTCGGCGGCGATGACGAACAGCACCGGCGCCTGCAGCGAGGAGGCAACCGTCTGGCCGGGATCGACCGAGCGCGTCAGAACGATGCCGTCGATGGGCGCATAGATGGTGCTCTTGGCGAAGTCCGTCTGCTGCGCCTTGAGATCGGCATTGGCGATGGCAAGATTGGCTTTGGCGCTGTCGAGTGCTGCCTTGGAGCGGTCGCGCGTCGCTGTCGCCGCTTCAAGCGACTGGTCCGTCGCCATGCCGCGTTTGGTGAGCGCCGCCGCGCGCACAAGCGCCTTTTCGTTTTCGGTGAGGGTTACGGTGGCGGTCTCGACATTGGCGGCCGCCGCCTTGGCGGAAGCCTCGGCGCGCTCGATCTGCACCTCCAGCTTGGCGGTGTCGAGCGCCGCCAGCACATCGCCCTTCTTCACCTGCTGGTTCTCGTTGACCGCGACCGAGCGAACGACGCCGGAGAGTTCGCTCGAAATGTCGACTTGGGTGAGCGGCTGCAGCGTGCCGGTGGCCGATACCTCGACGGTGAGGTCGGCGACAGCGGCCGGCACCGTGGTATAGTCGATCTTGGTTGGAGACCCGGCATACCACTGGTAGCCGGCGAGGCTTGCGGCGATGACGACCAGCACAAGCAGGCCATAAAGCCAGCCGCGACGGCGCTTCTTCTTCAGGCCCAGGTGGTCAAGTCCGAGTGCCGTCTCTATGTCGGAAGTGGATTCCGTCTTTGGCAGATTGACAATCTGGTCCACGCCGGACCCCTATAAACAGTGATGATCCCATCAGTGCACAGATCAGGCCTAATGGTTCAAATATCAAATTAAATTTCGCCCATGTTGGGATTGAGGCAGAAGGCTTTCTACAATGCTGACCCGGAATTACTTACTTTACGACGTGTTCACCACCGAGCGGCTGGCCGGCAATCCGCTGGCCGTCGTGCTTGACAGCAAGGGGCTGGACACGGCCGCGATGCAGGCCACCGCACGCGAGTTCAACCTGTCGGAAACCGTTTTCGTGCTGCCGCCTGACAATCCCAAGCACCGCGCCCGCATCCGCATCTTCACGCCCGACTATGAGATGCCGTTCGCTGGCCATCCGACTGTCGGTTCCGCGATCGCGCTTGCCGAAATGGCTGGCGATGGCGACACCGCCGGCATCTTCGTCCTGGAGGAGAATATCGGCCCGGTGCGCTGCGCCGTCAGCAAGCACGATGGCGCCACCTTTGCCGAGTTCGACTTGGCCAAACTGCCGGAGCCACTGGAACTTGTCGCTGACCCAGAGGCGATCGGCGCAGCACTTGGGCTGGGGCCACACGAAGTCGGTTTCGAAAACCACCGCGTCTCGTTCTGGTCGGCCGGCGTGCCTTATGTGACCATCCCAGTCGCCGACCTTGAGGCGGCGGCCCGGATAAGGCTGGACAACCAGGCGTGGTCGGAATTGGCACCCCGCAAGAGCGAATGGGCCCTTGCCAGCCCGTATGTCTATTGCCGCGAGACGGTGAACCACCACAGCGCCTTCCATGTCCGCATGATCGTGCCGGGCAATCCTTCCTATGAAGATCCGGCGACCGGTTCGGCGGCCGCCGCCTTCGCCGGTGCGATCATGCACTACGATGGCCCGAGGGAGGGTGTTTCACAACTCTGGATCGAGCAAGGCTTGGAGATGGGCCGGCCTTCGCGCATTCGCCTCGAACTGAATGTCGAAGGCGGCAAACTCGCCGCCGCCCGCATCGGCGGCCATGCGGTCAAGGTTGCGGAAGGCAAGCTGTTCGTCTGATCGCGATGGGCTCGAGGCGATTTGTCGGGAAATGAATCCGGCAGGGCTGGACATGGCGGATGGCGGCGGCTATATGCCCGCCGACGCTGGTTTTACCAGCGAGTGGGTGCGTAGCTCAGTTGGTAGAGCAGCTGACTCTTAATCAGCGGGTCACAGGTTCGATCCCTGTCGCACCCACCAAAGATTTCAAAGGCTTGGTGGAAAAGACCCTGGATACCGGGAGAACGTGAGGCGCTGATTTGCACGTCTCCCGCCAGCGGCAATCGGTTTACCTGACTTTATTGGATGGTGGGGCGCAGATAGGTTAGAATTGCGCGCGTTATAGCCAACACGCCATCCACTTCCGTGAAGATTGCCTTGCTTTTGCCGGCGATCCATTCGAGCTCAGGAGCCCTTGGCAGCCTAAGCTGGCGACACAGTCCCCAACCCGAAAGAATTGCATGGTCAAAGAATGCTGGCTCGTCGTTTGCATAGTAAGGAAAGCGAAAATACAACCAAATTGGCCCGCCATATCCAAGCTTGATGGTCATTCTGACTGTAACCCTATGACCAAAAACGTCTTCCATCGCCCCATCGAAACTGAGGTCGCGGGCAAGATAATCGTGTGATGGTTCCCTCAGACCCATGGAATTCCACAGCTTCCAGGTGTGTGCTTTCAATTCCTTGTAGTTGGGGAATTTTGTCATCTCGGGAGTCAAATGTGTAGGCGGGTCGCTGTAGCCTGTCTCCGTTCTCCATTCTTCCGCGGCGCTACGCAAATCTTCAAAGGTCTGGGTGATCCTAGGATCGACCGGTTCTTTTGAGAAGTACGAAATCCGCTGCTGAGAAATCATGTCACACAGTTCTTCGACCGTGTGGCCTGATCGTTCTGCCCAATCCTCTATGGCCAGCATCCACGGCGAACTATAGTTCAGCCCGGCAAAGGCCCCGGTCTTGCGATCGAAATCTCTGACAATCCGCGCAAAAACCTCTCGAATTCCCTGCTTTGGATCGCCGAAAATTTGTGACGGTTGGTTCATCGGCACAGCCAAACCTTGCGAGCGTTTACTTCTCCGAAACACCGGCCTCAGCAAAACTTGCCATGCGGGCGTGGCATTCGAGCGCCGAGCGGACGATGTTGACGGCAAGGCATGCGCCGGAACCTTCGCCGAGCCGCATGCCGAGATCGAGCAGCGGCGGCAGGTCGAGGGCTTCGAGCAGCCGGCGATGGCCGGATTCGGCAGAGACATGGGCGGCAAGCGTGTGGGCGAGGCCGGCGGGGTGCAATCTTGCCAGCGGTGCGGCGGCGGCGGTGCAGACAAAGCCGTCGAGCAGCACCGGTACGCCTAAATGGCGTGCGGCCAGCGTCGCACCAAAAATGGCGGCGAGTTCGCGCCCTCCAAGGGCTGCCGCGACCGTCAGCGGGTCGGCAAGGGCCTCGGCGTGGCGATTGAGACCGGCCTCGATGGCTGTGATCTTGCGCACCAGGCCGGCATCGTCGACGCCGGTGCCGCGCCCGGTCCATTTTTCCGCACCACCACCGAAAAGGGCGGCCGAAATGGCTGCCGCCGGCGTGGTGTTGCCGATGCCCATTTCGCCGAAACAGACGAGGTCGAGGTCTTTCGTCACGGCGCCGTAGCCGGCCGAGACGGCGGCGAGGAACGCCTCGTCGTCCATAGCCGGCTCTTGCGTGAAGTCGCCGGTCGGACGGTCGAGGTCGAGCGGAATGACGTCGAGTTCGGCGCCGGCTATGCGGGCGAGCTGGTTGATGGCGGCGCCACCGCCGGCGAAATTCGCCACCATCTGCACGGTGACCTCTGACGGGAAGGCCGACACGCCCTGCGCGGTGATGCCGTGGTTGCCGGCAAAGACGAAGACCTTGACGCGGTCGAGCTGCGGCATGTCGCGGCCCTGCCAGCGAGCAAGCCAAGCCGCTATGGTTTCCAGCCGGCCGAGGCTGCCTTGCGGCTTGGTCAGCGTGACCTGACGGCGGGCGACAGCATTTGCCGCGGCGTCGCTGCCGGCAGGCAGGTCGAGGCAGGCCGCGCGCAATACGTCAAGCGATTTGAAGGACATGGGGGCAAAGTCTCCGAAACAGAGTCAGGAAAGGCAAACGGAAGCGACGAGCAGGATTGCGATTTCGCCAAACTGCTGCAGCGCGCCGACCGTATCGCCGGTCTGGCCGCCGATCTGGCTGAGGCACAGCACGCGGAAGGCGGCAAACAACAGGCCGAGCAGGATGAATGCGGCGACCGCTCCACCGAACCCTAGCGCCAGCAGCGCCACGGCACCGAGCACGGCACCGGCAATGGCCGTTTCGGCCGACACGGGGCCGGCATCGGCCGAGAGGCCGTCGCTGCGCGCCGCCGGCAACAGATGCATGAAAGCGCCGAACAAGCCGCGCGAAGCGGCATGCGCGGCAATGAGAGCCCAGAACATTTGGGCCGGGCTGGCGAATTCCGAAAGCACGCTCCAGCGGATCAGCAGCGACAGAGCGAGCGCGCAGGCGCCATAGGCGCCGATGCGGCTGTCGCGCATGATCTCCAGTTTTTTCTCGCGTGTCTTGCCGCCGCCAAAACCGTCGGCGACATCCGAAAATCCGTCCTCATGCATGCAGCCGGTGGCGAGCAAGGTCGCGGCAAGGGCAAGTGCCGCTACCGGGCCAGATGCAAGGCCGAGCCAGGTCCCGATCGCGTAAACCAAGGCGCCAATCAGAGCGACGGCGAGGCCGGCAACCGGCGCTGCCCAGATCGCGGCAGCAAGGCTGCGGTCCCGGAAATCGATGACCGGCAGCGGCAGCCGGGTGAAGAAGACGAAGCAGAGCGCGATGTCATCGAGGGTTTGCCGAGTCGAGAGGGTCATTCGCCCCTCGCAATGGCATGGAAGAACGTGCCGCTGACATGGCCGCGGCGGTAGCCGGAGGCGCCGAGCGGATTGCCTTGGCCGTCAGCGAGGTCGGCCAATGGCTCGTCATTGCCAGTCGCGCTCATCTGCGCGTAGTGGAATTCGTGGCCGCGGATCAATGTGCCCTGAGGCCCCAGTGGGCAATCGGCGCGCAGACGCGCCTCGCGGTAGCCGAGATTCATCTTTCTCCTGGCAAAACTGGTCGAGTGACCGAGCAGGCCGAGCATCTCGTGCGTCTCGCCCGATGCGTCCTCCAGCGCCTCGCCGAGCACCATGAAGCCGCCGCACTCGCCATGCACCGGCCGCGTTGCCGAAAACGCCTCGATGCCGGCCCTGAAATTTGCAGCCGCTGCGAGGCGGCCGGCGTGAAGCTCGGGATAGCCGCCGGGCAGCCAGCAGACATCGCAATTGTCGCTGGGCGCCTCGTCGGCAAGCGGCGAAAAGGGGACGATTTCCGCACCGGCTTTGCGCCAATGCGTCGCGACATGCGGATAGAGGAAGGTGAAGGCGGCATCCTCTGCCAGTGCGATGCGCTGTCCGGGCGGCGGCAGCGCGCCGCTGAAACTGCCGGGAGCGGGCGCAAATGGCGCCGCCAGCGCCATGATGGCGTCAAGGTCGAGCGAGCGTTCGACCATGTCGGCCAGCCGGTCGAGATGGACCATCAAATTTTCATATTCGCCGGCCTGAACGAGGCCGAGATGGCGCTCCGGCAGGTTGAGCGCTGGGTCGCGCACTATGGCGCCGACGACAGGCAGGCCGATCGCCTCGATCGCATCGCTGCAAAGCCGGCGGTGACGCTCGCTGCCCAGCCGGTTGAGCACGACGCCGGCCATGCGCACATCGGGGTCATATGTAGCAAAACCCTTGGCGACGGCCGCCGCCGTGGTCGACTGCCCGGAAACATCGAGCACCAGCAGCACCGGCAGGCCGTAGAGCCGGGAAAGATCTGCGGCCGAGCCGGTGCGGCCCGGAGCAGCAGGAATTCCGTCGAACAAGCCCATCGCACTTTCGAGGAAGATGAAATCGGCGTCTTCAGTTGCGTCGCCGGCCAGCGCGTTGAGCAAATCAGGCGGCATCGCCCAGCTGTCGAGATTGACGCCGGAAAGGCCTGTCGCGGCGGTATGGAAGCCGGGGTCGATATAGTCGGGGCCGGACTTGGCGCCGCGCACTGTGAGGCCGCGCCGGGCGAGCGCGCGCAAAATACCGATGGTGACGCTGGTCTTGCCCGAGCCTGAGCGCGGCGCGCCGATGATGATCGCGCGGGTCATGGCTCGCCCGCCAATGCCGCGCGCATCGCGACGATGCCGCCGACGACGATCAGCGCCGGCGCGGTCAACCCGGCGGCGGCCGCCTCCTCGGCGATGGTGGCGAGCGTGGCGACGACGATGCGCTCCTGCGGCGTCGTCGCGGCAACGATCACCGCCGCCGGCGTCGACGGCGCCAGCCCGCCCTCGAGAAGAGAGGCTGATATCAGCGGCAGATTGGCCATGCCCATATAAACGACGACCGGCTGGCCGGTGCGGGCGATTGCTGCCCAGTCGAGGTCGTCATCGGTGCCGGCGGCGTGGCCGGTGGCCAGGATCACCGCCTTGTTGATGCCGCGCATGGTGGCCGGGATGCCGGCACCGGCAAGCGCGCTGAGGCCCGAAGTCAGGCCGGACAGGACGCGGAACGGGATGTTTTCGCGCGCCAGCGCCAGCGCCTCTTCGCCGCCGCGACCGAAAATATAGGGGTCGCCACCCTTCAGCCTGACGACGCGGCGGTCTTCTCGCGCCAGCCGAACCAGCAGAGCGGTGATGTCGTCCTGCTTCATCGACGGCTGGCCGCCGCGCTTGCCGACGTAGAACAGCTCCGCGGCCTCAGCGACAGCGACAACATCGGGCGAGACCAGCGCGTCGTAGACGAGGGCATCGCACTGCCCAAGTGCCGCCAGCACTTCGAGCGTCAGGCAGCCGGGATCGCTGGGGCCGGCGCCGGCCAGCCAGACATGGCCCGGCTCCAGCTGGCGCGGCTTGAAGTTCAGCCGGGCCAAAGCCTGTTCGATTGTGGTATCTCCACCTCTGTTTCCGGTGCTGTCGTTCACAGTCCGTCCCGTCCGCGAAAACGCCGCTGATAGTGGGCGTCGTAGAGTGAACTCTCGCCAAAGCCTTCTGCTGCCAGCGAGCGGCCGATGAAGATGATCGCCGTGCGTTCCATCGGATCGGCGGCCAATTGCGCCTCGATCGTTGCCAGCGTGCCGGTCAGCACGCGCTCGTCTGGCCAGGAAGCACGGAAGACGACCGCCACCGGGCAATCTGCGCCATAGAACGGCGTCAGTTCGGCGACGATCCGGTCGATGGCGTGGATGGCAAGGTGGATGGCCAGCGTGGCGCCGGTGCGGCCGAAGCCGGCCAGCGTTTCGCCAGGCGGCATTTTCGAAGCACGGCCGGAGATGCGGGTCAGCACCAGGCTTTGCGCGACCTCGGGAATGGTCAGTTCGCGGCGCAGCGCTGCCGCGGCGGCTGCGAAAGAGGGCACGCCCGGCGTCAGCGTATAGGCGATGCCGTGCGTCTCCAGCCGGCGGATCTGCTCGGCGACGGCGCTCCACACCGAGAGATCACCGGAATGCAGGCGGGCGACATCGTGGCCGGCCTGGTGGGCATCGAGATATGCCGCCTCGATCTCGTCGAGCGACATCGGCGCGGTGTCGATCAATTTGGTGCCGGGGGCGCAGTGCTGCAGCAGTTCCGGCGCGACGATCGAGCCGGCATAGAGGCAGACCGGGCAGCTTGCCAGCAGCCGGCTGCCGCGCAAGGTGATGAGGTCGGCCGCGCCCGGTCCGGCGCCGATGAAGTGGACGGTCATGCCGCATCTCCGCTGATGGCGATGGCGCAGGTGACCGGGCCGAGCACGATGCGCTGCCCAAGCAGTTTCGCGCCTTTCCCGGCGGCGGCAAGCGCGGAGGCTTCGGAAACCGACGGCGTGCCGGCATGTTCCTGCGACAGGTCGGAACGGCTGAGCAAAGCGGCCCCCTCATCCGGCCCTTCGGGCCACCTTCTCCCCGCTGGGGAGAAGAGACTGGCGCCAGCGTGCGTGATCTCCTCTCCCCTCGGGGAGAGGTCGGCCGAGCGAAGCGGAGGCCGGGTGAGGGGGAGCGACGGTTCAGAGCCAGCAACATCCACCACTATGACCGGGAGATCGAGTTTACGGCCGGCAGCAAAAATGGCCTCTTCGCTGCGTTTGAATTCGGTCGTCGCCAAGGCAGACAGCGCCGTCATCGCCAGCCCATGCACTTCCAGCGCGGTTTCAATCGCCGCAAGAACGTCTTGCACACTCACGCCTTTGCGGCTGCCGATGCCCGCGATCATCATGGCTTGACCCAGCTCCATTGGGTGACCGGCATAGCCGGCCGCCATGCCTGCATCGAACCAACCGGTGAAGCACGGGAGATAGAGATGTGGGTGAGATCGCCGCCGAGCGCGGCGTGACGGGCGAGAAGCAGCGCCTCCATCTCCAGCGTCACCGCGTTGGCGACCAGCCGGCCGCCAACACGCAGGGCCTTGATGGCCGCGCCCAACACGCCGGTATCGCTGCCGCCGCCGCCGATGAAGATCGCATCGGGTGTGCCTAGCTTGGCAAGCGCCTTCGGTGCCGAGCCTTCGACCACGACAAGACCGGGCACGCCGCAATGAGAAGCGTTGCGGTGGATGCGGGCGGCGCGGGTTGGATCGGCCTCGATGGCAATGGCGCGCATCGAGGGATGGGCCAGCATCCATTCGATGCCGATCGAACCCGAGCCGGCGCCGATATCCCACAGCAATTCGCCACGCCTGGGAGCGAGGGCGGACAGGGTGATGGCGCGCACCTCGCGCTTGGTGATCTGGCCGTCGTGCTCGAACAAATGATCGGCACGGCCCGATGTCAGCGGCAGGATGCGTGCTTCCGAAGTTGAGTCAACTTCGATTGCCAGAACGTTGAGCGGATTGATCTTTTCGAGGTCGAAGGCGTCCGCACGCGCCGAACGCAGCCTTTCATTCGGGCCGCCCAGCGCCTCCAGGATCGTCAGCCGTGAGGCGCCGAAGTCGAGTTCGGTCAGCAGGCGCGCAATCGCCGCTGGTGCATCGCCGTCCGAGGTCAGCGCAAGGATGCGGGTGCCCGGATGCAGCAGTGGCCGGATAAGGTCGAGCGAGCGGCCGAGCAGCGAAATGGTCTCGATATCCTGCAGCGCCCAGCCGAGGCAGGCGGCGGCCAGCGAGAAGGCAGAAGGGGCGGGAATCACCTGCATCTCCTGGGAAGGAACCTTGCGAACAAGGGTGACGCCGACCCCATGGAAGAACGGATCGCCTGAAGCCAGCACGCAGACTCGCCTGCCGGAAAGCGCCAGCACGTCGCGCATCTCGGGATCGAAAGGGGCCGGCCAAGGATGTGCTTCACCTTTGGTGAGCGACGCGACAAGGGCAAGGTGACGCGTGCCGCCGAAGACGAATTCAGCCTCGGCGATCAGCCGCTTGGCCTCTTCGCCGAGACCCGCTACACCGTCCTCGCCGATGCCGACGATTGTGAGCCATCTTGAGTTGAGCTTGGCGCCGCGCGGACCTTCAGCAGGCATGATGACCCACCGAATTCTGATCCTCGGCGGAACCACCGAAGCGCGGCAACTGGCGGGAAAGCTGGCCGCGCGCGCCGATGTCTCGCTCACGCTGTCGCTGGCCGGCCGCACTGAAAGCCCGGCGGCGCAGGGTGTGCCGACGAGGGTGGGTGGTTTCGGCGGCGCCTATGGACTGGCGGCGTATCTCCGCGAGACCGACGTCGGCCTGCTGATCGACGCCACGCATCCCTATGCGGCGAAAATCTCCGCCAATGCCGCGGAAGCGGCGCATGGGGCCGGTGTGCCGATCGTTGCGCTCAGGCGCCCAGGTTGGGAGCCAGCCGAAGGTGACCGGTGGACGCTGGTCGACAGCGTTTCCAGCGCGGTGACGGCGCTGGGCCCTGTGTCGCGCCGCGTCTTCCTGGCGCTCGGACGGCAGGAGGTCGCCGCCTTTGAGGCCGCACCCCAACATCACTATCTCATCCGCAGCGTCGATCCGGTCGAGCCAAGGCTCGCTGTGCCCGATGCGACCTATCTCTTGGCGCGCGGGCCGTTCCGGGAAGCCGACGAACGTGCACTGCTTCTGGAACACCGCATCGACGTCGTCGCTTCCAAGAACAGCGGCGGCGAGGCGACCTACGGCAAGATCGCCGCTGCGCGGGCACTCGGCATCGAGGTGGTCATGATCCGCAGGCCGGCTTTGCCGGACGTTGCCTCGGCTGAGACTGTCGAAGCTCTTGCCGCAATGGTCGATCATTTTCTGGTCAGTCATTTTCTTGGGCCCGCCGCCGAACGCGGCGTGTAGACCAGCGCCGGTTTTTCGCCGCGCTTGATGATCCTGGTTTCCGACGAGCCGATGATGATGCAGGTCGCCATGTCGGCCTTTTCCCCATCGGCTTCCGCCAGCAGAACGACCTCGATGCGCTCGTCGGGACGGCCGGCGGCACGGCCGAAGACGACCGGCGTGGTGCCGGGCAGGATCGCTGTGAGGCATTCGAAGGCGCGGCCAAGCTGCCAGGGGCGCGCCTTGCTGATCGGATTGTAGAGCGCGATGACGAAGCCGGCGCCCGCCGCCGCCAGCAGCCGCAGCTCGATCAGGTCCCAGGGTTTTAGATTGTCGGACAACGAGATGGCGCAGAAATCATGGCCGAGCGGTGCGCCGATGCGGGCAGCGACCGCGAGCATTGCTGTGATGCCCGGCAGCATCGCCACGTCAACGGCACGCCATTCGGCCGGGCCGGCCTCGATCGCCTCGCAGACGGCTGCCGCCATGGCAAAGACGCCGGGGTCGCCGCCCGAGACGACGGCGACATCATGGCCCTGCGCAGCCTTTACCAGCGCGTCCTTGGCGCGGGATAGCTCTTCGCGATTGTCCGAGGCGACGCGGGTCTGGTCGGGGCGCAGGTCGAGCCGGTCGAGATACGGCTTGTAGCCGTAGAAGAATTTTGCCTCTGCGACGGCGCGGCTTGCTTCCGGCGTCACCTGGTCGGCATTGCCGGGCCCAAGCCCGATGACGGTCAGGCGGCCGCTCATGTTTCGGCTCCCAATGCGGCGGGGCGGCGTGACCAACCGGCCACCAGGACGATGGCGAAGTAGGGTGCCTTATCGTCCTGCTTGTCGGCCAGCCGCATCGAGACGCCGCCCGGCATGGTGCCGCGCTCGACATAGACGGCACGCGCCAGCTTGTCGGTCGCTTCCAGTGCGCGCCTGATCTTGGGCAGGTTGCGGCCAACCTTCATTATGACGGCGGCATCGGTATCGGCGAGGCGGCGCGTCAGCTCGAATTCGCTCATTGTGCCCGGCAGCACTGTCAATACATCGTCGCCCTGGACGATCGGCGTTCCGGTCGCCGACCAGCAGCCGGACATGGCGGTGACGCCGGGAATGACCTCTGTTGGAAAGCGGTGCGCCAGCCGGACATGCAGATGCATATAGGAGCCGTAGAAAAGCGGGTCGCCTTCCGAAAGCACCGCGACCATCCTGCCGGCGCTGAGATGCTCGGCGACCTTTTCGGCCGACTCTTCGTAGAAATCTGTTATCTGCGACTGGTAATCGCTGTTATCCTTGTCGATTTCGGTGGTCACGGGATAGAGCAGCGACAATTCAATCAAATCAGGACGAAAATGGGCGCCGACGATGGCGCGCGCGTTGCTGTTGTTGCCGCGCTTGGCGAAATGCGCGACCACGTCGGCCTCGGCCAGCGCGCGCACGGCTTTGAGCGTCAGCAGCTCAGGGTCGCCGGGGCCGGTGCCGACGCCAACAAGCCTGCCTTTTGCAATCGCGTTCACAGGCCCGGCCTCGCCAATGCGTTGAGTGCTGCTGCGGTCATGGCGCTGCCGCCCAGCCTGCCGCGCACAATCGCGTAGGGCACGCCATAGGAATTGTCGGCCAGCGCGTCCTTCGATTCGGCAGCGCCGACGAAACCGACCGGCATGCCGATGATCGCCGCAGGCTTTGGCGCGCCGTCGCGCAGCCTTTCCAGCAGATAGAAAAGTGCGGTCGGCGCATTGCCGATGGCGACGACCGAACCGGCCATCCGCTCGCCCCACAGGTCGATGGCTGCAGCGGAGCGGGTGTTGCCGATCCTTCTCGCGATGTCGGAGGTTCGCGGATCGCGCAGCGTGCAGATCACCTCGTTGCCGGCTGGCAACCGGGCGCGTGTGACGCCGTGCGAGACCATCTGAGCGTCGCAGAAGATCGGCGCGCCGGCTGCCAGCGCCGTGCGCGCGGCGGCAACAAAATCCTCCGAAAAAACGAAATGCCTAGCAGCCTCGACCTGGCCGCAGGCATGGATCATCCGGATGGCAACATCGGCTTCGGCATCGGAAAACCGCGACAGGTCGGCCTCGGCGCGAATGATGGCGAAGGAGCGCTCATAGATCGCCGTGCCCTCATGGATGTAGTCGTAGGCGGTGTGGGCGGGCATGTTCAGTCCTGTCGGTAGAGTTCGGTGACACCGGCCGCGCCAAGCCTTGTCAGGCAGGCGGCGGTGGTCTCGCCTCGAAATCGTGTGCCGCGGATGGCTGCCGCAATGCGGCCAATGCCGCGCGCGGCGCCATAACCAGGCCTGTATCCGGCGGGAAGGATTTTTGCCGTCCCGTCCACGACAAGTCCGGCCCCGTTTTCGCCGCCGACCAGTGTCAGCGCCGCCGGGCCGGGATGGGCACAGCCCTTGGCGCAGCCGGAAATGTGCAGGGTGACGGAGGAATCGAGGATGTCGCGGTTTTCTGCGGCGATGGTCTCGGCGATGTCGCGCGTGGCGATCCGGCCGGAGGCGCAGGCCGGCGTACCGGGGCAAGCGGCGATTTTCGTGCGCGGGTCGGCTGCGTCGGTGACGAAGCCGAGGGTGGTGGCGATGTCCCGCAACTGGGGGCAGGCGGCCGGTGGCAGGCCGAGGAAAAGCAGCGCGCGGCCCGGCGCCAGGCGGATTTCGGTTGCGCCAAGGGCGAGGGCTTGTTGCGTGAGAGCGATGAGTTTTTGCGCTGGCATGCTGCCGAAGGGCAGGCCGATGCCGAGGGCGGTGCCATCTGTCAGATCAAAAACGCCAAAGGGGAAGCGAGCCGGCACAGGAAGGCGCTCCACGGCGCCCCCCTCTGTCCTGCCGGACATCTCCCCCTCAAGGGGGGAGATTGCGCTCTGATCTCTGGTTTCGCCGATCTCCGATGCTGCGGAGGAAGAGCCAACGACGAAACCGCCGATCTCCCTCCTTGAGGGGGAGATGTCCGGCAGGATAGAGGGGGGTAAGACGCGCCAACTTGCGAGCGATCTTAGCTGCCTCTCGGTCAAATCCCTTGCGTGGGCTTCCCGGCCTTTTTCGGCAACCATCCTTAGAATTGCGATGGCGATATCACGCGCCGCTTCTTCCTCGACCATGACGAGGGATTTCGCACTCTGTCCGTCTCCGGCAATGGACATCTTCCACTGAATTGCCGCGTCCACCCGCACCGCAGCCAGCCGCACATCGGCCGTCACCACATCCATAGCCAACTGTCCGCCGCCATCGACGATCACCGAAACCTTAGGGCCAAGGCGCTGTGCCAGCCCAGCTTCAGTAATTGCCGCCCGAATCTGCTCCGCCAGCGGGCGTGGGTCGGCAATCTCTTCCGGGTCCAGCCCCGCCAGCGGTCCGTGCTCCACCGGCACGCCGGTGCGCACGGCGATGCCGAGCGCATCGACCTCGACGGCCAGAAGCCGGGCGCTGGCCGGCGTCAGGCCGCGTATCTGCAGGCTGCCACGTGCGGTCACTTCCATGATGCCGTTGCCATGCCGCAAGGCGGATTCACCGAGTCCGATCAGGGATTTCGGCAAGAGTCCTCCAGCGACCGGATTGAGCCGCACCAGAAGACCGTCGCCGGTCTGCATCGGCGCGGACAAAGCAGGGCAGGCGCCGCGGCGGGAGAAGGCGTTCATGCCGCCACCCCCTGGGCTTGGGCGATCAGTGCGGCGAGGTCGTCGTCGACGGAATTGCGCAGCGGGTGCCAGAGACCGCGCCGCCGCGCCGACAGAAACCGCTCGGCAATCGCCTTCGCGGCCGAAGGGTTCTCGCGCAGGATGAAGGCGCGAACCGTGGGATCGCTAAGATAGGCGTCGTGCACGGCCTCGATCAGCGCGCCCGATATGGCATGAGTGGTCTCGGCAAAGCCGACCAGCCGGTCGACCGTCTCGGCGAATTCCGATGCGCCGCGCGGGCCGTGCCGCATCTGGCCGGCAATGAAGCGCGGGTTGACGGCACGCGCCCGCACGACGCGCGACACCGCTTCTCCGATCGAGCGCGGCTTCGGCTTTTGCGGGTCCGTGGTGTCGAGGACGATGACGTCGGCGTTCTTGCCGAGCGTCGCAAGCGCCGCCGAAAAGCCGCCAATGAAGGCGACATCGGCGGAGCCTTCCAAAATATCGCGGCCGGGATCGTCTCCCGTATGGACGAGAAGGTCGGCCTCGGCGATACGGTCCTCAAAAGCGCCTGGCGACGAAATCCCTTCCCCGTTGACGCCGCCATAGGCATGCGAAGTGGCGTCGAGATAGGCGCGACCGATCTCTTCGCGCGCGGCCCAGTCGCCGCTCGACAATAAATCCTCGACGCCGGCGCCGTAGGTGCCGGGCGAGGTGCCGAAAATGCGCGGGCTGATCTTACCGTCAGCGCGGGCCTTGGCCGCGAGCGGGTTTTCCGTCGCGTCCTCGTCGCGGGCGGCGACGGCGTTGCCGGCCGCATCGATCAGGGCGATCTGGGTCGGGAACATATCGCGGAACAGGCCTGAAATGCGCCAGGTGACATCGACGCGCGGGCGGCCAAGGGTGGCCGGCGGCAGCACCTCGATGCCGGTGACGCGGCCGGTGGCAGAATCCCATTGCGGCCGGCAGCCCATCAGCGCCAGCCCTTGCGCGATCTCTTCGCCGCCGGTGCGCAGCGAGGCCGAGCCCCACAGGTCGATGACCAGCGAGCGCGGCCAGTCGCCATGCGATTGCATGTAGCTGCGCAAGACCTCGTCGGAGGCCGCCCTGCCGAGATCGAAGGATGTCGGCGTCGGCATGGTGCGTGGATCTGATGTGAACAGGTTGCGGCCGGTCGGCAGGACATCGCGACGGCCACGCGCTGGCGCACCGGCCGGACCGGCGGCGACATGGCGGCCGTCGAGGGCGGCGATGAGTGCTGCCTTCTCAGCCGCGGCACTTTGCCGGCGCAGCGGATCGGCCTCGCCCTCGGCTGAGCGGCCATAGATATGGAGCCCGTCCTTGATGGCGAAATCCTTGAGGTCGCAGAGCCAGGCGTCGATGCGGCGCAGCGCTTCGTCGGGCGCGTCGGTTCCGGCGACGCCGGCCTCGGAAGCGAGACCGGTCTTTTGCGCGGTTTCGACGATCAGCCTCGCCAGGCGATCGCGGCGACGGCGGTCGAGCCCGTCGGCCTGGGCATATTCGTCGACCAGCCGCTCAAGCTGGTGCTGGTTTTCGTCCAGACCGGCGCCGGTCAGCGGCGGCGGCAGATGGCCGAGGGTGACGGCGGCAATGCGCCGCTTGGCCTGTGCTGCCTCGCCGGGGTTGGAGACGATGAAGGGGTAGATGACGGGTAGCGGGCCGGTGACGATCTCGGGAAAACAGGTTTCGCTGAGTGCCACGGTCTTGCCGGGCAGCCATTCCAGCGTGCCATGGGCGCCGACATGAACGAGGGCGTGGACACCGAGCGACTTGCGCAGCCACAGGCCGAAAGCGATCAGCGCATGGCGCGGCGGCAGCGTCGGGTCGTGATAGTCGGCGCGACGGTCGGCGGTGCGCCCGCGATCGGGGGCGAGTGCTACGGTGATGTTGCCGAAGGTGGTGGCGCGGAAAGGGAAATTTGCCGCGGTAGGCGCTTGAACACCCCCCTCTGTCCTGCCGGACATCTCCCCCTCAAGGGGGGAGATCGGCAGTTCTACCGACGGCTCTTCCTCCTCGGTAATTGGCGAAAGCAGCGACGACAGCGCAATCTCCCCCCTTGAGGGGGAGATGTCCGGCAGGACAGAGGGGGGTGCCTCGCACCAACCTGTCTCATCTGCCGCATTCCCCCACGCGGCCTCTACCGCAGCGATGGCCGCCGGCGGCAATTCCTTCGAGAACGTCAGATACTCCTTCAATGCCAACCCTTGGCCGCCCTTTTCCAGCTCATCCAGCAACGCACGCGGGGTTTGCGGAATCCCTTCAACGGTGTAGCCCTGTTCGCTCAAGTCGTGCAGCATCGCCAGCACGCTGGACGGCACGTCGAGGCCGACGGCGTAGCCGGTGCGGCCGGGGGCGCTCGGATAGTCGGGGATCAGGATGGCGAGCTTGCGTTTTTCGCGCGGCGTGCGCTGCAGGCGCACGAACGCCTCGACACGGTTCGCCACCTGCGCGACGCGGTCCGGCTCCGGCCGGTTGGCGAACGCGCGGAAAGCCAATGCGGGATCGACCTCGCTCTCTCCCTTGAAGGAAATGGCACCGGCGAGAATGCGGCCGTCGAGTTCGGGCAGGACGACATGCATGGCCAGGTCGGCAGGCGCCAGGCCGCGCTGATTGTTTTGCCAGATGTCGCGGCGTGTCGTCGCGACGATGACCTGGAAGACAGGAACGCCGGCGCGGTCGAACAGGGTTTCGACGCCGGGCTCAGCACCGGAGGCGAAGGCCGTGGCGGTGATGATGGCCGCAGGCTTCAGCGTGGCAAGCGCGGTCTCGACAAAGGTGAGCGATGCCGGGTCCTTGAGGCTGGACACGAAGATGGGGACGGGGATGATGCCGCGCTGCCCGAGCGCTTCGAACAATGCGTCGATCGGCGCGACATCGGCGGCGAGCAGCATCGAACGGTAGAAGAGAATGGGCACGACGTCCCCCTCCCCCTCGAGGGGAGGGTGGCCCGCAGGGCCGGGTGGGGTCGTTGCGGCAGTGCTCGACGTTTTTTGCTGTTGGCGCACTTCACAGGCGACCCCACCCCCGGCCTGCGGCCGGACCCTCCCCTCGAGGGGGAGGGGGACGTCGCGCTCGACCCCCAGTGCCGGCTCATAATAGCCCGCCTTCGGCACGACAACCGGCTCCACGACCGCCGCGTCCTGTCCCGCCAGCCGCGCCAGCTGATTCACCAGCGCCGTCATATTCTCCGGGCCGCCCTCGCGAAAATAATCGAGCAGGCCGTTGAGCTCTTCGCGCGGCAGCGTCGAGCATTCGATCAGCCGGAGATCCTCGTCGCGGCATTCGCCGGGCAGCAGCGCCAGTTTTATGCCGCGTGCGCGGGCGGTCGAGGCGAGCTGGTCGCAGCCGTAGCGCCACCAGTCGTAACCGCCGAGGATGCGAACCAAAATAACCCTGGCGTGCCGGGCGACGCTGTCGATCCAGAGATCGACGGACATCGGATGGCGCAGATCGCGCAAAGCCGCCAGCCGCATCGAGGGCAGGCGATCCGCGTCTGCTTTCCACGCCACCGCCAGCCCGGCCAGATCGCTGTCGGTGAAAGACAGCGCCACGACATCCGCAGGCGTCTGCCTGAGATCAACAGGCTCGGCGAGATCGTCGAGCGAGGCGGATGTTGTGGTGAGGATGTGCATCGCGGCTCGTGCCTGAGGTCAGCCCGCGAGAATACGCTCGATGGCCGGGCGGTTCAGCCCTTTCAGGCCGATGACGACGAGGCGCGAACGGCGATCGTCCTCAGTGGTCCAGGCGCGGTCGTAATAGTGATTGACGCGTGGGCCGACGGCCTGCAGCAGGAGCCGCATCGGCTTGCCGCCGACGTCGACGAAACCCTTGACGCGCAGCACGTTTTCTTCCTCCGCCGCCGTGGTGACGCGCAACGCCAGCTCATCGGGATTGGCGATCGACGGAATGTCGATGACGAACGAGTCGAAGTCGTCATGCTCGTGATCGAGTTCGTCGTCGTGGTGAGTCTTGCGATTCTCGATGTCGTCCTCGACGGCGAGGCCAAGGCCGAGCAGCACGGACGGATCGACCTTACCCTGCGAGGTCGGCACGATCGTGACGGCGCGCGCGGCGTGCTCGCCGATGATCGCATTGGCCCGGGCCGAGCCGGCGGCGTCCATCAGGTCGCTCTTCGACAATATGATCAGGTCGGCGCAGGCGAGCTGGTCCTCGAACACTTCCTCGACCGGATCGTCATGGTCGAGTGTCTCGTCCTGCGCGCGCTGCGCCTGCAGGGCGTCCATGTCGTTGGCGACGCGGCCTTCAGCCAGCGCCGGTCCGTCGACGACTGCAATGACGCCGTCGACCGTCACCCGGCTCTTGACCGTCGGCCACTGGAAGGCCTGGACCAGCGGCTTGGGCAGAGCCAGCCCAGAGGTTTCGATCAGGATATGGTCGACCCTCGGCGACAGCGACAGGATCTGGTCGAGCGCCGGGACGAAGTCGTCGGCAACGGTGCAGCAGATGCAGCCATTGGCCAACTCGACGATGTTTTCCTCAGGGCAGGTGTCGATGCCGCATCCCTTCAGAATCTCGCCGTCGATGCCGATATCGCCGAACTCGTTGACGATGATGGCCAGCCGCTTGCCGCCGGCGTTTTCGAGCAGGTGGCGGATCAGCGTCGTCTTGCCGGCGCCGAGGAAGCCGGTGACGACGGTGCAGGGCACGCGGGAGACGGAAGTGGTCATATCTGATCCTTCACAAGGTCGAGGGGAGGAATGCGGGCGACGAGGCCGCGTTTCAGGCAATCGGGGCGGCCGCGCCATGGAATGAGGCCGTCCGTCGAGGTGGCGAAGAGCTTTGCACCGGCGACCAGATCGGCGCCGCTTGTCACGGTCAGGTCGCCAAAGACATAGCTCCAGCAGCCGTCGCGCAGGATCGCGGCGCTGAGGCGGCGCTTGCAGTTGCCAAGGCATTCGACGGTGCGGATACGGATATTTTCGCCTGATACAGCGCGGCGCGTGTCTTCGGCCAACAATTCGCCGGCGCGAGGATGGCCGTCGGAGCCGGTCTCGTCACGGCAGGAGGCGCAGACGATCACGGTGACGTCGGCCAGAGCATCATCATCGCCGGACAATACGCCCGCTGTCTCAGCCGAAAAACTGCTGTCGCGTTCCAAATCAGGCTCCTTGCCCGGAAAACCCGCCAGGCGATCGGATTCTTATGTCCTAGACGGCAGGTCTCCTGGCTCGCGGGTCATCGCCTTGGTGCCGCCTTCCCGGGACCGTCCCAGTGGTTATCGGCCTTGGCTCGTCGCCTACAGTTGCGGGGACAGCCGCGGATTTGAAATCGAGATTTCGCACCGCATTCCCTCTTGGCTCCTCCCTTTGCCGAGAGGAGACCGTCTGAACCGGATTTAGGCTTGTGGAGGCAGTCGTGTCAACGCACGTCTACGACGCGGTAATGTCGGCGAGAGCCGAACCCAGATCACCGGCCGGCGTCACCTCGATGCGTTCCAGGCCGAGCCAACCCTGCATCAGCTTCAACTCGTCGAAAAGCTCGGCGGCGGTTTGCGGCGGGGCGCCGGGCTCGGCATAGGCGGCATGGACGCGCAGCACGCCGGCGGGGCGGTCGGCCTTGAGGTCGACGCGCGCCACGATCCTTTCGCCGAGCAGGAACGGCAGCACGTAATAGCCGTATTGGCGCTTTTCGGCGGGGGTGTAGATCTCGATGCGATAGCGGAAGTTGAACAGTCTTTCCGTGCGCGCTCGTTCGAAGACGACCGGATCGAAGGGAGCAAGCAAGGCGCGCGCCTCGATCTTGCGCGGAAAACGGGCGTCCTTATGAAGATAGGCAGGCTTGTCCCAGCCTTCGACGCGAACCGGCAAAAGGTCGCCTGCCTCGACCAGTTCCTCGATGCGGCCCTTGATGTCGGCGGGAGAGAGGCGGAAATAGTCGCGCAGGTCGCCCGCTGTCGCGACGCCGTGGGCGCGGGCGGAGATGCGCAGCAATTCGCGGTGCGCATCCTCCGGGGAGGGCACCGGCAAAGCAAGTACTGCCGGCGGCAGCACGCGCTCCGGCAGATCATAGAGCCGCTCGAAGCCACGACGCGACGCCGTGGTGATACGGCCGGCCCAGAACAGCCATTCGAAAGCGTGCTTGGCATCGCTCCAACCCCACCAGCCGCCGTTTCCCTTCTGGCCTTCGAGGGCGGATGCGGCGACCGGCCCTCGTTCGACGACCTCGCGATAAATGTCTTCAATGTAGGCGGCGCGTTCGCGGCCCCACTTGGCCAGTCCGTTATACATTTCCTCGCCACGTTCGGCCCGCTCCATGCGCCAGCGCATCAGCGGATAGGTTTCGACCGGCAGAAAGGAGGCCTCATGCGCCCAATATTCGAAGACCGAGCGCTTGCGCGTCACGGCGGCGTTGTCGAGCAGGGCAAGCGGGTAGGGGCCAAGCCGCGAATAAAGCGGCATATAGTGGGCACGCACCACCGCGCTGACGGAATCGATCTGCAGCAGGCCGGTCCGGCCAAGCACACGGGCCAGATGGCGGCGATCGGGCGTGCTGTTAGGGCGAGGATCGGCAAACCCCTGTGCGGCAAGCGCGATGCGCCGGGCCATGGCGAGCGAGACCTTTTCCTTCATGCAGACGGCACTCTGTTGGCGTTCGACCAAGGTTGGGGCGAATGATTCCGCGTCATGCTAGCAGGGTTTTGTCGGCATCTATGTCAGGAGAGAAAACTGGAGTAAAAAATGAAGGAAATCAAACAGGAGCGGATCGGACCAGTTTATCCGGATATGCTGCCCAGCACCGGGTTTTGAACAAGGTTTGACTTGCTTCGCCGAAAGCCCTGCGCTAACCCTCGCCGCGTTGCAGCATAGAGCCCCCTAAAACGGTTCAGTGATTAAACTGTCACGCTTCCGCAAGTGGGTCCGGTGCTGTAATCAGAGTGGATTGGCCGCCAACGGAAAGCTGCAGCATGAACGCATTGTTGAGTTCGTACCTGCCCATCGTCCTGTTCATCGGCGTGGCGCTGGTCGTCGGCCTGGCGCTGCTTGCCGCACCCTTCCTGGTGGCCTACCGCAACCCCGATCCGGAAAAGCTTTCCGCCTATGAGTGCGGCTTCAACTCGTTCGACGACGCCCGCATGAAGTTCGACATCCGCTTCTATCTGGTGTCGATCCTGTTCATCATCTTCGATCTGGAGGTGGCCTTCCTGTTTCCGTGGGCAGTGTCTTTCAGCCAGATCGGCATGCTCGGTTTCTGGTCGATGATGGTGTTTTTGGCGGTGCTGACCATCGGCTTTGCCTATGAATGGAAAAAAGGAGCGCTGGAATGGGATTGAGCGACAATTCCGGCACGCTCGTCGCGCCGAAGCCAAAAGGCATTCTCGACCCCAGCACCGGAAAGCCGGTCGGGGCGAATGATCCCTTCTTCCTCGAGATCAACGACGAGCTTGCCGACAAGGGCTTTCTCGTCACCTCGACCGAGGCGCTGATCACCTGGGCGCGCAGCGGCTCGCTGATGTTCATGACCTTCGGTCTTGCCTGCTGCGCGGTCGAGATGATCCACACCTCGATGCCGCGCTACGACTCGGAGAGGTTCGGCGTCGCGCCGCGCGCGTCTCCGCGCCAGTCCGACATCATGATCGTCGCCGGCACGCTGACCAACAAGATGGCGCCGGCGCTGCGCAAGGTCTACGACCAGATGCCGGAACCGCGCTACGTCATCTCGATGGGCTCCTGCGCCAATGGCGGCGGCTATTACCACTATTCCTATTCGGTGGTGCGCGGCTGCGACCGCGTCGTGCCGGTCGACATCTACGTGCCCGGCTGTCCGCCGAGCGCGGAAGCGCTGCTCTACGGCATCCTTCTGCTGCAAAAGAAGATCCGCCGCACCGGCACGATCGAGCGGTAAATCACAATGGATGGAGCTCAGATTATTTATGGCAACCCTGAGCCTTGGCTGGGTTTGATGTTCAAAGCGCTTGACCAGCGATTTGCGGAAACTGACTCTGGTTCGAGGTTTTATTCTTCGGCGCTTTCAATAGACACGAAATTTGGTGCTGCTGGTGTGGGCATCGACATCCTATTGAATGATTGGGAACCCGAGCCGACAGACGAGCCACGAATAGTCTTTTATCATGGCGACTTGAAACTGCGTTCGCTTGGCGATCGAACCAAGAACCTGATTGCTGAAATGTCGGCCAGGCTTTCCTCTACTTCGTCAGGCCAGGGGACAGCTACCGAAAAGTTGTTTGTGGAGTGCGTTGCCCTAAACGGTGACCCCGCAAATCTGGAAACCCGGCAGTTTGTCGGAAAGCTGTTCTTTGGCGAGCCGGGTGACGACAATGAATGTCAGGTTTTTTTGACCATTGACGCCGCTAGGGAGAGCGGTTGGTTTGGTGAGAAAGATGCGGAAGACTCGCGCAAGATCCTAGATTGGTTGGCGAGGTTGTCATGAGCCTATCGTTGAATGAACTCTCGACCTATCTCGGCGAGAAGCTGAGCGGCCGGATCGGCGAAGCGGTGTTTGCCTATGGCGAACTCACCATCTCGGTCGAGCCGCACGATCTGATCGAGGTGGTGAACTTCCTGCGCGACGATCCAAAATGCCAGTTCATCTCGATCATCGACGTCTGCGGCGCTGATTATCCATCGCGGGCCAAGCGCTTCGACGTCGTCTATCACCTGCTGTCGCCGAAGCAGAATGTTCGTATCCGGCTCAAGGTCCAGGCCGACGAAGAGACGGTGGTGCCGTCGATCACCGGCGTTTATCCCGGCGCCGACTGGTTCGAACGCGAAACCTACGATCTCTATGGCGTGCTGTTTTCGGGCCATCCCGATCTCAGGCGGATCCTGACGGACTACGGCTTCGAAGGGCATCCGCTGCGCAAGGATTTCCCGCTGACCGGCTTCGTCGAGGTGCGCTACGACGACGAGGCCAAGCGCGTCATCTACGAGCCGGTGGAATTGAAGCAGGAATTCCGCAATTTCGATTTTCTGTCGCCGTGGGAAGGTACGGATTACGTGCTTCCAGGCGACGAAAAAGCCAAGACGAATTGAGACGCCAAAATGGCTGAAACTTCCGTCCGCAACTTCAATATCAACTTTGGGCCTCAGCACCCTGCTGCCCATGGTGTTTTGCGGTTGGTTCTAGAACTCGATGGCGAAGTCGTCGATCGCGTTGATCCGCATATCGGGCTGTTGCATCGCGGCACCGAAAAGCTGATCGAAGCCAAAACCTATCTGCAGGCCGTGCCTTATCTCGACCGGCTCGATTACTGCGCGCCGATGAACCAGGAGCATGCCTTTGCGCTGGCCGCAGAGCGGCTGCTCGGCATCGAGGTGCCGAAGCGCGGACAGCTGATCCGCGTGCTTTATTGCGAAATCGGCCGCATCATGTCGCACATCCTCAATGTGACGACGCAGGCGATGGATGTCGGCGCGCTGACGCCGCCTCTCTGGGGCTTCGTCGAGCGCGAAAAACTCATGGTGTTCTACGAGCGGGCCAGCGGCTCGCGCATGCATGCGGCCTATTTCCGGCCCGGCGGCGTCCACCAGGACCTGCCGCAGCAACTGGTCGAGGATATCGGCAACTGGATCGATCCGTTCCTGAAATCGCTCGACGACCTCGACGCACTGCTGACCGGCAACCGCATCTTCAAGCAGCGCAATGTCGACATCGGCACCGTCTCGCTGGCCGATGCCTGGGCCTGGGGCTTTTCGGGCGTCATGGTGCGCGGCTCCGGCGTCGCCTGGGATCTGCGCAAGTCGCAACCTTACGAATGCTATGCCGAGATGGATTTCGACATTCCAATCGGCAGGAACGGCGACTGCTTCGACCGTTACCTCGTACGCATGGAAGAGATGCGCCAGTCGGCGAAAATCATGCGCCAGTGCGTCGACCTGCTGCTCGGCAAGGAAGGCACGGGGCCGGTGTCAAACCTCGACGGCAAAGTGGTGCCGCCAAAGCGCGCGGCGATGAAGCGTTCGATGGAAGCGCTGATCCATCACTTCAAGCTCTACACCGAAGGCTATCGCGTGCCGGCGGGCGAGGTCTATGCGGCGGTCGAAGCGCCGAAGGGCGAGTTCGGCGTCTATCTGGTCTCGGACGGGACCAACAAGCCCTACCGCTGCAAGCTGCGCGCGCCCGGCTTCGCGCATCTGCAAGCCATGGACTTTTTGTGCCGCGGCCACATGCTGGCCGACGTCACTGCCGTTCTCGGCTCCCTCGACATCGTTTTCGGGGAGGTCGATCGCTGATGATGAGAGTGGCCCGATTCTCACAGGCGTTCATAGCGGCGGGATGTCTTGCCGCCTCCACCGAAACGACCCTTGCCGGCTCCGCTGAGGAGCTTTCATCAACCGATCTTCTCAAGGATGGATTCAAGCTTGTCGCTGAAGGCGACCTGCTCACTGTGCGCGGCTTGAGCACCCAGGCCCCATCAATGGATGAGGGTATTCTCGTGCATGGTCGGTCGCCAACACCGTCCAACTGCGCGGCCTACAACAACCTGGTGGCATCATTGATGCCTGAAGAATACCGTTGCAAACCAATAGCTTGGGTGTATAGCCACCACGATCAGTACATCCGCTTGAAGCGTGGAAATGAAGAGTTCGTATGCGTGTTTGGACGATCCGAGGATTGCTATCGCTCCTACAGCTCTGGCCATTAGAAACATAAAAGCGAAAATCATGTCAGTCCGCCGTCTCGCAGAAGCCAGCCTCCAGCCAGCCGCCTTCGCCTTCAACCGGGCGAATGCGGCAGCGGCGAAGCAATGGATCAAGAAGTATCCCAAGGGCCGCGAGCAGTCGGCGATCATCCCCTTGCTGATGCTGGCGCAGGAGCAGGAAGGCTGGGTGACCAAGGCGGCGATCGAGACGATCTCCGACATGCTCGACATGCCTTACATCCGTGGGCTCGAAGTTGCGACCTTCTACACCCAATACCAGCTCAATCCGGTCGGCACCCGCGCGCATATCCAGGTCTGCGGCACCACGCCCTGCATGCTGCGCGGCTCGGAAGCGCTGATGGATGTGTGCCGCTCCAAGATCCATCACGACCAGTTCCATACCAACGACAAGGGCACGCTGTCGTGGGAAGAGGTCGAATGCCTTGGCGCCTGCGTCAACGCGCCGATGGTGATGATTTTCAAGGACACGTTCGAGGATTTGACGCCGGAGCGGCTGGCCGAGATCATCGATCTCTATGAGGCCGGCAAGGGCGCTTCGGTGAAGCCGGGGCCGCAGAACGGCCGCATCACCTCCGAGCCGATCACCGGCCTGACGACGCTGAAGAACGAAAAGGCGATCCTGAAGACGACCCGCGACAGGGAAGCCAAGGCAGCCGCCAAGGCAGCCAGGGAGGCAGCGCCAGCGGCAATTGTCGCAACGCCAGCCGCTCCGGCCCAGGCACCGGCCGGCCCCGTTGCGCCGTCGAAGGCCAGCAAGCCGAAGACCGATGCGCCCGAAACCAGCCCGGCGCTGAAGTCGCCTTCGCCGGTCAGGGTGGCACCAGAGACGGAAAAGGCGGCGAGCGTCAGAGCACCGCGGCATTCGGCCGCCAACGCCAACAAGGCCGCGCCGGAAGTCGAAAAGGTTTTGAAACAGCGCAGCGGTCCCATAATCAAGGCTGAGCCAGCGGCCGCTTTCAAGGCGCCGGAAGCCAAGGGCACGCAGCTCGGCGCTGCCGGTAAGACGGCCGCCTCGAAGACGACCAATGCCAAGCCTGCCAAGCCTTCGCTCGAGGACAAGAACCGGCCGGCCGGAATCGCAAGGCCGGCATTGGTCGACGATCTCAAGCTGATCTCAGGCGTCGGTCCGAAGATCGAGGGCATCCTGCATTCGCTGGGCATCTTCACTTACGCGCAAGTCGCGTCCTGGAAGAAAGCCGAGCGCGAATGGGTAGACGGCTACCTCAGCTTCCACGGCCGCATCGAGCGCGAAGGCTGGGTCAAGCAGGCCAAGGCGCTCGCCAAGGACGGGGTCGCCGAATACATCCGCGTCTTTGGCAAGAAACCGGTCTGAGGGAAGAACAATGCTTCAGGACAGAGACCGCATCTTCAACAACATCTACGGCCGCTTCGACAAGTCGCTGGCCGGCGCGATGGCGCGCGGCGCCTGGGACAACACGCCCGGCATCATCGCCAAGGGGCGCGACTGGATCGTCAACGAGATGAAGGCATCAGGCTTGCGCGGCCGCGGCGGCGCCGGCTTTCCGACCGGGTTGAAATGGTCGTTCATGCCCAAGCAGAGCGACGGCCGGCCGAGCTATCTCGTCGTCAACGCCGACGAATCCGAGCCCGGCACCTGCAAGGACCGCGACATATTGCGCCACGATCCGCATACGCTGGTCGAGGGCTGCCTGATCGCCGGCTTCGCCATGGGCGCGATCGCCGCCTACATCTATGTGCGCGGCGAGTTCATCCGCGAGCGCGAGGCGCTGCAGCGCGCGATCGACGAGGCCTATGAGGCCAAGCTGATCGGCAAGAACAATACGTCCGGCTACGATTTCGACATCTACATGCACCATGGCGCCGGCGCCTATATCTGCGGCGAGGAAACGGCGCTGCTCGAAAGCCTCGAAGGCAAGAAGGGCCAGCCGCGGCTGAAGCCGCCGTTCCCGGCCAATGTCGGCCTCTATGGCTGCCCGACGACGGTCAACAATGTCGAGTCCATCGCCGTGACGCCGACCATTTTGCGCCGCGGCGCTGCCTGGTTCTCGTCCATCGGCCGGCCCAACAATGTCGGCACCAAGCTGTTCTGCATCTCCGGCCACGTCAACAATCCGTGCACCGTCGAAGAAGCGATGTCGATCCCATTCCGCGAACTGATCGAGACGCATTGCGGCGGCATTCGCGGCGGCTGGGACAATCTGCTGGCGGTCATTCCGGGCGGCGCTTCGGTGCCGCTGGTGCCGGCGGAGCAGATCATCGACGCGCCGATGGATTTCGATGCGCTACGCGACCTGAAATCGGGCCTCGGTACGGCGGCCGTCATTGTCATGGACAAATCGACCGATATCGTGAAGGCGATTGCCCGGCTTTCCTACTTCTACAAGCACGAGAGTTGCGGCCAGTGCACGCCGTGCCGCGAAGGCACCGGCTGGATGTGGCGGGTGATGGAGCGGCTGGTGCGCGGCGAGGCGCAGAAGCGTGAGATCGACATGCTGCTAGACGTGACCAAACAGGTCGAAGGCCACACGATCTGCGCGCTGGGCGATGCGGCGGCATGGCCGATCCAAGGCCTGATGCGGCATTTCCGTGGCGAGGTGGAGCGGCGTATCGACGAGTTTTCCCGCAACGCGCACCGCGCAGAGCCGGTGATGGTGGCGGCAGAATAGAGACGAATTCGAAATACGGGCACGTGCCCGATTGGAATGCGGGCACGTGCCCGATTTGAAATACGGGCAAGTGCCCGATTTGAGGAAATAGGCCGGGGTATACGGAAGAAACGACCAGGAGACCACCTATGTCGCTGAATTCGAGACTCGATCATTTGATGCCAGATTTGGACCCATTCAAGAAGATGAACCAGGACCTGACCAGGATGATGCCGAAGGAGATGGCGAGCGCCGTCAATCTCCTGGCGCATCCTGTCGCGGGGGCGGCAGCGATGTCGGCGTTCGGCATTGGGCTTGCAAATCATGCCTTTGGGGTATGGATGGGCGTGCTCTCGGGCGCCGCCGAGGCCTCGCAACGGCTCTTCCAGCCGGTGGTCGACGATTTCGATGCCAGGGTCGAACGCTTTTCGGCGGCAGGGACAAGCTCCTCGACCAAGGCGCGGGCGGCGACGAAAACTCTGATCGCCGAGGCACAGTCCTTCGCCAAGAACGTGAATGACATGGCGGCGAACAGCATGGATGGTGCACGAAATGTAACGGATTCGGATGCGGCCGCCGCTCCGGCCCGGTTGATGCCCGAGGATTTCAAGCAGCCCCAGGCCATGGATCGTCCGGCAAATCCGGCCGACCTCAAGGCGATATCGGGCATCGGGCCGAAGCTGGAAGAGGTGCTGAACGGCTTGGGCATCTGGACGTACGGCCAGATCGCGGCATGGACGCCGGAAGAGATCGCCTGGGTTGACGATTATCTGTCGTTCAAGGGCCGCGTCGGTCGCGACGACTGGCTTGGCCAGGCGGCGGTGCTGGCCGCGGCCAAACATTGAATTCAATGCCGGGCGCGGTTTCGGCTGCGCCCGGAAAGAAAGATTGCGGAATGTCCGCAGGGGTTTGAGACGACATGGCAAAGCTCAAGGTCGACGGGAAAGAGATTACTGTACCCGACCACTACACGCTGCTGCAGGCAGCCGAGGACGCCGGCGCGGAAGTGCCGCGCTTCTGCTTCCATGAGCGGCTGTCGATCGCCGGCAATTGCCGCATGTGCCTGATCGAGGTGAAAGGCGGGCCACCCAAGCCGCAGGCATCCTGTGCCATGGGCGTGCGCGATCTGCGCCCCGGCCCGAATGGCGAAACGCCGGAAATCTTCACCAACACGCCGATGGTCAAGAAGGCTCGAGAAGGCGTGATGGAATTCCTGCTGATCAACCATCCGCTCGATTGCCCGATCTGCGACCAGGGCGGCGAATGCGACCTGCAGGACCAGGCGATGGCGTTCGGCGTCGATTCCTCGCGCTATCACGAGAACAAGCGGGCGGTCGAAGACAAATATATCGGGCCGCTGGTCAAGACGATCATGAACCGCTGCATCCATTGCACGCGCTGCGTCCGCTTCACCACCGAAATCGCCGGCATTTCAGAGCTCGGCCTGATCGGCCGCGGCGAGGACGCCGAGATCACCACCTATCTCGAAAGCGCGATGACCTCGGAACTGCAGGGCAACGTCATCGACCTTTGCCCGGTCGGTGCGCTGACCTCCAAACCATACGCCTTCCAGGCGCGGCCGTGGGAACTGACCAAGACCGAATCCATCGATGTCATGGACGCCGTTGGCTCGGCGATCCGCGTCGATTCCAGAGGCCGCGAGGTGATGCGCATCCTGCCGCGTACCAACGAGGCGGTGAACGAGGAGTGGATTTCCGACAAGACCCGCTTCATCTGGGACGGCTTGCGCACCCAGCGCCTCGACCGGCCATACGTACGCAAGAACGGCAAGCTGGCCCCGGCAAGCTGGGCCGAGGCTTTCTCCGCGATCAAGGAAGCGGTGTCGAGGACCGCACCCGACAAGATCGGCGCCATATCAGGCGATCTTGCCGCCGTCGAGGAGATCTATGCGCTGAAGCTGCTGATGGCTTCGCTCGGCTCGAAGAACACCGACTGCCGCCAGGATGGCGCTGCGCTCGATCCGTCGCTCGGCCGGGCAAGCTATATCTTCAACCCGACCATCGAGGGCATCGAGCAGGCGGACGCGGTGCTGATCATCGGCGCCAACCCGCGCTTCGAGGCGTCCTTGCTCAACGCCCGCATCCGCAAGCGCTGGCGGGTCGGCAACCTGCCGGTCGGCGTCATCGGCGATGTCGGCGATACGCGCTACGACTATGAACAGCTCGGCGCCGGAACGGAATCGCTGAAGGATCTGGCCGACGGCAATGGCAAGTTCTTCCAGGTGCTGAAGAAGGCGACGCATCCGCTTGTTATCGTCGGCCAAGGTGCGCTGGCACGCTCGGATGGCGCGGCCGTGCTCGGCCAGGCGGCGAAGCTTAGCCTGGCCGTCAATGCCGCGAGAGCCGACTGGAACGGCTTTGCCGTGCTGCACACTGCGGCGGGACGTGTCGGCGGTCTTGATGTCGGCTTCGTGCCGGGCGAGGGCGGCAAGAACGTCGCCGGCATGCTGGGCGACATGGACGTGCTGTTCCTGCTCGGCGCCGACGAGATCGCCATGGCCAAGACCGGCGCCGCCTTCGTCGTCTATATCGGCACGCATGGCGACCACGGTGCGCACCGCGCCGACGTCATCCTGCCGGGCGCCGCCTATACCGAAAAGTCGGGCACCTACGTCAACACCGAGGGCCGCGTGCAGCAGACCAACCGTGCCGGCTTCGCGCCGGGCGATGCGCGCGAGGACTGGGCGATCCTGCGGGCGCTGTCGGATGTGCTGGGCAAGAGGTTGTCGTTCGATTCACTGCCGCAGCTTCGCGCAAAACTCTATGGCGAATATCCGCATCTCGCCCGCATCGACCAGGTGGCGGCCGGCAATGCTGACGACGTCGCCAAGGTGGCGAAGCTCGGCGGGCGGCTGAACAAGGGCGCTTTCACCTCGCCGGTCAAGGATTTCTACCTGACCAACCCGATCGCGCGGGCTTCCGCGGTGATGGCGGAATGCTCGGCGCTGGCGAAAAACGGCTTCAGGCAGGCGGCGGAATAAGCATGGACACCTTCTTCTCCTTCTACGTGCTGCCGGCGCTGATCATCCTGTTGAAGTCGGTCGTGCTGATCGTCGTGCTGTTGATCTTCGTCGCCTACATCCTGTACGCGGACCGCAAGATCTGGGCGGCGGTACAATTGCGCCGCGGTCCGAACGTCGTCGGCCCATGGGGCACGCTGCAGGCTTTCGCCGACCTGCTGAAGTTCGTGTTCAAGGAGCCGGTGATTCCGTCCGGCGCCAACAAGGGCGTTTTTCTGCTGGCTCCGCTGGTGTCAGCGGTGCTGGCGATCTCGGCCTGGGCGGTCATCCCGGTCAATGAGGGCTGGGCGATCGCCAACGTCAATGTCGGCATCCTCTACGTCTTCGCCATCTCCTCGCTCGAGGTCTATGGCGTGATCATGGGCGGCTGGGCGTCCAACTCGAAATATCCGTTCCTCGGCGCGCTGCGCTCGGCGGCGCAAATGGTGTCCTACGAAGTCTCGATCGGTTTCGTCATCATTACCGTGCTGCTTTGCGTCGGCTCGCTCAACCTCTCCGACATCGTGCTGTCGCAGCAGGATGGGCTGGGCACGCGGGTTGGCCTGCCCAACACCTTCCTCGACTGGCATTGGCTGTCGCTGTTTCCGATGTTCGTCATCTTCTTCATCTCGGCGCTGGCCGAGACGAACCGCCCGCCTTTCGACCTGGTGGAAGCCGAATCGGAACTCGTCGCCGGCCATATGGTCGAGTATTCGTCGACGCCGTTCCTGCTGTTCTTCCTCGGCGAATATGTCGCCATCGTGCTGATGTGCGCGCTGGCCACCATCCTGTTCCTCGGCGGCTGGCTGCCGCCCTTCGACTTCGCTCCCTTCACCTGGGTGCCGGGCCTGATCTGGTTCGTGCTCAAGGTCTGCCTGGTGTTCTTCATGATCTCGATGGTGAAGGCCTTCGTGCCGCGCTACCGCTACGACCAGCTGATGCGGCTTGGCTGGAAGGTCTTCCTGCCGATCTCGCTGGCGATGGTGGTGATTGTCGCCGCGTTCCTCAAGATCACGGGGTTTGCGTGATGTCTGCTCTAGCCCAAGCCGCAAAATCGCTGCTCCTGCAGGACTTCGTCAGCGCTTTCTTCCTGTCGATGCGCCAGTTCTTCGCGCCGAAGGAGACGATCAACTATCCGCATGAGAAGGGGCCGACCAGTCCGCGCTTCCGCGGCGAGCATGCGCTGCGCCGCTATCCGAACGGCGAGGAACGCTGCATCGCCTGCAAATTGTGCGAGGCGATCTGCCCGGCGCAGGCCATCACCATCGAGGCCGGCCCGCGCCGCAACGACGGCACGCGCCGCACCGTGCGCTACGATATCGATATGGTGAAGTGCATCTATTGCGGCTTCTGTCAGGAGGCCTGCCCGGTCGACGCCATCGTCGAGGGGCCGAATTTCGAATTCGCGACCGAGACGCGCGAGGAACTTTATTACGACAAGGACAAGCTGCTGGCCAATGGCGACCGCTGGGAGCGCGAACTGGCGCGCAACATCTCGCTGGATGCGCCGTACCGCTGACATTTGACGCATGGACGAGGCGAGGGGCCTCGTTCAGAGGATGATCCCGAAAAGTTGCAGACTTTTCGGACAAGATCATCCTCCGGAATTGAAAGTGTCGCATGTTTCTTTTCGATCGGGTCTTTGAACCCGATCGAAACATGCGATAGGAACACGAAACTTGCCGACCGGAGGCGGTGGCAAATATCGAGCAGCGCGCGAGTGGTGCTCGAACAGGAACCCGGGGGAACCCATGCTGAATGGACTAGAGGCGGCTTTTTTCTACCTCTTCGCCTTTGTCGCGGTGGCGTCGGCGTTCATGGTCATTTCGGCGCGCAATCCCGTGCATTCCGTGCTGTTCCTGATCCTGACCTTCTTCAATGCCGCGGGCCTGTTCATGCTGACCGGCGCCGAGTTCTTGGCGATGATCCTGCTCGTCGTCTATGTCGGCGCGGTCATGGTGCTGTTCCTGTTCGTCGTCATGATGCTCGACGTCGATTTCGCCGAGATGAAGGAAGGCTCCCTGCAATACGCGCCGATCGGCGCGCTGATCGGGCTGATCCTGGCGGCTGAACTGATCGTCGTGCTCGGCGGCTATACGTTCGCGCCGCAACTGGCCGCGACGGTTTCGAAACCCATTCCGGACCTTGCCGCGCGCTCGAACACGGCAGCGCTCGGCGACATCCTCTATACGGACTACCTCTACTATTTCCAGATCGCAGGCCTTGTGCTGCTGGTCGCCATGATCGGCGCCATCGTGCTGACGCTGCGCCACAAGCCGGGCGTCAAGCGGCAGTCGATATCAGCCCAGGTCGGCCGCACGCCGGCAACGGGAATGGAAATCCGCAAGGTCAAGACGGGCGAAGGAATCTGAGATGACCGTCGGCATCGCGCACTATCTCACCGTATCGGCGATCCTGTTCACGCTCGGCGTGTTCGGCATTTTCCTGAACCGCAGGAACATCATCGTCATCCTGATGTCGATCGAGCTGATCCTGCTCGCGGTCAACATCAATTTCGTCGCCTTCTCGGCCGCACTCGGCGATCTCGTCGGCCAGGTGTTCGCGCTGTTCGTGCTGACGGTCGCGGCGGCTGAAGCGGCGATCGGCCTCGCCATTCTCGTCGTCTTCTTCCGCAACCGCGGTTCGATCGCGGTCGAAGACGTGAACATGATGAAGGGTTGACGGAAACCACCATGTACCAGGCCATCGTCTTCCTTCCGCTGCTCGGCTTCCTGATCGTCGGCCTGTTCGGCACGTCGCTCGGCGCCAAGGCGTCCGAATACCTCACCTCCGGTTTTCTGGTGATATCAGCCGTGCTGTCGTGGGTCGCTCTCTTCGCCGTCGGTTTCGGCGAGGGCGAAGTGTTCACCGTGCCGGTGTTGCGCTGGATCCAGTCGGGCGGGTTAGAGGCCGCATGGGCGCTCAGGATCGACACGCTGACGGTGGTGATGCTGGTTGTCGTCAACACGGTGTCGGCGCTGGTCCATATTTACTCGATCGGCTATATGCATCACGACCCGGACCGGCCGCGCTTCTTCGCCTATCTGTCGCTGTTCACCTTCGCCATGCTGATGCTGGTGACGGCCGACAACCTCGTGCAGATGTACTTCGGCTGGGAAGGCGTCGGCCTCGCCTCCTACCTGCTGATCGGCTTCTGGTACAAGAAGCCGTCGGCCAATGCCGCCGCGATCAAGGCCTTCATCGTCAACCGCGTCGGCGATTTCGGCTTCGCGCTCGGCATCTTCGGTGTGTTCGTGCTGTTCGGCTCGGTCAATCTCGGCACCATCTTCGCCAATGCGGCGACGTTCATTCCGGCCGAAGGCGCCCCCGAGGGCGCTGCCGTATTGACCTTCCTCGGCTATGCCCTCGACAAGCAGGCTGCGATGACCGTCGTCTGCCTGCTTTTGTTCATGGGCGCCATGGGCAAGTCGGCCCAGGTGCCGCTGCACACTTGGCTGCCGGACGCCATGGAAGGCCCGACGCCGGTTTCGGCGCTCATCCATGCCGCCACCATGGTGACGGCCGGCGTGTTCATGCTGGCGCGGCTGTCGCCGCTGTTCGAACTGTCGCATTCGGCGCTGATCGTGGTCACCTTCATCGGCGCCTTCACCGCCTTCTTCGCGGCGACCGTCGGCCTCGTTCAGAACGACATCAAGCGCGTCATCGCCTATTCGACCTGCTCGCAACTCGGCTACATGTTCGTGGCGCTCGGCGTCGGCGCCTATGGCGCGGCGATCTTCCATCTGTTCACGCATGCCTTCTTCAAGGCGCTGCTGTTCCTCGGCTCGGGCTCGGTGATCCACGCCGTCTCCGACGAGCAGGACATGCGCAAGATGGGTGGCCTCAGAACGCTCATTCCGAAGACCTACTGGATGATGGTGGTCGGTACGCTGGCGCTGACCGGCGTCGGTATCCCGGTGACAGTCATCGGCACCGCCGGCTTCTTCTCCAAGGACGCGATCATCGAAAGCGCCTTTGCCGCGCATAATCCGGTCGCCGGCCTTGCCTTCGTGCTGCTGGTCATCGCCGCCTGCTTCACCAGTTTTTATTCCTGGCGGCTGATCTTCATGACCTTCCACGGCCAGCCGCGGGCGAGCCACGAGGTCATGCATCATGTCCATGAATCGCCGCCGGTCATGCTGGTGCCGCTGTATTTTCTGGCGGCGGGCTCGCTGTTCGCCGGCGTGATCTTCCATGGCGCCTTCATCGGCGAGGGCTATGCCGAGTTCTGGAAGGCGTCGCTATTCACGCTGCCGGAAAACCACATCCTGCACGACATCCACGAAGTACCGTTTTGGGTGAAGCTGGCGCCGTTCATCGCCATGCTGGTCGGCTTTGCGATTGCCTGGCAATTCTACATCCGCGCGCCGGAAATGCCGAAGAATTTGGCGGCGCGGCATCGCGGGCTCTACGCCTTCCTCCTCAACAAGTGGTATTTCGACGAACTCTACGACCTCCTGTTCGTGCGGCCGGCAAAACGCCTCGGCCACTTCCTGTGGAAGACTGGCGACGGCACCGTCATCGACGGGCTTGGTCCGGACGGCGTTTCGGCGCGCGTCGTCGATGTCACCAACCGCGTCGTCAAGTTGCAGACCGGCTACCTCTATCACTATGCCTTCGCCATGCTGATCGGCGTTGCCGCACTCGTCACCTGGATGATGCTCTGATGACCGCCTGGCCGATCCTCTCGCTGGTCACCTTCCTGCCGCTGGTTGGTGTGCTGCTCATCCTGTTCGTCCGTGACGACAGCGAGAATGCGCGCCGCAACATCCGCGCCATCGCGCTGTTGACGACGACATTCACCTTCGTGATTTCGCTGTTCATCTGGACCGGCTTCGACAATTCGGAGCCTGGCTTCCAGTTCGTCGAGAAGTTTGCCTGGCTGGATTCCGGCATCTCCTACCATATGGGCGTCGACGGCATCTCCATGCTGTTCGTCATCCTGACCACCTTCCTGATGCCGCTCTGCATCCTGGCTTCGTGGGAATCGATCGAGAAGAGCGTCAAGGCCTACATGATCGCCTTCCTCTTGCTGGAGACGCTGATGATCGGCGTGTTCTGCGCGCTCGACATCGTTTTGTTCTACGTCTTCTTCGAAGCCGGCCTGATCCCGATGTTCATCATCATCGGCGTGTGGGGCGGCAAGCGGCGCGTCTATGCCTCGTTCAAGTTCTTCCTCTATACGCTGGCCGGCTCGGTGCTGATGCTGCTCGCCGTCATGGCGATGTTCTTCCAGTCCGGCACTACCGACATCCCGACGCTTCTGACGCACAATTTCCCGGCCAGCATGCAGACCTGGCTGTGGCTCGCCTTCTTCGCCTCCTTCGCCGTGAAGATGCCGATGTGGCCGGTGCACACCTGGCTGCCGGACGCCCATGTCGAGGCGCCGACGGCCGGGTCGGTGATCCTGGCCGCCATCCTGCTCAAAATGGGCGGATACGGCTTCCTGCGCTTCTCGCTGCCGATGTTTCCGATCGCCTCGGAGATGTTCGCGCCGCTGGTCTTCGCGCTGTCCGTCGTCGCCATCATCTACACCTCGCTGGTGGCGCTGATGCAGGAGGACATGAAGAAACTGATCGCCTATTCGTCGGTCGCCCATATGGGCTTCGTCACCATGGGCATCTTCGCGATGAACCAGGAAGGCGTCCAGGGCGCGATCTTCCAGATGCTGTCGCACGGCCTGGTCTCCGGCGCGCTGTTCCTCTGCGTCGGCGTCATCTACGACCGCATGCACACGCGCGACATCGACGCCTATGGCGGGCTGGTCAACAACATGCCGAAATACGCCACCGTGTTCATGATCTTCACCATGGCCAATGTCGGCCTGCCAGGCACCAGCGGCTTCGTCGGCGAGTTCCTGACCATGCTCGGCGTGTTCCGGGTCAACACCTGGGTGGCGTTCTTCGCCGCCACCGGCGTCATCCTGTCGGCGGCCTATGCGCTCTGGCTCTATCGCAGGGTGATCTTCGGCGTGCTGACCAAGGACAGCCTGAAAGGCCTGCTCGACCTGTCGGCGCGCGAGAAGGTGATCATCTATCCGCTGGTCGCGCTGGTCATCTTCTTCGGCGTCTATCCGGCGCCGGTCTTCGACGCGACGGCCGAATCGGTCAAGGCGCTCGTCACCAATGTCACCGCATCCATCGACACCGCGCAGACCGCGGCGGCGAACTGACTGAGAGGTTTTGCGAACCATGACGCCGGACCTTCTCTCCAGCCTGTCGTTGTCGACACCAGAGCTGATCCTCGCCACCGGCGCCCTGGCGCTGCTGATGCTCGGCGCCTATTCGCGCGCCAACACCACCACCACGGTGAGCGGCCTTGCCGTCGCCTTCCTGGTGGTTGCCGGCGTCTGGACGATCTTTTCCACCGGGCAGGGCAACGCTTACGGCGAAGCCTTCGTCCAGGATCCCTTCGCCCGCTTCATGAAGGTGCTGGCGCTGATCGGGTCGGCGGTGACGCTGGTCATGTCGATGCGCTTCGCCAAGGCGGAGCACTTCGACAAGTTCGAATATCCGGTGCTGATCCTGCTGTGCACGCTCGGCATGATGCTGATGATCTCGGCCAACGGCATGATCGGGCTTTATCTCGGCCTCGAATTGCAGTCGTTGGCGATCTACGTGCTGGCAGCGATCAACCGGGACAATCTGCGCTCGACCGAGGCGGGACTGAAATATTTCGTCCTCGGCGCGCTGTCGTCGGGCATGCTGCTTTACGGCATCAGCCTGGTCTACGGCTACACCGGCAACACCGGGTTCCAGGAAATCGCCACGGCGCTGGGCGGCGGCGAGCGGCAGCTTGGCCTCGTCTTCGGCCTGGTCTTCGTGCTGGCCGGTCTCGCCTTCAAGATATCGGCGGTGCCGTTCCACATGTGGACGCCCGACGTCTATGAAGGCGCGCCGACGCCGGTGACGGCCTTCCTCGCCGCGGCGCCGAAGATGGCGGCGATGGCGCTGATCGTGCGCGTCACCATGGGCGCGTTCAAGCCGATCGCCGCCGACTGGCAGCAGATCATCGTCTTCATCTCGATCGCCTCGATGGTGCTCGGCGCCTTCGCGGCTATCGGTCAGACCAATATCAAGCGGCTGATGGCCTATTCCTCCATCGGCCATATGGGCTACGCGCTGGTCGGCCTCGCCGCCAACAGCCAGGCCGGCGTGCGCGGCGTCGCTATCTACATGCTGATCTATCTGGTGATGACGCTCGGCACCTTCGCCTTCATCCTCGCCATGCGGCGCAAGGAAGGCAATGTCGAGCAGATCAGCGATCTCGCCGGCCTGTCGTCGACCAATCCGATCATGGCGACGATCCTCACCATCCTGATGTTCTCGCTGGCCGGCATCCCGCCGCTGGCCGGCTTCTGGGGGAAGTGGTACGTGTTCCTCGCCGCCATCAACGCCAACCTCTACGCGCTGGCGATCATCGGCGTGCTGGCCTCGGTGGTGGGCGCCTATTATTATCTGCGCATCATCAAGATCATGTGGTTCGATGAACCGGTCGGCGGCTTCGTGCCGATGGCGACCGAGCTTCGCGTCGTGCTCGGCGTCTGCGGCGCCTTCGTGCTGTTCTATGTGCTGATCGGCGGGCCGATCGGCACCTATGCCGAAGCCGCCGCCAAGACATTTTTCTGACGGGATGGCATTTCGGCTGGCTCCAACAGCGGCCTCGGAAGGGTTCCGGCTCGAGGCACATGACACGGTCGGTTCCACCAATGCGCTGGCGCTGGACCATGCGCGGGCGGGGGATCCGGGCAAGCTCTGGGTCGTTTCAAAAAAACAGCAAAGCGGGCGTGGCCGGCGAGGCCGGGTCTGGGCGACGCCCGAGGGCAATCTGGCGGCGACGCTGCTGGTGGTCACCAATGCCGAACTTCGCCTGGCTGCGACGCTCGGCTTCGTCGCCGGCCTGGCGCTGGCCGATGCGCTCGACGCCGTCGTGCCGAAGGGCCGGATCGCAATCGGCCTCGACGGCGGCAGCGATGGAAGAAACCGTTTCGAGCTGAAATGGCCAAACGATGTGCTCGCCTCCGGCGCCAAGCTAGCCGGCATCCTGCTGGAATCGGCGATACTCGAAGGCGATCGCTTCGCAGTGGCGGTGGGCATCGGTGTCAATGTTGTGGCTTATCCCAAAGATTTGCCTTATCCGGCGACATCGCTCAGCGCGCTGGGCGCTGCTTGCGATGCCGAGACGTTGTTTCTGGCGCTGTCGGATGCCTGGAGCGAGAATGCGCGGCTGTGGAATGATGGGCGCGGGCTTTCCGCCGTCAGGCGGCGCTGGCTGGCGCGCGCGGCAGGGCTTGGCGGGCAGGTTGCTGTCAGAATTGACGGTAATGTGGTGCGCGGCACGTTCGAGACCATTGACGAGGACTGCCGTTTCGTGATCCGCGACGATGAGGGTTCGGTTCTGACGATCGCCGCCGGCGATGTGCATTTCGGTGCGGTCGCGTCGGCCCAGGTTTGACGGGCTCAGATTTGACGGACCGGTTTTTGACGGGCCCGTTTGGAAGGGCTTGGCTTGACCGGCCAGGAAAGGAAAGATCATGGCGACAGCGGAAAACGCCGAACTCGTCTTCGTGCCGCTCGGCGGCGTCGGCGAGATCGGCATGAACTTCGCCCTCTATGGCTACGGCCCGGCCAATGCGCGCGAATGGATCGTCGTCGATGTCGGTGTCACCTTTCCCGATGCCAGCCTGCCCGGCGTCGACCTGGTGCTGCCAGACACGCGCTTCATCGAGGAGAACATCGCCAATCTGCGCGGCATCGTCATCACGCACGCGCATGAGGACCATTACGGCGCGCTGCTCGACACATGGCCGAAGCTCAAGGCGCCGGTCTGGATGACGCCGTTCGGCGCTGGATTGCTGGAAGCCAAGCGGCAGGGCGTGCAAGGTGCACCGAAAATCCCGGTGACGATCTACCGCGCCGGCGAAAAATTCAGCATCGGTCCGTTCGAGATCGAGGCCATTCCGGTCGCGCATTCGATTCCCGAACCGATGTCGCTGGCGATCACCTCGCCGGCCGGCACCGTCATCCATACCGGCGACTGGAAGATCGATCCGGCGCCGACGATCGGGCCGATGACCGACGAGGCTCGCTTCCGCGCCTATGGCGACAACGGCGTGCTGGCGCTGATCTGCGATTCCACCAATGCGCTGCGGGAAGGGGAGTCGCCGTCGGAAGTGGCGGTGGGCGAGGGCCTCAAGGGCGTCATCCAGAGCGCCAACGGCCGTGTCGCGGTCACCACTTTTTCCTCCAATGTCGGGCGCATCGTCTCCATTGCAAAGGCGGCACGCGACGCCGGCCGCCAGTGCCTGGTGCTCGGCCGCTCGCTGAAGCGCGTCATCGATGTTGCCGGCGAGCTCGGCTATATGGACGGGCTGCCCGAATTCATCGCCGAGGAGGACTTTGGCTTCATCCCGCGCGAAAACCTCGTCATCATCTGCACCGGCAGCCAGGGCGAGCCGCTTGCGGCGTTGGCAAAACTGTCGCGCGACGAGATGAAATCGGTGTCGCTTACGGCAGGCGACACGGTGGTGTTTTCTTCGCGCACCATCCCCGGCAACGAGAAGGGCATCCTCGAGATCAAGAACCGGCTGATCGATCTCGGCATCAAGATCATCGAGGACGGCGATGCGCTGGTGCATGTCTCCGGACATCCGCGTCGCAGCGAATTGCGCAAGATGTATCAATGGGTGCGCCCGCAGATCGGCGTGCCGGTGCATGGCGAGGCGGCGCATCTGGTGGCGCAGGGGTCGCTGATGTCGGTGTCCAGCATCAGCCAGGTGGCGCAGGTCCGCGACGGCGACATGCTGCGGCTCTATCCCGGTGCGGCGACGATCATCGACCAGGTGCCGTTCGGCCGCATCTACAAGGACGGCAGGCTGATCGGCACTGACCAGGCGATGGGCATTCGCGACCGGCGCAAGCTGTCCTTTGCCGGCCATGTCGCGGTTAATGTCGTGCTCGACGACAGGTATGAGCTCGCCGGCGATCCCGATCTGGTCGCCATCGGCGTCGCCGAGGCCGATGCCCGCGGCGAGAGCCTGGAAGACCTGATGATCGATGCGGCAATCGGCGCCGTGGACTCCATCCCCCGTCAGCGTCGAAGAGATCTCGACCTCGTGCAGGAGGCAGTGCGCCGCGCCGTCCGCGGCGCCGCCAATGAAGCCTGGGGCAAGAAGCCGCTGGTGACAGTGTTCGTCACGCGGTGACGAACAAGGGAGTAGGGCAGTAGGGGAGTAGGGAAAAACAAGGCGGTGCAGCTATTTGCTTTCCCTACTCCCCTACTGCCTTATTCCCCTACTGCCTTATTCCCCTACTCCCTTAACTTTCCACGGAGTTCCAATGCTCGGACGCCTGAACCATGTCGCGCTTGCTGTGCCGGATCTGGCCGCGGCGACAGCGGCCTATCGCGATACGCTCGGCGCTCGGGTGAGCGCGCCGCAGGCGCTGCCGGAGCATGGCGTGACGGTGGTGTTCGTCGATGTCGGCAACACCAAGATCGAATTGCTGGAGCCGCTCGGCGAGGATTCGCCGATCGCGAAATTCCTCGAGAAGAACCCCTCGGGCGGCATGCATCATGTCTGCTACGAGGTCGACGACATTCTTGCCGCGCGTGATCACCTCAAGGCCAGCGGCGCCCGCGTCCTTGGCGACGCCGCCCCGAAGATCGGCGCGCATGGCAAGCCGGTGCTGTTCCTGCATCCCAAGGATTTCTTCGGCACGCTGGTCGAACTGGAGCAAGCATGAGCTGGGTTTCGTTTCTCGCCCTGTTCTTCATCACATGGTGGGTGGTGCTGTTCGCCATCCTGCCGTTCAGTCTGAGGACGCAGGACGAGGATGAGGACGTGACGCTGGGCACGGTACCCAGCGCGCCGCGCGGACCGCATATGCTGCGCGCCGTGCTGCGGACGACGATCGTCACGATGGTTCTTCTTGGCATCTTCTATGGTATTACGAGGGGGCTCGGCCTCGGCATCGACGACATCCCGCACATCGTGCCGGATTTTAGCCAGAGCCCTAGGCGTTAGCATAGCCGGCAACGCACTATTCGTCGCCCTAAACGCGAGCGCCGATGGGGGCAAAACAAAGCCGGCTTCCGGATTTGTCAGCTGCCGCGAGAGCGCCGCGCACCCCAAGGGATTTACATTTACGCGCGTCAATTTCTTGTTTTATGCATGGCGTTATCTCAAAAGCGGCCGCGCACCTTCGAGCGACATGTCTGGGTAAAGCGATTTGGCAATACGTCGTGCTAACCAAATGATTGCACAAAAAAAATGCAAGGCACGAGGCCTTGCAATTTAAACGCGTCCGATCTGTTTCCGGTGTCCGGCGGCAGCGAGTAACCGCGCCTAGATCGCATCCTCCCAAGACTTTGACCGCGTAGGAGGGCAGATTTCTTTCCGCCCTCTCGGTTATCGGGGCACATTAGACCAAGGCGGGTGAAAATGTCACGCAGAATTTTGCCCGGAAATAAGCAATCTCGTGCTGCAGTGCACAATAGTATGGCAGGCGTTGCTTGCGAAACGACCAGCAAGGCGGATGAGGCACTGCGGACCCTTTGCGGCGTCCCGAGGGGCGGGTTTCCATTCCGTCATGAAATGGCTATGAAGCCGGGGCAAGCAAGCCTGCGCTGCGCCGATTCCGGTGCGGCAATCCTCTCTCTCACGGACCAGTCCATGCGTTTGTCGCGCTATTTCCTGCCTATCCTCAAAGAAAATCCGCGCGAGGCCGAAATCGTCTCGCACCGGCTGATGCTGCGCGCCGGCATGATCCGCCAGCAGGGGCAAGGCAGTTTTTCCTGGCTGCCGCTCGGCAAAAGGGTGCTGGACAAGGTCTGCCGGATCATTCGCGAGGAGCAGGACCGCGCCGGCGCGCTCGAGATCCTGATGCCGACCATCCAGTCCGCCGAGCTGTGGCGCGAAAGCGGCCGCTATGACGACTACGGCAAGGAGATGCTGCGCATCAAGGACCGGCAGGAGCGGGACATGCTCTATGGACCGACCAACGAGGAGATGGTCACCGAGATTTTCCGCGCCTATGTGAAGTCCTATAAGGATCTGCCGCTCAATCTCTATCACATCCAGTGGAAATTCCGCGACGAGGTGCGGCCGCGCTTCGGCGTCATGCGTTCGCGCGAGTTCCTGATGAAGGACGCCTATTCCTTCGATCTCGATTTCGAAGGCGCCAAGGCGGCCTATAACAGGATGTTCTTGTCCTATCTCAGGACGTTCACGCGCATGGGGCTGCAGGCAATCCCGATGCGTGCCGACACCGGGCCGATCGGCGGCGACCTCAGCCACGAATTCATCATCCTGGCCGACACCGGCGAGAGCCAGGTCTATTGCCATCGCGACTATCTCGCGCTTGATGTGCCGGGGGCGGACACGGACTTCTCCAACGATGCCGCGATCGGCGATATCGTCAAGATATGGACGACGCCCTATGCCGCGACCGACGAGATGCACGACGAGGCGGCGTGGGAGAAGGTTGCGACAAGCGACCGGGTCTCGGCGCGCGGCATCGAGGTCGGCCACATCTTCCATTTCGGCGACAAATATTCGAAGCCGATGGGCGCCAAGGTGACCGGGCCCGACGGCAAGGATCATTTTGCCTCCGGGGGGTCCTACGGCATCGGTCCGACGCGGCTGGTCGCGGCGATCATCGAGGCCAGTCATGACGACAACGGCATCATCTGGCCGGAGGCGGTGGCGCCTTTCGACATCGGCCTGATCAACATGAAGGCCGGCGACGCCGACTGCGACCGCGTCTGCGACGAACTCCATGCGGCGTTTGTCGCCGTCGGCAAGGACGTGCTCTACGACGACACCGACCAGCGGCCAGGCGGCAAGTTCGCCACCGCCGACCTGATCGGCCTGCCGTGGCAGGTCATCGTCGGGCCACGCGGCGTGGCGGCCGGCGAGGTCGAGATCAAGAATCGCAGGACCGGCGAGCGTGAGACGCTGCCGATCGTGGAGATGAAGAAACGCTTCGGTTTTGCCGGATGAGCGAAGCCGCAGCGAAACCCCCGGCCGCCGGAGCTTTTTCCGTGTTCGAACGCATGGTCGCGTGGCGCTATCTGCGCTCGCGCCGCAAGGAGACGGTGATCTCCGTCATCGCGTCGATCTCCTTCCTCGGCATCATGCTGGGCGTCGCCACGCTGATCGTCGTGATGGCTGTCATGAACGGGTTTCGCGCCGAGCTCCTGACGCGCATCCTCGGCGTCAACGGCCATCTGATCGTGCAGCCGCTCGACATGCCGCTAGAGGACTATGCGCAGGTTGCCGGCCGCATTAACGGCGTGCCCGGCGTCCAATACGCCATTCCGCTGATCGACGGGCAGGTCCTGGCGCAAGGCAATATCGGCGGCGGATCAGGGGCGCTGGTGCGCGGCATACGCGGGGAGGATCTGGGCAAGATTTCGATCGTCGCCAGCAATATCAAGCAGGGCTCGATCGCCGGCTTCGACACAGGCGAGGGCGTCGCCATCGGCAGCCGCATGGCCGACAATCTCGGTCTTGTGCTCGGCGACACCATCACGCTTATCGCGCCCGACGGCGATGTGACGCCGCTCGGCACGACACCGCGCATGAAAGGCTATCCGGTCACGGCGATCTTCGAGGTCGGCATGTCAGAATATGACAGCTCCATCGTCTACATGCCGTTCTCGGAAGCGCAGCTCTATTTCAACATGGATGGCCGGGCTCAGGCGATCGAGATCTATGTCGACAATCCCGACAATGTCGATGCGCTGAAAGCGAAGGTCGAGGAGGCGTCGCAGCGGCCGATCACCATGGTCGACTGGCGAGAACGCAACAGGACTTTCTTCGATGCGCTGCAAGTGGAGCGCAACGTCATGTTCATGATCCTGACGCTGATCGTGCTGGTGGCGGCGCTCAACATCATCTCGGGCCTGATCATGCTGGTGAAGGACAAGGGCCACGACATCGCCATCCTGCGCACCATGGGCGCCACGCGCGGCGCAATCCTGCGCATCTTCCTGATGACGGGCGCGGCGATCGGCGTGGTGGGCACCATCGCCGGGGTGCTGCTCGGCGTTGTCATCTGCCTGAACGTCGAGCGAATCCGCCAGTTCTTCTCTTGGCTGGCCGGCGAGAGGCTGTTCAATCCCGAGCTCTATTTCCTGAGCCAGCTGCCTGCCCGCATGGACGCCAGCGAGACGATCTCGGTGATCCTGATGGCGCTGGTGCTGTCGTTCCTGGCGACGCTGTTTCCGGCATGGCGCGCGGCCAGGCTCGATCCGGTCGAAGCGCTGAGGTACGAATGATGGCCGAGGCCATTATCGAGCTGAAGAGCGTCGAGCGGCACTATGTCCAGGGGCCGCGCAAGCTGACCATCCTCAACGGCGCCGATTTTTCGCTGAAGCGCGGCGAGATCGTGGCGCTGGTGGCGCCTTCGGGTACCGGCAAATCGACGCTGTTGCACACCGCCGGACTGCTGGAGCGGCCCGACGCCGGCGACGTGATTCTGGCAGGCCGCGCCTGCGGGCGGCTTTCCGACGACGAGCGCACGGCGATCCGCCGCAACGATATCGGCTTCGTCTATCAGTTCCATCACCTGCTGCCGGAGTTCACGGCGCTGGAAAACATCATGATGCCGCAACTGATAAAAGGGCTGACGCGCAAGGAGGCTGCCGAGCGGTCGGCGCAACTGCTCGACTACATGCAGATCGGCAAGCGCGCACAGCACCGGCCGTCCGAATTGTCCGGCGGCGAGCAGCAGCGCGTCGCCATCGCGCGCGCCGTCGCCAATGCGCCGCTGGTGCTGTTTGCCGATGAGCCGACCGGCAACCTCGACCCGGTCACCGCCTCCTATGTGTTCGAGGCATTGGGAGCGCTGGTCCGGCAATCGGGGCTGGCGGCGCTGATCGCCACCCACAATCACGAGCTTGCCTCGCGCATGGACCGTCGAGTCACGCTCGCCGACGGCAAGGTTGTTCCGCTTTAGGGAGCTCGCACAGCGATCCACTTGTCGACAGCTTCGCTGCGGTCGCAAATGTGCGCCGCGCTGGCGGCAGGGCCTGACGCGTCGCTGTCCGCCGCCCGTGCTCGACCGGGGCTTAGCGCCGGCCCTGCCGATCGCCGTAGAAGATTTCTGACGTCGGACCGATGATTTCCGCCCGTCTGTGTTGTCCTGATCAATGGGCGCGCCTGGATGGTCCAGCGGCCCGGATAGCGAGGTGACCCCATGGGATCGTTACAAGGTCGGAATGTCGTCGTCGTTGGAGGCAGCCGTGGTGTCGGCCGCTCAATCGTAGAAGCCGCCCTGCGCGAGACAGCGACGGTCATGGCTGTCGCCCGCGGCGAGCCGGCGCTGGCGCAATTTGCCTGGGAAACTTCGGGCGTGAAGACGTTCGCGGTCGATGCAACTGTGGAGTCCGCCCCTGACGAGGTCTTCGCGGCGCTGGAGCCGGACGTCCTGGTGATCTGCGCGGGCGCCCTTGCCCCCTCCGCGCCCCTACATGAACAGAACTAGAAGGCGTTCTCCGCAAACTGGGAAACGGACGTCAAGGTATCGTTCCTGTTTTGCAAGGCCGCGCTCCGACGTCCGCTCAAACCGGGCGCCCGGATTGTTCTGATCTCCAGTGGCGCAGCCTTGACCGGGGGGCCACCGAATTCCGGCGGCTATGCCGGCGCAAAACGCATGCAGATGTTCCTGGCCGCTCATAGCCAGAAGGAATCCGATCGGCTTGGCCTGGACCTGCGCTTCGTGGCGCTTGCGCCTATGCGCATCATGCCAGGGACCGGCGTGGGCAACGCCGGCATCGAGAGCATTTCGGCCTATATGGGCATCCGGCCCGCGGAGTTCATCGCCGGTTTGACCGACATGCAGACGCCAGCCGACGTGGGACGGGCGGTGGTGGCACTCGCCACCGAAAAATCGCAAGGCAGTTCCTTCATGGTGAGCGGGAGCGGGCTTGCGCCGGCCGCGTGAGGCGCGCGTAATACAAACCAGACCGGAACTACACAATCCGCATGACAGACGCCCAGGCACCTCTCAAGCCGATACGCCAGCCGGGCCAGCCGATCCTCGATCGGCTGGCCTTCGAGCAGTTCACGTCGGCCCATCGCGCGGAGCTCAAACTCCATTGCTATCGCATGATGGGTTTGCTGCACGAGGCGGACGACCTCGTCCAGGACACGTTTCTGCGCGCCTGGCGTGCAAGGTCGGAGTTCGACAGGCGGGGTTCGATTCGCGGTTGGCTCTACACGATCGCGACCAACTCTTGCCTCACCGCCCTCAAGGCCAGGTCGAGGACGCGTCGCATTCTCCAGCAGCCCAGACGGCCGGCCTCCCACGGGCGGGCCACAGACGGGCCTGCAGCCGAGGTCACCTGGTTGGAGCCTTACCCGGATGCGGAACTGCCAGGCCTCGCTGATGGTGAGCCGGGTCCGGAAGCGCGGTACGAGACCCGCGAAGCCGTCCAGCTCGCCTTCGTCGCCGCGATCCAGGACCTGCCACCCAGGCAACGCGCCGCCCTGCTGCTTTCCGACGTGCTGGGATGGTCGGCTGTCGAGACGGCGGGATTGCTGGGTGGATCGACAGCTTCGATCAACAGCGCATTGCAGCGGGCCCGCGCAACCCTCGCGGCGCGATATCCTGAAGGACGTCCCATGCAGCGATCGAAGCCCGGCGGGGAAGAAGGCCTGCTGCTCGAACGTTACATGCAGGCCTGGCAGGCCGCCAATCTCGACAGCCTGATCGAGTTGCTGCGGGAGGAAGCCACCTATCGCATGCCGCCCTGGCGGGAATGGTATCAAGGACGCGCGGCGATCCGCGGGTTCCTCGAGACCATCTGGGGTAACTTTGCGGGCTTCCGCACCATGGCAACCGGTGCCAATGCCCAGCCGGCAGTCGGCGTCTATTCCCGCAGCCACAATGACCCTGCGTGGCGAGCCCATTCCCTGCATGTGATCGAGCCCGCTGACGGCGGAATCGCGGCTCTGACGATCTATGTGCCGCCGCTCGGCCCGAAATTGTTTCCGGCCTTCGGCCTGCCGCCGGCCTAGTGTCTATATGTTGAGAAGGCTTGGACCTCACATTCCCCAACGGGCCGACCGCGAGCTGCATTTCAGGGAGGCGGTCAGTGCGAGAACGGCGGGCTCTCAACCTTTTCTTAACCCTGCCGAACTGAGCGCCCGGAATTCGCGGCGCGCTCGGATTGCGGTCGTTGACATTCGAACAAAATTAGAACAAAATACGAACATACTGAAAACAGGAGAGCGTTATGACCGGTCTTGTTCAGGATGTCGTGTCACTGGTATGCATGAGCACGTTTCTCATTTCCATGGCGATCTGGATCGGAGCGATGTGAGGCAGCGCGCCCTGTTCTTCACGGGGTGAGGGGCTGCGTCGGAGCTCGGTGGTTCAGCGCCGCTTTGTCAGCCGGCCTTGCGGGCCAACTCGACAAGCAAAGGTGCCGCGGGTCCGAAGACATCCTCGAAGGCGGATTTTAGCGCGAGGTCGAGATCGGCCATCGTTATGGGAAGACCGAGATCGACGAGACTGGTGATGCCGTGATCCTGTACGCCGCACGGCACGATGCCGCTGAAGTGGGCGAGATCCGGCTCGACATTGATGGCGATACCGTGAAAGCTCACCCAGCGCCTCAGCCTGATGCCGATGGCGGCGATCTTGTCCTCGGCGAGCGATCCGTCGGCCAGGGGCGGGCGATCCGCCCGCGCCACCCAGACGCCGACGCGGTCCTCGCGCCGTTCGCCGCGCACGTTGAAGGCGGCGAGCGTGCCGATGATCCATTGTTCAAGCGCGGCGACGAAGGCGCGGACATCCTCGCGCCGACGCTTCAGGTCGAGCATCACATAAGCGACCCGCTGGCCTGGCCCATGATAGGTGTATTCGCCGCCGCGCCCGGCCGCGAACACCGGGAAACGGTCAGGCTCGATCAGATCCTCGATGCGGGCGCTGGTGCCGGCGGTGTAGAGCGGCGGGTGCTCGACCAGCCAGACCATCTCGCCGGCGGCGCCGCTTCGGATCGCTTCGGCACGCGCCTCCATCACGGCAAGCGCATCCGGATAGGCGGTGAGGCCGGGTTCGATTCGCCATTCGACCGGCGCCGAACCGGGCAGGGGCAGGAACGACGTGGCGATCTGGCTGCGTTCTGTCATGGTGTATCTCGTGTCGCCCTTCATATGGCGGCAATCGGTTGAAACGTCCAGTTCCGAGCGCGTTCCAACCTTTGGAGGGTTATGCCGAATCCCGGACAATTATTGCGCGACGCGCCCTTGTTTCGCCGGAAACGATTTGCTACACGCCGCGAGCCGGTTCGTTCCGGCTCCTACCACGTGCGGTCGTGGCGGAATTGGTAGACGCGCAGCGTTGAGGTCGCTGTGGGGCAACCCGTGGAAGTTCGAGTCTTCTCGACCGCACCAGTTTTATCCGATAAGCCGCTACTTTTGTTGCGCAAATTTCCGTTTCCCTGCAGTCCCTCCTGGACCTGTTTGTGCAAGCTGAAACACTGTGCGTATCTGCGGATGGTTTGGGCGCGGAATGCCGCGCACTGACCGCGTGGTTTGCCCCGTCATCAAATGCCAGCTGCTTCAAAGACCGAACTGTGCCGCGAAGCGGGTCCTCGGGAATCCTCAGGCAAAAGTGCGCTTTTCACGCAAGCGGTCACGCGGCATTGGTGCTGGCGCCGTGCGGATGCCTTCTCGCAGTAGTGCGGGCCGCCCTCGTTCTACAACTGTAATCAAATTCCTCCTCCTTGAAATCATTCCGTAGTGCTGCCCTCCGACTATCGCCCCAACACTTTCGTCAATCAGGAGAGCGCGATGTATCGAAACGGCATCTTTCCGCACGACGTACGCCGGACCCTCGATGGACAGATCAAGGGAATCAAGAGCTCGGCAAGAACCGCAGACAGGCGCGTGTCAGATCCTGACATTCAGTCGCTGCTGCGACCGCTTTACGAGAAGCGCTACGGCTCGCGCCGAAAACACACCGGCTATCAGCGATCCATCCGCTGACTCGGTTCGGTATCGCTTTTTCCCAACGAGCCGGGAGGGACAACACCGATGTGTCCGAACAAGGATCGGCAAACCCGAGAAACCGATGATCTTCTGTTCACCTGGCGGCAGCGGCAGGGTCCTTTGGATCTGCTGGCGCTGGAGCATAGGGCGCGCCAGGCACGAGCCGACACTCTGCGGATCCTGGCCCGTAGCGCAGTCCGGTGGTGCCATTCGCTCCCCTTGGCCCGTTCGCCGACCGGACCTGGCGTCAATGCGCCCTCGGTCGAGGCTCACGCCCGCGACCAAAAGTCAAAAAGCTGAAGACGAAAGCTAGAGCATTAGGCAGCCAAAATGTCTTCGTCTGGCGTTCGACAAAATGCGTTGAAACAAAGAGTTAGAGCGCGGTTTTGGTTCCATCGAGACGCAAACGCTCTAGACGCGGCTTTCCAGCCGCGAGAGCAGGTAGTCGACCTCTTGTCTGGCCGCCGCCGACAACGCACTGCCCGGCTTGCGCTGGGCGTCGGACGCGATGGCACCCCGCTTCATCATCACATATTTGCGTACCGCAAGTCCCACGCCGGGTTGCTGTTCATAGCGCAGATAGGGCAGGTGGGCGTCGAAAAGATCGTGCGCTTTGTCGCGCTCGCCGGCGGCAGACAGTTTCACCACGTCGACCAGCATATCGGGGAAGGCGTAGCCGGTCATCGCGCCATCGGCGCCGCGCTCCATCTCGAAGTCGAGGAAGAGGCCGCCATTACCGGTGAGGATGGACAGCGGCCGCAGCAAGCCGTCCTTCTGAAAGCCGCGCAGCGCGCTGATCTTCTCCAGGCCCGGCCAGTCCTCGTGCTTGAGCATGAAGCAGGCCGGATTGTCGGTGACGATGCGGCGGATGACGGCCGGCGTCATGACGACCGAGAGGGTCAGCGGATAGTCCTGCAGGACGAAAGGAACATCCTCGCCGACCGCTTCGGATGCGTTGCGGAAATAGGTGACGATCTGGTCGTCGGTGCGCAGCGCCGGCGGCGGCGCAATCATCACGCCCTGCGCGCCAACCTCCATCGAGGCGCGCGCAAGGCTGCGCATGGCGGCGAAGCCAGGGGCAGAGACGCCGACGATGACCGGCAGCTTAGTGCGCGCCACGATACGTTTGACGATCTCGAGCGATTCGCCGGCGTCGAGCTTCGGGGCCTCACCCATAATGCCGAGGATTGTCATCCCATCGACGCCGCAGCGCTCGTAGAAATCGACCATCGAATCAAGTGATTCCCAGTCGATCTTGCCATCCGCCTCGAACGGCGTCGGGGCAATGGTGTAGACACCTTTGGTGTCAGGACCAATGGCCATGAGATCCTCCTAAATTCAGCTTTCAGTCGTAGCGCAGGACCGATGGTCCGATCCAACCCGGCCGTTGGTCCGGACGGGCGGGCGCGAAGATTTTGTAATGGACGCAGCCTTCCGGTCCCGTGCCGATCGCGCCATGGCGCGGGCCGGCGGGAAAGAAAAGAAGGTCGCCCGGATGTGCGTCGAAGATGTTGCCGTTAATGGTGAGCTTACACATGCCCGATACCGTGACAAGGATCTGCTCGTTGTTGTGCCAGTGCGGAACGGAGCCATCTTTTGAGTGACAGCCAGGCATTGAAGTAACCGCATGGTAAGCTTGCTTCGCTATCACATTCATAATGCCACCGATGTCGGCGTTTGAACCTTGGTAAATTAGCATGATCTCAATTGCGGAGGCAGGGGACTACAGTCCATCGACAAAATGGTCATTGCGCCTTGCGTTCTTTCTAGCAATCTACGTGATGTGCGCGTCTGCAATAAGTCCACAGTCTTTCTTCCACCTAACGCTGGTTTATGCCCAGAAGTTCGCCGCCGGTATTCCGATCTTGTTTGTTGCTGGTGTCTGTTCCGCTGCGCTTATTTATGGTCGAGGAAAACCAACTCGCTACGCCGTCGATTTGGTCCGAGCGCGCTGGCGTCGCTGTTTGCTGGTGCTGCTGTTCTTCTTCGCCAGCTTGACCGCGTTCTCGACCTACAAGATGGCCATCCCGTCCGTCGTTCCCTTCTATGCGGACAACTGGTTAGCCGATCTAGATGAATGGTTGCACGGGGCAGCGCCGTGGGAACTCACGCACAAGCTCGACAGCAACATTTGGTCGATCGTCGTCTTCAACAGCTATGAGGTCATTTGGTTTTTCCAGTGGTTCGGCACCATGCTTTTCGTGTCTCTCTGGTCGGACAAGATTGGCCGCGTCCGCTACCTCTGGGCAGCCGCGCTGACGTTATCCATCCTCGGCACTATCCTGGCCTTGGCGCTGGCATCGGTCGGGCCGATCTACTACCACCAGTTTGTTGGCGAGGACCGCTTCAGCGGACTCAAAGCCGCCATGGACGGTCTCGACTATAGCCACATGGTGCGGGAGCCCGCTGCATATCTTCTGACGGCTTACCAGAGCGGCCGGCCAGACCTTGGCGGTGGCATCTCGGCCATGCCAAGCATGCACGTCGCCTTTGCCACACTGAATGCCTATCTGCTTTCTTCCCTCAATCTCTGGCTCGGTATTCTCGGTTGGATGTTCGCAGCCCTGATAATGTACGGTTCGGTATATACCGGATGGCACTACGCTGTTGACGGCTACGTCTCCATTATCGTGGTGTCGGTGATCTGGTGGGCTACCGGACGCCAGCCAGCGCAGATCGAGACACAGTTTGCGATACGCCAACCCATAGAAGGTTAGGTGCCTGGCAATGTCAGCCAAGGCAACAGCGCTGGTTAGCTGGGCGTCGCCCTCTGCATAAGGGACGACAAATCCGCGAGGTCGAAACTCGCGGAAAAGAGAAGTCTTGCGCTGTCGGACAATATCATGCTTTCCGGGCTATCATCCTTCTTCTGCCGCGAGATCAGGCGTGATCCGCGCAGCGATTGAAGTCAAGAAACTGTCGATCCGGGGAATGACTTTGCCAAAGTCAAAATCCAGCCTTAACCTTCTGCAACGCATTTCGAGGTCGAGAACCCGGTTTGATACTCGATCTGTCCGGGAAAGCCGCATGGAACGGAGCCATCCTTATGAATGACATCCAGGTGAGGATTGCAGGAGGGGACACCATTCGAAGCCTGCATGCCGACCTGCCAGTCAACGCCACGTTCCATATCTGGATTAAGGCGACCAAGCCGGACGCTCCGGGCTCGCTATCTTTTTCCAATGTCCGTGGCAAGTTCGGCGAAGTGAGCGTTACCAACGCCGAAGAGTATGAATTCAGAATTTTTCACGTCTTCGGCGGCGGCAGTGTCGAACTGGACTACGACACGGGTCAAACATCGGTGTCGGTTGCCTACTGGTTCGCATTGGCCGACGTGCTGGAGACAGGCATTACAGTTCTCCACACCAATCCCGGAAATGCGCCGCCGAACATCCCTGACAGCTATCATTTTCGCCCGCCGTTCGGCTGGATGAACGATCCAAACGGATTCGGTCGGTTTGGAGGTCGCCCACATCTCTTTTACCAGCATTATTCACATGGACTTCGGTGGAATACGATGCATTGGGGCCACGCCGTCTCTTCCGACTATTTGCGGTGGCGTCACATGCCCATCTTCCTGTTCCCGTCGGAAGATCTTACCGCAAGGCCCGACAAACGGGGCGGTGCATATTCCGGCTCAGCCGTCCCGCTTGCCGATGGCCCGGGCATTCGCGTCTTTTTCACCGAGCAGGTACAGGACCGTAGCCCGGAACAGCAAATCCAGCTCACTGCCACTTCCAGCGACCTCATCATGGCGGGAAATGCCGACGTCATCCTGCCGTTCCGCCCGCTTGACGAGGGATTGACAGCGGATTTTCGCGACCCATACGTCTTCAGGGGACCGGATGGCCTTTGGAAGATGCTGCTGGGCAGCCAGAGCGATGAAGGCGGCGTTGTCCTGCTCTACGAAACCCGTGACCACACGGCCGCAACCGGCTGGACATATATCGGCAAGCTTCTGGTCGAGAAACACTATCGGACGACGGCGATCGAATGTCCCTGTTTGCTGCCGCTCGACGGGCCCGCGACCGATCCCGCGACGCGCTGGGTTCTAATTCTCGGGCTGATGAATAGTGAGGACCAGTCCACCCGGCGCAAGAACCTGACCATGGCCATTGTCGGCTGGTTCGATGGTCAGACCTTTGCCAAGGAATTCGAACAGGAACTGGACTTCGGGACGGATAATTACGCCTTCCAGGCCTTCGTCGACGGTGATGCCATTGTCGGTATAGGATGGCTTGCCAACTGGGCCGATACCGGACCGGCGATCGATTTCCCCACAGCCATGACGTTGCCTCGCAATATCCATCTGTCTGCAGGCGAGTTGCATACCCCGCCCATCGGTGCTGCCGAGAGCCTGCGGAGCCATATTCTGGACCGAACACGCCTTGCAGCCGGAGAACAGGTAAGCTTTATCAATGGCGCGGTCGAAATCCTGTTCGAGTTGGAAAGGCCGGGTGCCCATTTCCGCCTGAAACTCCAACATCCAACTGTCCGACTTGAAGTTGTGGTTGACGACGAGGGACTTGCCATTTGTCATGAAGACGGCGGCGCAGCGGAATCCCCTCACTATATCGCCAAGGGAGCCCGTCCAAAACGGCTGCGGATATTCCTCGACTACGGATCGATCGAGGTTTTCGCGGATCGCGGCCGTTGGGCTGGCACGAAGCGGATCAGCGGATTTGAGCCGGTACAATCCGCACGTCTCATCGCCGAAGCGGGCGCCGTTCTACACGCGACGGTATGGGCGCTTAAACCGTGACAAGGAGATCAATATTTCCGGTTCAGGATTGGGCGTCCGCAAACACCGACCAATGAGCGAGGCCTTCGACGACGCCAAGGGCGAACTGTTTCTTCGCGCTGTAGATCAGCGGGTTGTCCCGCGCCATGTCAAGCAGTTCGGGAAGGGCATTGGCAACGACAATCCCACGCGCACCCGGCAGGTCGAACATACTGCGATCGTTGTTGGTATCGCCGGCGACCACCACCTCATCCAGACCGATGCCGAGTTCATTGCAGAGCCAGGCCAGTGCCTGCCCCTTGTCTGCTGAACGCGGCAGGATGTCGAGATCGCGTCCGCTCGAATAAACCATCGTCACCGACAGGCCGGCCTCGGCCAGAGCACGCTCGATGCTGGCAAGGGCTTCCGGACTTGCGTCGAGCAGGTACCAGCTCGATTTGAAGGCGTGTTGATAGCCGTCGGGTTGGCGGACGGTGTCTTTGAGCGATCCGAGCACGGCATCGATCTTTTCAAGAGACCAACCTTCCGAAAACCTCTGCGTAAAGTGGCTCAAGTCAGTAAAATGTGCGAGGCGCGAGGCGTGCCGCGGACCGGCGAGCATCGTACCGACACCGCCGATCACATAGTCCGGCGCTGGCAGGGAGACTTCGTCGACGAAGTTCAAAATATCGTCGGCCAGACGACCGCTGTTGTAGACGAGAACCGGTCGGTGCTCGGGGTCGAGCGCTTCCCATTTTGACCGAAAGCGTGACGTCGCCGGCGGATCGCCCGCCAGAGTTCCGTCGAGATCACTCGATAGAAGCGCGATCGGTTTCAATCGCCGTCGTTCCAAGGTTCGTCCCAATCATGGTCGTCGACCGCCTTCAACACCGGACGTCCTTCGACAAGGCTGACCAACTGCTGCGCGATACCTGTCCAGGTGAACAGGCTGCGCGCCTTGTGCGCACCCATGCGGCCCAGGCGACCGTAGAGGCGCGAGTGCTTCATAGGCTTGACGATCGTGATGCCGAGATCCTCCTTGTCGAACGGATCACCGAAGAGCGCATGTCGGCCATAGCTGATCCCGCGATAGAGGCCGCCATGGATCGTAACCACGGTGGGCGTTCCGCAGGCCATCGCCTCGATCGCGGTCATGCCGAACGGCTCGTAGCGGCTCGACAGGACAAACATGTCCGCCGCCCGATAGGTGTCGGCCAGATCCTCGTCGGCAACATAGCCTGAAAAGACGACACGATCCTGCAAGCCTAGCTGTTCAACCTGTTCCTTGAGCTGGTTCAGGATCTTCTGTTCCTGCTCGTCCATGTTCTCGCCGCCGACAGCGAGCCTCAGGACCGCATCCGGCACACGCGGCGCCACCACGGAAAACGCATCGATCAGCAGGTCGTAGCCCTTGTTGGTGGCGAGCCGGCCGAGCGCCAGGATCGTTCGCCCCTCGAAGCCGAGCCGATGGCGGATCAGCCGGCGAGACGCCTCGCTGACGGGAAAGAACCGGTTGTCGTCGTAACCGGGCGGGATCATATGCACGCGGTCGCGCTCGAGACTGTAGTCCTCGATCAGCATATCCACCTGCGGCGGCGTTGTTGCAATCACCATGGCGCAGCTTCGATAGATGATCGTCTCGTGCTTTATACGCTCGGTGAAATTGAACTCGGCCTCGAATGTATCGGCCTTGTCCGGGTAATCCGTCTTCATCTGGCGCTGCTTCCATATGCCGAGGGAATGCGGCGTATGGATGTGCGGGATAGTGAGCGCTTCCGACAGTCGCTGCCCCGCCACGCCCGCATCCCAGTAGTGGCTGTTGATGAAGTCGTAGGAGAGGTTTTCCCTGCGAATCAGGCGCAGCGCGTTTTCACACCACTCGAGAAGGTGGCGGTGAAGATATTCCTTCGGAATAAAATCGCGTCCGCCACAGGCGACACGCAGGACACGAACCCCGTCTGCCACTTCATCGACAGGAGGCTGGTCTTCAAATCGCCGCGTCCAGATATCGACGGCATAGCCCAACTGGGCCAGCTTTTTTGCAAGTTCCAGGACGTAGACCACCTGTCCGCCGGTATCGGCCGCGCCGAGTGGTGGGTTGGCAGCTACGTAGCCGTGGGTTGAAATGAGTGCAATTCGAGGTGTCGCCGCATCCGAGTTGACGTCCGGCATCTGTATCCTTCTCTACGATTCTGCACGCCCGCAGTCGAAAGCGTGCGCCAATTCACAACTATAAGGATTCCACCCTCCATTCGCAAATTCCGAGCATGCGCTCAGGTCAACGCATTTGACGTGATGGTAAGGCAAACCGGCTCTGTCGCATATTTCGGTCACCGAGTTGCCTGGAATCGACGTTCGACGGTTCTTCGAGGATTTGCGGTGTCCAACGGCTGCCAATTCGATCAGTCTGTCATCCCTTGCGCCCGTTGGTCTCTGACCTCATCGCCTGAGCCTTCGCGTCCTTGCGGAGAGGGCCGAGTGCGGCATCAACGTCTGTCGGGCGATCCGGTTGCACCAGCCTTCGCTCCACGGTGGGGAAGGGCGTATTTCGTTTGATATTCCCACGCGTTGCGCCATAGAGGCGGACTCTCAGGTCGAATCGTGCCGCCGCACTATCTTTGTGTTTGAGCATCGGATTTTTCCCAAAACCGGTTTCCACTTCTGGGTCCAATGTTCTAGACGTGACAGGCACCTTTTCCGGAATTCTGATGGCGGGAGGCGCTGGTGGAAAGCCAGGACGAACAGACGACCGGCGCCAGGGCCGCTGAGGGCAGCCATGCCGACATTTATGGCGAGGACGGCGCCATTCTGTCGTCGTTCTTGGCCCAGATCGGCGCAGCGATCGCCGATCGCGACACGCTGACGCTGAAGCGTGAAGTCGACGACCTGCACCAATCGGAACTCGGCGATCTGCTCGAGGCGCTTCATCCCGAACAACGCCGCGCGCTGGTCGACTTGTTGGGCGCCGATTTCGACTTTTCCGCGCTGACCGAGGTCGACGAGGCGATCCGCCGCGACATCGTCGACAGTCTGCCCAACGCGCAGATTGCCCAGGGGGTGCAGGATCTCGATTCCGACGACGCGGTCTACATTCTTGAGGATCTCGAAAAGGAAGACCAGGACGAGATCCTGTCGCAACTGCCGTTCACCGAGCGGATCAGGCTGCGCCGCTCGCTCGACTATCCCGAAGAGACCGCCGGCCGCCGCATGCAGACGGAGTTCGTCGCGGTGCCGCCGTTCTGGACGATCGGCCAGACCATCGACTATATGCGCGAGGACAATAACCTTCCCGACCGCTTCAGCCAGATTTTCGTCATCGATCCGAGCTTCAAGCTGCTCGGCGCCATCGATCTCGACCAGATCCTGCGCACTAAGCGCTCGATCAAGGTCGAAGAGGTCATGCATGAGACCAGGCACGCCATTCCGGCCACGATGGACCAGGAAGAGGCAGCGCGCGAATTCGAACAATACGACCTTCTCTCCGCCGCCGTCGTCGACGAGAACGAGCGGCTGGTCGGCGTGCTGACCATCGACGACGTGGTCGACGTCATCCAGCAGGAGGCCGAGGAGGATCTGCTGCGCATGGGCGGTGTCGGCGACGAAGAACTGTCGGACAGCATTCTTTCGACTTCGCGCTCGCGCGTTCCGTGGCTGCTCGTCAATCTCGGTACGGCCTTCATCTCGGCCTCGGTGATCAGTATGTTTGGTGCAACGATCGAGGAAATGGTCGCACTTGCCGCACTGATGCCGATCGTCGCCTCGCTGGGCGGCAACGCCGGTACGCAGACGATGACAGTGACCGTGCGCGCCCTCGCCACACGCGACCTCGATATCTACAATGCCGGTCGCGTCATTCGCCGCGAGGTTGTGGTCGGCCTGCTGAATGGCATGGTCATTGCAACGATCCTCGGGCTGGTCGCCGGCTTCTGGTTTCACAATCCCGATCTCGGTTTCGTCATTGCCGCGGCGATGATCGTCAACATGCTGGCTGCGGCACTCGGTGGCATTCTGCTTCCGCTGTTCCTCGACAGGCTCGGCGCCGATCCGGCGATTTCATCATCAATCTTCACGACGATGATTACCGACGTTATCGGTTTCCTCGCCTTCCTTAGCCTTGCCACCTGGTGGCTGCATCTGGGCGCGGGAGCCGGATAAGGCCCTTCAATTGACTTTTACGTAAGTTGCGTGCGAGGTTTCGATGGAGAGCTACCGGTCGATTCCGGTGCGGGACGAGCCCTTTTGTGAATGAAGGGCATCGCCGCATAATGGGCGATCGCGCCGCTATCCGGGCTTTTGGAGTGACGATGCGGGAATATTATTCGATAACCGAACTGACCCGCGAATTCGATGTTTCGACGCGGACGCTGCGCTTCTACGAGGACGAAGGGCTGGTGCAGCCGGTGCGGCGCGGCCGCACGCGGCTGTTTCGCCCGTCGGACCGGCATCTCATCCGCCAGATCATGCGCGGCAAGAGGCTCGGCTTTTCGATCAACGAAATCCGCGAAATCATCCAGATGTACAAGGAGCCGCCCGGGGAGGTCGGTCAGCTCAACCTGATGATCAAACGCATCGAGGAAAAGCGCGAGGATCTGCGCCAGAAGCGCCGCGACCTCGAAGAGACGCTGGCGGAACTCGATCAGGCCGAGGAATCCTGCGTCGAGCGATTGGTGGAGCTCGGCGTCAACACGTGAGCGGCCTTTTTTGACAATTCTACTCTGGCGGCCAGCTAGTGTGGTTTTCTGCCAGAGCGAATTCTTAAAAAGACCTTGCCGCACGCCTCAAATCCAGCGCCGCACCTTTTTAGCGTAATCCCGGTATTTCTTGCCGAATTTCGCCGTCAGAACTCTTTCCTCGCCCTCGATCGCCATCTTCTGCGTTGCGAAGGCGGCGATGATCGCCAGCGGCAGGAACCATACGATCCCCGAGATAAGGGCGACGCCGATCATCAGCAGCGTGTTGGCCAGATATATCGGGTTGCGGCTGACGGCGAAGGGGCCAGATGTGACCAGGTGATCCGGCACGGCGTTTGGGTGGAGCGTCGTCTTTGCCCGGATCATGGTGCGGATTGCCGTGAACCAGAGTGCGACGACGCCGAACAATGCCACCCAGCCGGCCGCGAACAGGATGTCGCCCAGAAGGCCGCCGATCCATGGCAGCGGATAGAGCAAGCCAAGCGCGATGCTGACGGCGATGGCCGCGACATAGATCAGCGGCGGCCACGGTATAAACCCCGGTTTCGGCTGCCCCGGTTTCTGTTGCCCAGGTTTCTGTTGATGGTCGGTCATTGTGCTCCTCCCTCCATCAAAGTGCTGTCGGCTTTGGCAGTGCAGGCGCCGGCGAGCTCGTCGAGATGTGCCTTCCATTCCGCAGCCTGGTCGTTGCGGTAGAGCTGATCAAGCGTGGCCTCGCCCTCGAGTGTATCGAGCATGCACACACAATAGCTGGAGCAGAACTCCGTGTCGCGCGATTGCTCGCACGAAGTCTGGCATTCTTTCAGGAAGGTGACCTGCCTGGTCTCGACCGGTGCCGGCATGACTTGCGAAAAAAGCCAGATCGAGCCGATCAGCACCGGCTGGTGGATCAGATAGAAGGCGAGGCTGTGCCGGCCGATAAAGACCAGCGGATTTGTCCAGCTGCCGGGCGTCAGGCCTGCCAACCGCGTCAGCAGGCCGGAGGCGGAGGCGAGTTTTGCCGTCGCGATGCCCGCAAGCACAGCGCCGAACCATGGCAACAGCGGGACATAATCGTTGGAGCGCGGGTTGGTTGCCGACAGGCCGACCCACCACAGGGCCGGATGGTCAAAGGTCTCGGACCTGAGGTAGAGCGGCGCGGTTATGACGAAAGCTGCCATAACCAGCGTCAGCAGCGCCGGCAGCCGCAGGAACGCCAGGCCGAGCAGGCTGGCGAGCGCGATCTCATGCAGGATACCGAAAAAGATGAAACTGTCCGGCGTGGCAAGCCTCGTGGCAGCCGATATGGCGAGCGCCGCCCCGGCGACCATGGCGAAGCGTTTCCAGAAGCCGTCCCAGCGGATCAGTTTGCCATGGGCGAGGAACAGGCTGACGCCGACCAGGAACAGAAAGGTCGAAGCGATGCAGCGCGCGTAGAATTTCCACCAGCCGAAGGCGGTCAGGCCGGGATCGGTGTAGCCAAAGAATTCGAGATCCCAGGTGAAATGGTAACTCGCCATGGCAAGCAAAGCGACGCCGCGGGCGACGTCGATGGCGATGATGCGCTTGGATCGGTCCTGAACGGTCGGCGTAGAAATGCTCATGGTCTCGCAATCTGATTCAGCACTGCAAGACGACTATCATGGTTGCCCCAGACAAAAGAAGACAGGGCCAAATCCCGTTGATGCTCAGGGCGTCGGTGAAAGCGCCGTATGCCGCTGACGCACCCATTAGAAGCGATGCGGGCCATATTCCTCGGGCATCAGCACTCCGGCCTCGTGGCGCCGGCCGGCTGGTTCCAGAGACGGCGCATTCGCGCTGGTAGCTGGCGGAATTTGGTTTGCCGGGCACGGCGATTCTGCCTATAGTCGCACCCGTCGTCGGTTCCGTTTGGAACCAAGAGGGAATGCGGTAAGGGCGATTCTTTGCCCAATGCCGTGGCTGCCCCCGCAACTGTGTGCGGTAGTCCTCTCCATATGCCACTGAAGAGTTTCTTTCGGGAAGAGCTTCTTCGGGAAGGTGGGGAAGGGCGCTGATCCGCGAGCCAGGAGACCTGCCGGCGACAGGAGAACTGATTTCTATGCCCTCGGGTGGAGGGCGAAAGGACAAGACATGAATACCGCTTCCGTCTCGCTCGTCGCTTCCGTCTCCTCGCAGTCGCGCTTCGTGCAGCTGGCGCTTGCTGCATTTCTCGGCATTTTCGTCATGGGCTTTGTCGGCTTCTCGCATATCGATGCGGTCCACAATGCCGCCCACGACTATCGCCATTCGATGGCGTTTCCCTGCCACTGACGAGGGGCCGACATCATGACACTGTTTCGCAACGTCGTGTTCATCGCGGCGATCGCAGGGCTTGTGGCTGGCGTCGTTCTCGCCTGCATGCAGGCCTACGCCACCGTGCCGCTCATTCTCAAGGCGGAAGTCTACGAGCAGGCCGGCGGTGGCCACACGCATGACCACGCCGCGGCGCCGGCCGCGAACGCCACGGACGCCAATGCCATGAGTAGCGCCGAACCGGCCGCTCCGGCTGCGGAAGACGAAGGCTGGGCGCCGGCCGACGGTTTCGAGCGCTTCGCCTTCAACGTCGTTGCCAACGTCGTCACCGGCATCGGCTTTGCGCTGATCCTGGTCGCCGCTTCGGAGTTCGCCGGCGGCATCGGCAATTGGCGTCAGGGCCTGTTCTGGGGCCTTGCCGGCTTTGCTGTGTTCACGCTGGCTCCGAACCTTGGCCTGCCTCCCGAACTGCCGGCTATGCCGGCTGCCGATCTCGCCCAGCGCCAGATCTGGTGGACGGCAACTGTGGTAGCGACAGCGGCCGGTCTTGGGCTGCTCGCCTTTCGCAAATCCCTGCCGCTGGCGCTGCTTGCCGTGGCGTGGATCGTGGCGCCGCATATCGTCGGCGCGCCGCAGCCCGACAGTTTTGAATCGCCGATCCCGGAAGCCCTGCACCACCAGTTCGTGGTGGCGGTGACACTGACCAATCTGGTGTTCTGGCTGGTGCTCGGCGCCGTCGTCGGCGTGGTGCGCGGCCGCTTGACCGGCAGCACGACCGGCCTGCGCGACAGCTTTGCCTGATCGCGCTGCTCCCGGCGGCAAGCTGACCCTGGTCATCGGCGGTGCGCGCTCCGGCAAGAGCGCGCATGCCGAAAGACTGGTGACGGCCTGTCCGGCGCCGTGGGCCTATATCGCTACGGCGCAAGCCTATGACGACGAGATGCGCGAGCGTATCGCGCTGCATCGGTCGCGGCGCGGCGAGGGTTGGACGACCATCGACGCGCCACTCGATCTCGTCGGCGCGATTGAGGCGTTGCCTGACGGCCGGCCTGTCCTCGTCGATTGCCTGACGCTGTGGCTGACCAACCATATGCTGGCCGAACGCGACATTGAGGCCGAATGCCGAGGGCTGGCCGATGTGCTGTCGCGGCCGCGCGGGCCATGGTTCGTGGTTTCCAACGAGGTTGGCCAGGGCATCGTGCCCGACAATGCGCTGGCTCGCCGGTTTCGCGATGCCGCCGGCCGGCTCAACCAGCAGGTCGCGGCAGTCGCCGGCACCGTGCTGCTGATGGTGGCGGGATTGCCGCTCGAGGTGAAATGACATGGCTGATAACAAACACATCGAAGACAAGCCGATTAACGACAGGGACGAGGAACGTCACCGCGCCAAGATGGCCAAGCGCAAGGCGGTGCAGGACGCCGAGGTCGCCGGAAAGACGGTCGAGAAGGCGCTGCTGATCGTCAACACCGGGCCCGGCAAAGGCAAGACCACCGCTGCTTTCGGGTTGGCGCTGAGGATGCTCGGCTACGGCAAGCGCGTCGGCGTCGTCCAGTTCATCAAGGGCAAATGGCATACCGGCGAGAAGGATGCCTTTGCCGCTTTCGGCGATCGGGTCGTCTGGCACACGATGGGCGAGGGTTTCACCTGGGAGACGCAGGATCTGAAGCGCGACATCGCCGCCGCCGAGGCTGCCTGGGCCAAGGCGCTCGAGCTGATGGCCGATCCGTCGATCAGCCTTGTGGTGCTCGACGAACTGAACATCGCGCTGCGCTACAATTATCTCGATCTCGACAAAGTGGTGGCGGCGCTGAAAGGGCGGCGCGAAAACCTGCATGTCGTCGTCACCGGCCGCAATGCCAAGCCGGCGCTGGTCGATGCCGCCGATCTGGTCACCGAGATGGGCGTGACCAAACATCACTTTTCCGCCGGCGTGAAGGCGCAGCTAGGGATAGAGTTTTGAACACTCCGAAGGAGGCTTCATCGGCGAAGCGGCCGATCTCCTCCTTGCGGGGAGATGGCCGGCAGGGCAGAGGGGGTCTCAAGACCTGGGTTCCTCGCCCACCGCGAAGCGGGGGGAGAGGTGGCCGCGAAGCGGCCGGGAGGGGTCCGGCGTGCAGTGCGGGTGCCCGCTCCGGGGGGGGGGGGGGGCGCCCCCCCCACCCCCCCGGGGGGGGGGGGGGGGCCCCACGGGGGTTGAGAGG
>NZ_JBVVPW010000004.1:0-156703 GCF_055811385.1 Mesorhizobium sp. WSM4849
TCGCGCTTGCCGCCAAGCGCATGGCCGGTCCGGTCATCGCCGCGACGATGACGCGCATCGCCGCCTTTTCGCCGCTGTTGTTCTGGCCAGGCATCATCGGCGATTTCATGAAATACATGCCGATCACGCTGATCGTCACGCTCTCGGCCTCGATGCTCTATGCGCTGGTCTTTGCGCCGGCGCTGGGCGCCTTGTTCGCCAAGGCGCCGCCGCATCACGAGAATGACAATCGCGACGGCTGGTACATGGCTGTGGTCAAGCAGGCGGTGCGCTTTCCCATCACCGTGCTTCTACTGACCGTCGGCCTTTTGTTCGGTGTCGGTTTTGCCTATTCGAAATATGGCGCCGGCGTCGAGTTCTTCCCGAATGTCGAGCCTGACTACGGCCTGCTCTATGTGCACGCCCGCGGCAACCTTTCGCTCGCAGAAATGGATGCCGCCACAACGACCGCGGAAAACCGGCTTCTCGGCTGGCCGGGCGTGAAATCGGTCTATACCCGTGTCGGCAAGACGCAAGGCGGCGGCCAGGATATTCCGGAAGACGTGGTCGGCGTGATCCAGTACGAGTTCGTCGACTGGCGCGAGCGCAAATCGGCGAACGCGATCCTGGACGAATTGCGCGGCGTCATGGCCGGCATTCCCGGCGTCGACGTCGAGGTTCGCGTGCCCGAGGCCGGCCCGCCCACCGGCAAGCCGATCCAGATCAGGCTTTCGGCCGTCGACCCGGAAGGCCTCGACGACAATGCGCGCGCCGTCGCCGCGCGCATTGCCAAGGTGCCCGGCGTCATCGATATTTCCGACGGCCTGCCGCCGCCCGGCGTCGACTGGGCGCTCGACGTCGATCGCGCCAAAGCGGCACAATACGGCATCAGCCCGACCTCGGTCGGAACGGTGGTGCAACTGGTGACGAACGGGCTGAAGCTCAGTGAATACCGGCCAGCCGGTGCTGACGACGCCGTCGACATCAGGCTGCGTCTGCCCGAGGACCGGCGCACGCTGTCGACACTCGATGACCTCAGGGTGCAGACTTCGCAAGGGTCGGTGCCGATCTCGAATTTCGTCGTGCGCAAGCCCGAGCCGACCGTTGGTATCCTCAACCGCATCGACGGCGCGCGCACGGTGGTCGTCCAGGCCAATGTCGCCGCCGGCGAGCAGGTCGCTTTTGTCCAGCAGCAGGTCAGCCAGGCGGTCGCCGATATGGAGCTCGGCAGCGGCATACGCTGGAAGCTCGCCGGCTCGAACGAGGACAGCGCCGAGGCCAGCGCCTTCCTTAGCAAGGCCTTCGGTGCGGCGATCTTCCTGATCTTCCTGGTGCTTCTGATGCAGTTCAACAAGTTCACCAGCGTCTGGCTGGTGCTGTCCTGCGTGGTCATGGCGACGGTCGGCGTGTTCTTGGGATTGCTGTTGACTGGAGAGGCGTTCGGCATCGTCATGTCGGGCATCGGCGTCATCGCGCTGGCCGGTGTGGTGGTGAACAACAACATCGTGCTGATCGACACCTATGACCGGCTGCGCGAAGAAGGCTGGGACAAGATGGACGCGGTGCTGCAGACCTGCCGCGAACGCGCCCGCCCGGTCGTGCTGACGGCGGTGTCGGCGATTCTCGGCGTGCTGCCGATCGCTTTCGGCCTCGGTCTCGAAATCTTCCATCACGAGACGACGATCAACGCGCCGTCGACGCAATGGTGGATTTCACTGTCGTCGGCGATCGTCTTCGGCCTGTCCTTCGCCACCTTGCTGACGCTGGTGGTGACACCGTCGATGCTGATGGTGTTCACGCGTAGTAAGAACAGCCGCTTCTATGCATTCTTCCGTCGGGTGTTCCGGCGCGGCAAGACAGTCGGTGCGACTGTCGAGACCTCCGCAAGACCGGGCTCGCTTGACGAGCCGGCGTTCGCCTTCCCGAAGGCCGCCGAATAGGCCAACTTTGCTTGGAGTGCCGCGCGTATTTTGGTCGCGCAAAGAAAAGGCCGCCGGGAACAACCCAGCGGCCTTTTGCATTGTCCTGTCATGCGACACCTCAAAGCGGGGAGTTTCTCATGACGCTCAGCACCATTCTCGTCATCATTCTGATCCTCATTCTGATCGGCGCGGTGCCGGCATGGCCTCATTCGCGTTCCTGGGGTTATGGTCCATCCGGCATTGTTGGCGTCATCCTGATCGTACTGCTGGTGTTGCTGCTGATGGGCAGGATTTGACCCGGAGATTGGTGTGCACGAATGCTTCAGCGCTGCGCGTCCTTTTGGACTCACAGCGCTGTAGCATTTGATTTTGCGCATGGTCCTTTCCGAGCCTTCGGTTCGGATCCATGCGTTGGGTAATGGCCGCTTTCCGTTTCAGGCAGCTTTCGAAACGCCATCAATCGTGGCGACACCGATATCATCGAGAGCCGCTGCCACCGCCCTACCCAACGGCGTATGCGGGATCGTGCCGATGATGCCTTCCAGCCTTGCCGAGACCAACTGGTGTGGCTCGAAGCGGAGATAGGACATCGAGACGAGTTCGCGCCACATCGCCACGAACGGACTGCCGGCGCGCAGCACCCACCACGGCATCGAGGTCAGTTTCAGCGTGCGCCCGAGCGCCTTCTCCGCGGCCGCCTTGATCTCCAGATCGGTAACGGCGTGGCCGGGAAAGTTCAGCGCCTCGTAGGCGCCGAGCTTGGCGAGATTCTCAGTCAGTCCGACGAAAGCCTTGGCCATATCAGGCAGATAGGCCCATTCATGCACGAGATCGGCCGGCCCGGGGGCGGTATAGACGCCCTTGTCTATCTTGGCGGCCACGATCAGATCGAACCACGATCCGGTGCCGGTGCCGCCGAAGAAATCGCCGGCCCGCAGCAGAATGGTGCTTACTCGGCCTGCTTCGGCCTCGCGGCGAAAGAGGTCTTCCATGGCGACGCGGATGCGGCCCTTTTCTGTCGTCGGGTGGAATGGCGTGTCTTCGGTAATGACCGCCGGCATCGGCGAGCCGTAATTGTAAACGCTGCCGGGAGCGAGGTGCAATGCGTGGTTCGCCCGGCACGCGGCCATGACGTTCTCGGCCATCGGCAGGCACTTGCCCCAGTCGGTGTAGAGCGGGTTGAGGCCGTTGAAGATGATGTCGACGCCTTCGGTGGCGCGGATAAGCGCTTCGCGATCGAGCCCGTCGCCGGCGACGGCTGTGGCGCCGGTGAGTTCTACCGGTATCTTGCCGCTGCGGGTGATGGCGCGGACATCATAGCCGGCGTCGATGAAGGCCTTGGAAACCACGCGGCCGAGCCGGCCATTGGCACCCAGAATTGCGATCTTGGTCATGTTTCGTCTCCGTGTTTGCGTTACGGTCACAATATGATCCGCCCGCAAACGAATGGAAATTGACTGAATTTGGCGATGTGATATTCAGTTTTGAATGGAAATCGACTGGAACCTGATCAAGAGTTTCGTCACCGTGGCGGAAACCGGCAGCCTGTCCGCTGCCGCGCGCAAGCTGGCTGCAAGCCAGCCGACGCTCGGCCGCCATATCGTCGAGCTGGAGCAGGCGCTCGGCGTCACCCTATTCCGGCGCGGGCGGCGCGGCTACGCGCTGACGGAAGCCGGCAGCACGCTCTACGAACGCGGCCGGGCGGTGAGCGAGCAGGCAAGCGCCTTTTCGCTATTGGCGCTGGGATCGGTCGAGGCGATCGAGGGCACGGTGCGCATTGCCGCCAGCGAGGTGGTGGCTGCCTATGTCCTGCCCGAGATGACGGCGCGGCTGGCCGCTGAGGAACCCGGCATCGAGGTCGAGATCGTCGCGTCGAATCAGGTCGAGAACCTTTTGCGCCGTGATGCCGACATCGCCATCCGCATGGTCAAGCCGGCGCAGAACGAATTGGTGGCGCGCAAGGTGACCGACATTCCGCTCCGCGCCTGCGCGGCAAAATCCTATCTCGACCGGCGTGGCCGTCCGCGCGAGCCCGGCGATCTTGCCGGCCACGACCTGATCGGCTTCGACCGCAGCGATGAGATCATTCGCGGCTTTGCCCAGTTCGGCGTCCCGCTCACCCGCGATGCCTTCCGCTTCAGGACCGACAACCAAATCGTGCTTTGGGAGGCGGTGCGGGCGGGAAACGGCATCGGCTTCGGCCAGGAGCCGCTGGCCGATCGCGATCCGCTGGTGGAGACAGTGCTGCCGGGCCTCGCGCTGCCGACGCTGCCGGTATGGCTGGCCATGCACCGCGACGTGCGCACCAGCGTGCGCATCCGCCGTGTCGCGGATTTCCTCTATGAGGAGTTGAAGCGCTATTCGGCCGGTGCTGCGTCGGGCGCGAATTCGGCGCGGTGAGCGAGCCCGGCCATCAAAAATACGACGACCAGCAGCCCCGACAAAGCGACGAAGATCGGACTGAAGCTCAAGTGCTCGGCGATGAAGCCGATCGCCGACGGCGCCACCAGAATGCCGGAATAGCCCATCGTGGTGACGACGCTCATACCGGTGCCGGACGACATGCCTTCCTGGTTGCCGCCGGCCGAAAACAGGATCGGCACCATATTGGCGATGCCGAAGCCGCAAAGGGCAAAAGCTGAGATGGCGAGCCAGGGCGAAGGCGCTAGCCCCGCCACCAGCATGCCGGCGGCGGCGACAAGGGCCGAGACGCGCAACGTCGTTACGGCACCGAAACGGTTGCGGACCCCGTCACCAACGAAGCGCATGACGGCCATGACGCCGGAAAAAGCGGCGTATGCCAAACCAGCTACGGCGAGGTCGGTGCCGAGTTCCTGTTGCAGGTAAAGCGCCGCCCAGTCGAGCACCGCACCCTCGGAGATCATCGTCATCAGCGCCATCAGCCCGACGAGATAGACCAGCGGATTTCCAGGCAGCGCGAATTTGCGATGTCCGGTAATCCCCGATGATCCTTGGGGCGGCTTGCCCTCGGCGATCAGGTAGCGAACTGCCACAGCGATCACGGCAAAGGCAAGAGCCGTCACCACCGCCGCATGGGCGAGATGGCCGTAATTCTGGATGGCGAAGCCGCCGAGAGCGCCACCGGCGAAACCGCCAAGGCTCCAGAAGCCGTGCGAGGACGACATGATGGCGCGGGACAACCGCCGTTCCACCGTGACCGCATTGGCGTTCATGGCGACATCCATGCCGCCGATCGAAGCGCCGAAGATGAACATGGCGATGGCCGCCAGCGGCACGTTGGGGGCAAGCGCCACAACCAGCAGGCCGAAACTGCCGATGAGACCGAACCAGCGCAGCACGCTGCGCGAACCATGCCTGGAGAGCAGGTGGCCGCACCAGGTCATGGCCGTGACCGCGCCGGCGCCGAACAGCAGGATCAGCAGGCCGAGCGTAAACTTGCTGATATCCAGCCGGGTCAGGACCACCGGGATCTGCGGCGCCCAGGCGCCGGTCAGAAAACCATTGGCCAGGAAGATGGCCGCCACGGCCCATCGTCCGCGAATGGCGGTCTGCATGATTTTTAGCGTGTCCATCGTGTAGGAGTCCGGTGCGAAAATAACTTCGCGCGGCAAATTAGATCGATTCAATCTTCAGTCAAGCGCTCGCTCTTGGAAGTGCTTGGGCCAAGCGGCTCGCTTGAATCCGAGGTTGATGAGAGCCGATCGGGACAGGGTTTTTTGTTCGACCATGATCTTGTCCGAAAACCGGATTCCACTTTTCGGGATCGTGGTCTTAATGATCCCTGGGGCGTCTTGCCTCGAACTCCGCCTTCTTGGCATCGGAGGCCTCGGTCTGGTTGAGCGCCTGCCATTCGGCATAAGGCATGCCATAGATGATCTCGCGCGACTGGTCCTTGCTGAGATCGACGCCCTCGGCCTCCGCGGCGTCGCGATACCAGTTGGAGAGGCAGTTGCGGCAGAAGCCGGCGAGGTTCATCAGGTCGATGTTCTGCACGTCCGTGCGTTCGCGCAGATGCGCAACCAGCCGGCGGAAGGCGGCGGCTTCGAAATCGCGTTTTTGCTCGTCGCTGAGTTCGGTCATCGAAACCTCCTTACAACGGCCCGGTGCGCGAGCCGAATCGTTTGACCTGATGTATATCGGGACGGTGGTTGATCGCGTCAACGACCGGCGCCAGCCGTTCGGCCCAGGCGACCGCATCCTGCCGATCGGCGATCAGGTCCTGACGGATTTCGATCAGCGCATGGGCAAAGCCGTTGACGATGGCATGCCTGAACATGGTGTCGCCGCGCAATGCGCCGTCATAGGGCTCGTTGTCGCCAACGATAAGGCTTTTGTCCTCGGCGATCATGTCGATCAGCGGTCGCGCCACCCGGTCGTCGCGATCCCACAAGACACCAACATGCCAAGGGCGCACGAATCCCTGCATGAAAGGGGTGAAAGAATGTATCGACAGGATGAAGGGGGCGCTTGCGGAAGCCTGCGCCACCGAGGCGATCATGGCGCCGACGGCATCGTGATAGGGCCGATAGAAGCGGTCAAGCCGCCTTTCACGTTCTTTCAAGGCAAGTGGATAATTTCCCGAAATGACGGTACCGTCATAGAGCTGGCGGATCAGCGTCGGATCGTCTTCGCCGCGATTGGGATCGATCAGAAGCCGCGAAAAATTGGCGAGTACTGCCGGCACGCCGAGCAAAGCCGCCAATTCGCGCGTCGCCGTCTCGACACCGATGTCGTAGGCGATATGGCGGTCGAATTCCGCCGCCGGCAAGCCGAGGCTGCCATACTCTTCCGGCAGGTCGCGACGGGCGTGATCGGCCAAAAGCACCATGCCTCGCTTGCGGTCGCCTTCGACGACGTCGAAAGGCGCGAAAACTGTGGATCGGGTCATCGGCGGGAAATGGTCTGTTCGCTGGCTTCCAGGGAGGATGGTATCGTCTTTCCACGAAGGGGACGATTACGCAATGCCGTCGTTTGGCCACGGTTTCTGCGGAAATCTGGCAGAAGGCGACAGACCGTGCGCCGAAGCCTTTCTAAATCGATTGGAATTGGGCAAAAGGGCGCGTTGACATGCGCCCGGACTTTTCCGAAAAGGGGCATTGAGAGATGCAAATGTGGTTCTTGAGGGATTTCAGGATGGGTTCCGCCGGCAGGCCGCGCGTGCGCTATGCCTTCGCCATGCCGCTCCTGACCCTTGCTGTGGGCCTCGCCGCGATGCTTGCTGCCTCGCCGGCGCGCGCCGATTTCCGTGTCTGCAACGCCACGCAGAACCTGGTGGGCGTCGGCATCGGCTATCGCGCCAAGGCAGGCTGGATCACCGAAGGCTGGTGGCACATCGAAGGATCGAGCTGCAAGACGTTGATCGAAGGGCCGCTGTCATCAAGATTTTACTATCTTTATGCAGAAGACGCCGAGCGCGGCGGGCGCTGGGATGGCCCGATCAACATGTGCGTGGCTGAAAAAGAGTTCAAGATCGCCGGCGTTAGCGATTGCGTCGCCCGGGGCTTCCAGCGCGCCGGATTCCAGGAATATGACACGGGCGAGCAGGCAAGCTGGATGGTCCAGCTGACCGATGACCCCGCAACGGGGGGCGTTCCAGCCGCCCCGGGAACAAACAGTCAATGAGACGCAGCCGCAAGGTCAAGATACTCGCCACCATCGGGCCGGCCTCCTCCTCCGAGGACATGCTGAAGAAGCTCTTCGAAGCCGGCGCCGACGTGTTTCGCATCAATATGAGCCACACCGATCATGAATTGATGCACACACTTGTCGGTCGCATCCGCGCTGTCGAGAAAGCAGTCGGCCGGCCGATCGGTATTCTCGCCGACTTGCAGGGGCCCAAGCTACGCGTTGGCAAATTCGCCCGCGGCAAGGAGGCGCTGACACTCGGCCAGACTTTCACGCTCGACGACAATCCCGAGCCCGGCAATTCGACCAGGGTCTATTTGCCCCACCCCGAAATCCTGAGATCGGTCGAGGCCGGTGACCGCCTTTTGATCGACGACGGCAAGCTCGAGCTGAAGGCGGTGAAGAGCGACGGCAAGGCGATCGTCTGCACCGTCGTCGCCGGCACCAGCATCTCCGACAAGAAGGGCGTCAGCCTGCCCGACACCGACCTGCCGGTCGGCGCGCTGACCGAAAAGGACCGCAGGGATCTCGATGCGGTGCTGGCCACCGGCGTCGACTGGGTGGCGCTCTCGTTTGTCCAGCGGCCGGAGGATCTGGCGGAAGCGCGCAAGATCGCGCGCGGCCGGGCGCTCATCATGGCCAAGATCGAAAAGCCGCAGGCCGTCGCCCGGCTGGCCGAGATCATCGAACTTTCGGACGCACTGATGGTTGCCCGCGGCGATCTCGGCGTCGAAATGCCGCTCGAAGCCGTGCCCGGTATCCAGAAGCAGATCACCCGCGCCGCGCGCCGCGCCGGCAAGCCGGTGGTGATCGCCACGCAGATGCTGGAATCGATGATCACCGCGCCGGTGCCGACCCGCGCCGAGGTGTCGGACGTTTCGATCGCCGTGTTCGAAGGCGCCGACGCCATCATGCTCTCGGCGGAGTCCGCGGCCGGCGCCTACCCGGTCGAGGCGGTGGCGATGATGAACCGCATCGCCAGCAAGGTCGAAACCGACCCGACCTACGCCGGCATCATCAACGCGCAGCGTTCGGAGCCGGAAGCGACCGGCGCCGACGCCATCTCGCTTGCCGCCCGCGAAATTGCCGAGACGCTGAAACTGTCGGCGATCATCAGCTATACGGCGTCCGGCACGACCGGCCTGCGCGCCGCGCGCGAGCGGCCGCAGGTTCCGATCGTCGCACTGTCGCCGATCGTCAACACGGCGCGGCGGCTGTCGCTTTTGTGGGGCACGCATTGCGTCGTCTCGCCCGACGCCATCGACCTCGACGACATGGTCGACCGCGCCTGCCGCATCGCTTTGGACGAGGGGTTCGGCAAGCCGGGCGACCGGGTCATCATCACCGCCGGCGTGCCGCTGAGGACGCCGGGCTCCACCAACATGCTGCGCATCGCCTATGTCGGGTCGGAGGTGCAGGCCCGCCGCTAGGCCGCTGACACTGGGCGGATTCGCGGCAGCGAGAGGTCCTGTTCTCCGTGTCGCGACCATTGGAGCCACATGAGCAAAGACCATGCGGGCGTCTGGGCCCGCACGACGAGGGTCATCGAAGTCCAGCCCGAAGACCCCCTACGCGGCCTTCACGGATCCGACCGCGCTCGTCGCCTGGCTGCCGCCGGCAGAGATGACGGGCGTCATCCACGAATTTTGACGCGCTTCGGCGAGGACTCTAAATCGGCGCGAGTTCGGCTTCCGGCGCTTTGATGTCGGCGCATTTGCCGGCGCCGTTAGTGTCGTTGGCGACCCTGACCTCCACGGCCTTCGCCATTGCCTGAAGGTCCACCTCCTTGCCGGCGACCTTTTCGATCGCGCCGACGACGAGATCGGGCGCGATCCAGTCCGGCTTGTGGCCGAGATTGTGGACCCAGACCAGCTCGGCGCCGGCAATGTCGCGGACGAGGCCGACCGAATGGATCGTTGCATAGACCACCTTGTCGCGGTCGCCCGAGATGACCACAGTCGGCGCCTTGATATCGCGGTAGTGCGGCGCGGCATCGAGCGTGTAGCGATAGAGCCCGGCGACATCGGTGGCGTTGGCACGAAAGGCGTTCGGCCGAAGCACCAGCGGGATCGAGACCTCGGCGACATAGCCGTCCGGCACCTTGTTGGGGGCAAAGACGCAGGCGGTGGCGGTATTCATCTGCAGCGCTCCCGACGGATAGGCCAGCGTTTCGGAAAACAGCCGGCCGACGATCGGAATGGTCGTCAAATTGTAGTACCAGGCGGTCGCGCCGCCCGGCCAGGGATGGGTGGCGGGCGCCACGAACACTAGGCCGAGCGTCTTGTCGGGATGCTCGCGGCCGAAGGCGGTGGTCACCGAGCCGCCGAAGGAATGGCCGGCGATAATGGCTTTCCCGATGCCGAGGTGGTCCATCAGAGCTGCGATGGTGCTGGCCTGTGCCGATGGGGTCTCGTTGTTTCCGGGGCCGCGCCCCGACCAGCCTGCACCCGGGCGGTCCAAGAACAGCATCTCGGCACGGCCTTCCAGCAAGGGCCTCAGCGGCAGCATCTGATCTCTGAGATTGGCGCTGGCGCCGTGGATGAAGACGATCGGCGGCAGTTCGGCGTTTTTCCGCGCCGGAACGTGAACGTAGTGGATGCGGGCACCGTTTATATCCGCGAAGTCGCCGATCGGCGGATTGCGGCGCTCGATCAGCCATGAACCGGCGAGGGTGACACCTGCAAGGGTGAACACAAGCGCCATGAGGAAGACGAGCGCGGCGAAGATCAGGTTCATGGGGAGAGATACGGACCGGAGCGAAATTAGTTCACAGTCTAGCTAAAGCGACTTTCACTCAAGTGGAATTGTCCGCCAACCGGGAAATCAAATTCCTTCGCCGGCAAGTTCTTCCGAAAGCGTGCCGACTTGATCCTGGGCGCTGCGCATCATCGGATAGATGCCGAGCACGCGCTGCCAGGCTTCCAGCGCCGACTGCTTGTGGCCGGTTACGGCCATGATCTGCGCCAGGCCGGACAGTGCGCCAAAATGGCGCGGCTCGAGCTGCAACGTGCGGTCGATGTCAGACATCGATTTTCCAAAGTTATTCATCATGAAATGTACGGTGGCGCGCCGGTTCCAGCCCTCCGCATAGGCCGGTTGCAAGGTCACCACTTGATCGAGAAAATCGAGTGCCACGTCGAATTTCTTGTCTTCGATCGCCTTTTGCGACCATTGCATCATCAGGTCGATCGAGGCGCTGCCGGATTGCGACCACTCGTGCGAGATGCGCGCGGCGATGCGCTCAGCGGCCTTTTCATTGCGCTGGCGCTTCAGGTCGACGAACAGCTGGTCGAGCCTTGCCTCCCTAGTCGTGGCAACCGGAGGGGCGACCGCATCGTCCGCTTGGGTTGGAAGCGAGGCGGAACCGAAAAGAAAAAGCGCCGCGAAGAATGCAAAAAGAATCCGCATGGCCGAGAATCTAACCCCGGACAGCAGATCGTCAAACTGAATTTAGCGTGAAAGGGCCGGCAGGCCGGTATTAGAGCGCCACGCGTCCTTTTGGACGCGTAAAGGACGCTCTAACATTCTGAATTCCTCGCATCGTACTTTCCGAAAATCGATTCCGATTTTGGGTCGATGCGGTACATCATGCAGGCGCGGAGGCAGGCGCCTCCACGCGAAAGACTCAACCCTGACGCGCCTTGTAGCGCGGAGCGGTCTTGTTGATGATGTACACGCGGCCCTTGCGGCGAACCAGCTGGTTGTCGCGGTGACGCGCCTTGAGCGCCTTGAGCGAATTCTTGATCTTCATGGTCTTGCCCGTCGGTCTGGGCCCGCTTGGGCCGAATTATTAAGGCGCGCTCGGAAAGCGCGCCTCTCAACTTGTGCGTGGCTCATAAACGAGGAGCCTTGTCCGTGTCAACCGCAAGCGTGCTTCATAGATGAAGCCAGCGTGGCGGAGTTTGGTTTCCTGCTCGACCGACGGCGTTAGAGCGGTGCCGTCCTATAGCCTCAACGGTGACGGCTCATTCGCGTAAAATGGCCCATCTTGCGGCCGGGGCGCGCTTCGGCCTTGCCGTAGAGATGCAGCATCAGATCGGGCTCGGCGAGCAGGGCTGGAACACGCAGGATATCGTCGCCGATCAGGTTTTCCATGACACAGTCGAAATGGCGGCCGGGATTTCCCAAGGGCAGGCCGGCGACGGCGCGAATGTGCTGCTCGAACTGCGAGACGATGCAGGCGGCCTCAGTCCAGTGGCCGGAATTGTGGACGCGCGGCGCGATCTCATTGGCCAGCAGCGCGCCGTCGGTAAGGACAAAGAACTCGATACCGATGACGCCGACATAATCGAGCGCCGCAAGTATCTTTGCCGCCGCCGCCTGCGCTGCAGCGGCGGTTTCGGACTCTATCCTGGCCGGCAGGGTCGAGCTGTGCAGGATGCCGTTGCGGTGGACGTTTTCTGCCGGATCGTAGGCGGCGAGCGAACCGTCCATGCCGCGCGCCGCGATCACCGAAATCTCGCGTTCGAAGGCGACGAAGGATTCGAGGATCAGCGGCACGTTGCCCATCGCCTCGCAGGTGCCGGCAAAGCCGCCTGTTTCCATGTTGCGGAAGACGCGCTGACCCTTGCCGTCATAGCCCATGCGCCGCGTCTTCAATATGCCGCTGCCGTCGAACTTTTTCAGCGCCGCCGTCAATTCGTCGTCATTGTCGACGGGACAAAAATCCGCAGTGGGAACGCCGATGCCGTTGAGGAATTTCTTCTCCGCCACCCGGTCCTGCGCCACTTCCAGCGCGCGCGCCGGCGGATAGACCGGGACCGTGACGGCAAGCGCGCTGGCAGCCATCACCGGCACGTTCTCGAACTCGTAGGTGACGACGGCGCTGACTGCAGCCAGTTCGGCGAGCGCAGCCGTGTCGTCGTAGGCGGCGGTGATCTGCCGGTTTGCGACCTGTGCCGCCGGGCAATCCGGCTGCGGTTCCAGCACGACTATGCGGTAGCCGAGGCGGGCCGCGGCCATGGCCAGCATGCGGCCGAGCTGGCCGCCGCCGACGATGCCGATGGTCGATCCCGCGGGCAGGCTCATGGCGTGTCCGTGGGCTCGGCAGCGACCCTGGCGGTCTGGGCGGCGCGCCAGGCATCGAGCCGGGCAGCGAGCTTTTCGTCGGTCAGCGCCAGCACCGCCGCGGCCAGAAGGGCGGCATTGGTGGCGCCCGCCTTGCCGATGGCCAGCGTGCCGACCGGAATACCGGCCGGCATCTGCACGATGGAGAGCAGCGAGTCCTGTCCGGAAAGCGCCTTCGATTCTACCGGCACGCCAAAAACCGGGAGCGGCGTCATCGCCGCCGTCATGCCGGGCAGGTGCGCCGCACCGCCGGCGCCGGCGATGATCACCCGAAAACCGGCGGCCTTGGCGCCCTTGGCAAAATCATAGAGCCGGTCGGGAGTGCGATGAGCCGAGACGATCAGCCGCTTGTGCGGAATGCCCAGTGCCTCCAGCGTTTCGGCGGCGTGGCGCATCGTCGCCCAGTCGGACTGGCTGCCCATGATGACGGCGACGTCGGCGCGGTGATCGTCCAAGCTTCTGCTCCCGGCGGCAAAGGCGCGCATTAGCGGAATTCGGGATCGACGGCAAGGATGTGGTGCCTCCGCGCAGCATTCGGGCGCGAGGCACCATCATTACCTAATCCGGCCAGCGCAAGGCGCCGGCGCTATCCTTGCGGGCGGACTTCATCGCATCCGCCGGACGCTCGGCCGCGCTCAACACGGCCCGCAGGCGTTCGGCGACGATCTCCGCCTCGCCAGGATGAAGATTGCACGGGTCGAGGAAGAAGTGACCGCGCTCGACCTCGTGGTTGCGGACGATAATAGGGGGCGAACCGGCCGCCAGCGCCGAGGCAAGGCCGGCGGCGGTGAACCTGCTTTCGGGCGTAACAAACACCTGCAGGCGGTCGAGCGGATTGCCGGTCGGATCGGGAATGATATGCGCAGCGATACCGGGCGGGCCCTGCAATGCGTCCTTCCACAGATGCAGAGCGGCTTCTTCCCGCTTGCGGATGCCGGCATGGTCGCGCCGCTCCCAGGCTTCCAGCGCGGCCATGGTTCCGGCGATGCTTTCCTTGCCGACCTTCATCGCCCGCGCAACGCCACGATTCTGCAGATAGGCGGCCCGCACCAGATCCTTGCGCCCCGTCACGATGCCGCTTGTCGGTCCGCTGAGGAATTTGTGCCCACTATAGACGACGATGTCGGCGCCGCGTGCGAGAAAGCCGCGCAGGTCGTATTCGGAGGCGGCGTCGACGATCACCGGGACACCCCTGGCGTGGCAGATTTCGCAGAATTCCTCGAGCGAAAGCATGCCGTATTGCACCGTGTGATGCGCAACGACGTAGAGGCCGGCCGCGGTGCGGTCGCGGATCGCGTCGCGCACATGATAATCCTGCGTCACGCTGACCGTGCCGGCCGGTATGGTCCTGGCCCCGGCAAGCCGGATCGACTGGTCGATCGGCGCGCCGTAATTGACGATGTGGCCGAGCTGGACGATGACCTCCGACTTGAGGCCCTCGGTGTCGTCCGGCAGCCGCTCGATCGCGAGAAGGTTGGTGCCGGTCATCGTGCCCGCAATCGCCATGGTGATGCCGCTGGCGCAGCAAGCCGTGATGAAGCCGGCCTCGCCTCCTGTGAGGCGCGCGACGACCGTGCTTGCGGCGCGTTGCAGATCGTCCATTTCCACCCATTGCGAAGCGATCTCCGACATCGCGGCGATCGCTTCCGGGACGATGATCGAGGCGCCGAGCGCCGTCATCGTGCCGGAAACATTGATGATCGGGCGAAGGCCGAGCCGTTCGCGGATTGTCGTGTTGGAGCCGTTTGCGGAATAGTTTTTCATCTCGAGAGATCCCATTGGTAGATGTCAGGCAGCGATCTCGACGACCGCCTCGATTTCGACCGTAATGTTTCCCGGCAAGGAACCGACACCGATCGCCGAGCGGGCGTGCCCGCCGATACTATCGAAGACTTCGGCGAAAAGATCGGAACAGCCATTCACCACCTGCGGATGGTCGCTGAAGGTCGGGATGGCGTTGACGAAGCCAAGCAGCTTGACGACGCGCACGATACGGCCGAGGTCGCCTGCCGCGGCGTGCATGACGGCGAGCAGGTTCAGGCCGGTGAGACGGGCATGCTTATAGGCCTCTTCAACCGTGACGTCCTCGCCCACCTTGCCGGTGCAAAGCGTGCCATCGGCGCGCAGCGGCCCTTGGCCGGAGAGGAAGATCAGCCGCCCGCTTTCGGCGTGGGTGACGAAATTGGCGATCGGCGTCGGCGGCTCGGGCAGCGTCAGGCCCAATTCGGCGAGCCGGATGTAAGGCGTCATGAAAAGGCTCCTTGCGACAGCTTTCGCCGCCCGGTGTCAGAAATGCGAGGCACGAAACCGCGCCAGGAAGCTGCGAAGACGCTCATTGTCGATCTCGGTGCCCAGAATCTCGGCAGGCGGGCCCGCGGCGCTGACACCGCCATCCGCCATGAAGACAATGCGGCTCGACGCGTCGCGCGCAAAGGCCATCTCGTGCGTGACCATCACCATCGTCATGCCGTCCTCGGCCAGGCTGCGCACGACCTCGAGCACCTCGCCGACGAGTTCCGGGTCGAGCGCGGACGTTATCTCGTCGAGCAGCAGAATTTTCGGCTCCATCGCCACCGCCCGGGCGATGCCGACGCGCTGCTGCTGGCCACCGGAAAGCTCGGCGGGCAGGCTGTCGGCCTTGTGGGCAAGTCCGACCCGGCCCAGCCAGTGCTCGGCAATGGCACGGGCTTCGGTACTGCTCTTGCCGCGCACCTTGCGCAGGCCAAGCATGATGTTGCCGGCCGCCGTTAGATGCGGAAACAGGTTGAAACTCTGGAACACCATTCCGGTCTCGGCGCGCATCTTCGCCAGGTCGCGCTCGCTGCGGCGCTGGCGTGTTCCCGTGTCGCGGAAGCCGACCTCCTTGCCGTCGATGCGGATAGAGCCGCTGTCGTAGCTCTCCAGGAAGTTGACGCAGCGCAGCAGCGTGGTCTTGCCGCTGCCGGAAGGTCCGATGACAGTCACCACTTCGCCGCGTGTCACCTGCAGGCTGACGGAGCGCAGGACCTCGACGGATCCAAAGGATTTGGACACGTCGGAGACGTCGAGAAGCGCCGGATTGGCGGGCGGGGAGATGGACATCTTGCTATTCCCGGATGAAGGAGAAACGCCGCTCCAACCGTCGGCTGGCCAGGGAGAGGGCGTAATTGACGACGAAATAGATGACCGCACCGAGTATGTAGAGCGGCATCGCTTCGTAGGTGCGGCCGATGACCTGGTTGATGGCGTGCATCAGGTCGGTGATGCCGAGCAGCGAGACCAGCGCGCTGCCCTTCACCGCATCGGTGACGCCATTGATCCAAGGCGGCAGGAAGCGCCTGAACGCTTGCGGGAAGATGACGTAAGCCAGTCGCTGGCGAAAGGTCAGCCCGATCGCCATCGCCGCTTCGGACTGCCCCTTTGGTATGGAACCAACCGCACCGCGCAGATACTCGATGACCTGTGCCGTCTTGAACAGGGTGAGCGCCAGCACGGCTGCCCAGAAGGATTCCAGATGCATGCCGACGGCAGGCAGGCCGTAATAGACGAAGAAGATGAGCACCAGGATCGGAATGCCGCGAATGGTGTCGCTGAAAATGCGCACTGCCCAGCGCAGCGGAGCCGGTCCATAGACAAGGCCGACGCCCATCATCACACCGGCGATGAGCGACAAGACCACGACCAGCAGCGACACCCACAGTGTCACGGCAAAACCCTGGGCCAGGAAGGGCAAGGCATAGGCGATCTGGCCAAGCATCCTAGTGCGCCGCCCTGAACCGGCGCTCGACAAGCCGAAGCGCATAAAGAAGCGCGTAGCCCGTCAAGAGGTACATCGCCGTCACCAAAAGGTAGACCTCGACGATTCGGAAGGTGTTGAAGTTGATCCACTGGGCGCCGTAGGTGAGCTCGGGCACCGAAATGACCGAAGCAACGGACGTGTCCTTGAACAGCGATAGGAACGTGTTGGAAAGCGCGGGCAGCGTTATGCGCAGCATCGTCGGCAGGCGCACATGGAGCAGCCTTTGCCATGGCGTCAGGCCAATCGCCTTGCCGGCGTCGAGCTGCCCGCGCGGAACCGCTTCGAGCCCCGAGCGGAACACCTCGACCAGATACGCGCCGCTATAGAGCGACAGCGTGGCAATGAATGAGGTCTGCGCGCTGTAGGCTATGTCGACCACCGTCGGCAGGCCGTAGAAGACGAGATAGACGAGCAGGATCAGCGGTACGTTGCGGATGAATTCGACATAGGCGGCGATGGCGGTCCGGACCAGCCGCCCGGCCGATACGTACCAGACCGCCAGAAGCAGCCCGATGACGATGCCAATCGCGATGGAGATTACTGCCAGCTCGAGGCTGAGCAGCAGCCCGCCCCAGAGCTTGTCGAAATGCCGCCAGATCAGGTTGAAGTTTAGGGTATAGCCCATGTTTCCCTGTCATATCGAGGGCTGTCGACGAGAAGGAGGCGGAAGGGCGCGGCCCTTCCGCCGGCTTGCATCAGATGACCGGGAAGCCGGGATGGCGCGCCGGCGGCTCCTGTCCGAAATAGTCCTTGAATGCAGCGTCATAGAGCGCCGTCTCATGGCCGAACATGGCGGTGGTGAAGGTCGTGTTGACGAAGGTCAGCCAGTCGGGGTCGCCTTGCCGAAGTGCGGCGCCGTAAAGCATCGAGAACCAGCTCTTGCCAGCATCGAAGTATTTGTCCGGATTACGTGAGGCGAGCCAGCGGACCGTCGACAGATCGACGGCGGCGGCGTCGACGCGCTTCGATTCCAGTGCCTGCAGCACGTTGGCCTGCGTGTCAATCTGCATCACCTGCGCCTCCGGCAGGACGATGTGCACATTTGCCTCGGCATCGACGTTTTGCAGGATGGAAATCCGTGTCGCCGAACCGGCGGCAACCAGCTTGTCGAAGGTCTTGTTTTCGGCGTTCGGAAGGGTCAGCAAGGCGATGCCTTCCACGTAATAGGGCCGGGAGAAGTGGATCAGCTGCGAGCGCTGGGCGGTCATGGTCATGAACTGGATCGAGATGTCGACCTTGTTGGTGGTCACGTTCGGAATGCGCTGGGCCGGATCCTGCATGACAAATTCGACCTTGGTCGGATCGTCGAAAAGCCCCTTGGCAAGAATGCGCCCCATGGTGATGTCCATGCCAACCAGTTCGCCGGCATCGTTTTCGAAGTGCCATGGCGCGTTGGTGCTGCCGGTGCCGACGATCACTTTGCCGCGCTCGAGAACGGTGCGCAGCAGGCTGTCCGGTGCCGCTTGCGCCGCCGCCTTCTGAACATCGACCGTTGCTGCTGCGCCCACCACTCCGGCCGTTGCGAGCCCGGCCATTCCCAGTTTCAGAAATTCACGTCTTTTGGATGTGTCGTTCACGGCGACCTCCTTTTCGTGTTGTGTTCCCCTTTGCCGATACATGCATCAGTGATCTGCTGGATTGTCTCTTACAAAAGACACATGTATCCTGTACAAGACAGATACTAACATCAGGAACAAGTAATGCAAGATGGCAATGCCTTGGCAGTTCGGCCGGACGCTGGTCCGGACGAAGACAGGAATTCGGGCTCTCGCGAGAAGGGTCTCAACCGGGTGCTCCATATCCTGGAGTTTCTTCACGCGAACCAGCGTGCGATCGGGATTGGTGATCTCGCCAAGGGAGTGAATGCGCCGCGCTCAACGATCTACACGCTCGTGCGCTCGCTCGTGGATGCGGGCCTGCTGGAAATGGCCGGCGACGGTAATCGGGTCTATTTCGGGAAGAAGCTTTATCTCTACGGAATGGACTATGTGCGCGGCAACGACCTACTCAGGCGAGGGCGTCAGGAAGTCGACAACCTGTCGCGCGAGACAGGCGAGACCTCCGAATTGTGCATGCTGCAAAGCGGCCGCTACACGATTGTCCATTCCAGTCCAGGCACCAGGCCGTTCCGGATCAGTTCGGCCACAGGTCTGCAGATCCCGCTTCCGTGGACCGCTTCCGGGCGGTTGCTTCTCGCCGGTTTCGAAAGGGCGGTGATCGAAGACATGGTGTCCGAAGATGATCTCGTCCTGCCAGACGGCCGCAGATTGCTGCTGGACGACTTCATGGCCGATATCGCTACGGCTGGGGCTGCCGGCTACTGTGTAACCTCAGGTCTTGTCGACGCCTATACAAAATGCCTTGCCGCGCCGGTCTTTTCAGCTGCCGGCAAGGTCGAGGCGACGATATGCCTGGTGGTTCCAATCGACACTTCCGAGGAGAAGACCGGCGATCTTATCGCCCTGCTGCGCGAACGCGCCGCGAGGCTTTCGATCACGGGATGAGCAGAATTTGTCGACCGTAAGTGGGATTCGCTCACGCGATGATGTCGGGGATGATCCGGTCTTCCAGCGCCATCAGCCGGTCTTTCAGGAAAAGTTTCTTCTTCTTCATGCGCTGGATCTGCAGAGGGTCGCAGTTCATGGCGATCATCGCGTTGATGGCCGCGTCGAAATCGGCGTGCTCCTGCTTCAGCCGAGAATATTCGAGGCGGATATCAGCCTGTTCCTGTTCGGACATTATCTACCGTCTGCACGTCTGCGGCGCCCAAAAATGGGCCTGATTGGGCGAGGCCGGAGGTATCTTGCACCGGCGCGCAGCCAATACCACATTTCGTATTGTCGTGGAATGCTACCACGCAGCATTCGACATCGATGCCCGATAGTGGCACACTGTCATTATGCCGTCACAGAAGCGAACTTGCGGTGGACGCGCCTTGGACGGCTGCAATCGAGGAAACCATGAAAGGGAGAACCAATCATGTCTCTTGCATCCCATCTTGATGAGCTGCAGCGGAAACACGGCGACATCGAACGCGAAATCGATGATGCGATGAACCATCCATCGGTCGACGACCTCGAAATCGTGAATCTCAAGCGGCGCAAGCTGGCACTCAAGGACGAGATTGAAAAACTGAAGGCGAAACCGACCAAGCACTGACGCTCTTCTACAGCGCCGGCGTCCTTTGGGCGCGCAAAGGACGCTGTAGCCCTTCTGATTTGGCGCATGATCCCCGCGAAAATCGATTCCGATTTTCGAAATCATGCGCGGGGATAGCTGCGCCGCTTTCGGCGCGACCTTTCCGGTGGCAGCCATGCCGTCGGAGCGTTCCCTTGTTTTGTTCCGGCGACGTGGACAGGAAAGATGGCTTGCCGGCCGTCTTCCTGTTATCGATTCGGCAGGTCTGCCTGCCTGTCGCCATTGACAAGCCATCTTTGCTCCTCCACCTCATGCCCGGACCTTCTACAGTGCCGCGCGTCCTTTCGGACCCGCAAACGACGCTGTATTTTGATTTTTGCGCATGATTGTTTCCGGAAACCGATTCCGGAATTCGGAGCTAACAAAGGGCAGCCGGCCATGACCGGATATTTTTCCTCTCCCTTCCCGCGACGCACCTCGGTCGGTGTCGATGTCGGCGGCGTGATGGTCGGCGGGGGTGCCCCTGTCGTCGTTCAGTCGATGACCAACACCGACACCGCCGATGTCGACCAGACAGTTGCTCAAGTTGCGGCGCTACATCGCGCCGGCTCCGAGATCGTGCGCATCACCGTCGACCGCGACAAGAGTGCTGCCGCCGTGCCCGCCATCCGCGAGCGGCTCGGACGGCTCGGCATCAACGTGCCGCTGGTCGGCGATTTCCACTATATCGGCCACAAGCTGCTTGCCGACCATCCGGCTTGCGCCGAGGCGCTGGCCAAATACCGCATCAATCCCGGCAATGTCGGCTTCAAGGACAAGAAGGACCGGCAGTTCGCGGCGATCGTCGAGATGGCGATCCGGTACGACAAGCCGGTGCGCATCGGCGTCAACTGGGGGTCGCTCGACCAGGAGCTTCTGACCCGGTTGATGGACGACAACCAGCGGCAGGGCTTTCCGCTGACCGCGCAGGAAGTGACGCGCGAGGCGATCGTGCAGTCGGCGATCCTATCGGCCGAAATGGCCGAGGAGATCGGCCTTGGCCGCGAGAAGATCATCCTGTCGGCCAAGGTCAGCGGCGTGCAGGATCTGATCGCGGTCTACACCGAGCTTGCCACCCGCTCCAACCACGCGCTGCATCTCGGCCTCACCGAGGCCGGCATGGGTTCGAAAGGCATCGTCGCCTCGTCCGCGGCGATGGGCATCCTGCTCCAGCAAGGCATTGGCGACACGATCCGCATCTCGCTGACACCGGAGCCGAACGGCGACCGCACGCGCGAGGTGCAGGTGTCGCAAGAACTCCTGCAGACCATGGGGTTCCGGCAGTTCGTGCCGATCGTCGCCGCCTGCCCCGGCTGTGGCCGCACGACCTCTACCGTGTTCCAGGAACTCGCCCAGAATATCCAGGCGGATCTGCGCAAGAACATGCCGGTGTGGCGTGAAAAATACCCCGGCGTCGAGAACCTCAAGGTCGCGGTGATGGGTTGCATCGTCAACGGTCCGGGTGAATCCAAGCATGCCGATATCGGCATTTCGCTGCCCGGCACCGGCGAGACGCCGACGGCGCCAGTGTTCGTCGACGGCAGCAAGGCGGCGACGCTGCGCGGCCCTTCGATTGCCGCCGACTTCGAAAAAATGGTCGCCGATTATATCGAGCAGCGGTTTGGGCAACCTGGCAAGGCTGCGGCGGAGTAGGTCGATGCGGCGCTTCCGCTGGGCGACGCCGATTTTGCTTGGTGGATTGGTTTTGCTTGGTGGGCTGGGCTGGGCGACAGCCGCCCACGCCGATCCGCCGCGCCCCGCCAAGCAGCGGCTGCTCGACCGTGTTTGCAACTTGATCGAGGCCCATGCGGATCAAAACGGCCTGCCCAAGGATTTCTTTGCCCGGCTGATCTGGAAGGAAAGCCGCTTCGATCCCAATGCGGTCAGTCCGGTCGGCGCCGAAGGCATAGCCCAGTTCATGCCGGGCACCGCCAAGATACGCGGTCTCGCCAACTCCTTCGATATCGAGCAGGCCATCCCCGCCTCGGCAAAATATCTCGCCGAAATGAAGACCGGCTTCGGCAATCTGGGCCTGGCCGCCGCCGCCTACAATGCCGGTGAAAGCCGGGTATCGCGCTGGCTGAGTTCCGGTGGCTTCCTGCCGATGGAGACCGAAGACTACGTTCTGGACATCATGGGCGAGCCGGCCGACAGGTTCACCGACACCGCCTATACCGGCACCATCCAGCCGCTCGACAAGAAAGCGAGCTTCGCGGTCGCCTGCCGCAAGCTGCCGGTCATCAAGTCCCAAACCGTGGCCATGGCGTCGATCAACATCAAGCCGTGGGGCGTGCAGGTGGCCGGCAATTTCCGCCGCGCCGCCGCGCTCAATCAATGGACTGGTGTGAAGCGCCGGTTTCCGGCTTTGCTTGGCGGGCATAATCCGGTGGTCAGCCGGGTGCGCTCGCCGATCGGCAGGCGCGGCATCTATGCGGTCCGGATCGGCGCCGACTCCAAAGCCAAGGCCGACAACATCTGCCAGAAACTGCAAAGCGTCGGCGGTGCATGCATTGTGGTGCGGAATCGGTAGGGTTACCGACTGATTGGCCGCCAAACCGCCGAAGCTGTGCTTTCATTTCATGAATTCTGCTGATCCATGGCTCGAGCGATAGGCCCACGATGATCGACCGTCTCTAGGCGATCCCGATCTCGTCCAGTTCTACGATATCGAGAACGAAGGCGGCGTGGACTTCTACTATTGCGTCGGCTTTGCCAGTATGCGGGCTGCGTTCTCGACTTCGGCTGCGGCACCGGACAATTGGCCGCCGCGCTCGCCGACCGGCGCAGGGTGACCGGCGCCGGCGATGCTCGATATCGCCCGCCGCAGAGCCGGCGGGCAGAGGGTCGACTGGGTCGAGGCCGATGCGCGAAACGTCCGGCTCGGACGACGCTTCGATCTGGTGCTTTTGACCGGGCGCGCCTTCCAGGTGTTCCTCACGCCAGAAGATTGACAGGCGGTGCTTCGCACGATCGCTGCTCATCTGGCTCCCGATGGGCGCTTCATCTTCGACACGCGAAAACCAGCCACGGAGGAATGGCTCGAGTGGACGCCGGAACGGTCGCAACGGGAACTGAGTCATCCCGGATTGGGCACGGTAAGAGCGTGGAACGATTTCCGCCACGATCCCGCTAGCGGTGTCGTCACTTACTCCACCCATTACGAAATTCCCGACAGCGGACGGGTGCTCAGCGCCGAATCGAAAATCGCCGTCCCGACAAAGGAAAGCCTTGCGCAGATGCTGGACCAGACCGGGCTGGTCGTCGAAGAATGGCTCGGCAGTTGGCGTGGCGAGCCATACGCTCCGACATCGCCCGAAATCATTCCGATCGGCCGGCTGCGCTAGCCCGGACGTTGCTCTTTGAGCGGTTCCTCATCTTTTGCCTTGACCGAATCAGCACGCGGACAATCTGAAGGCATAACCGGCCAATTGCGGCGCTGCGCTGGCGACGTGCCCACCGATGCAGTTCGTGAGCATCGCGCAGGTTTGGCTGTTCTGAACGCATCGCACCTCCTCGCCAGTATTTTTGGATGCTGAGGAGGAAATCATATTATTTAGTGCGTGCGCCGATAATCGGTGATAAATTCCGTTTACCTGTGACGAAATGGAATAGATGACATGGACCGGCAAGAAACGATGGGTGTGTTCCTGTCGGTTGTCGAGGAAGGCGACTTCTCGGCGGCGGCGCGCCGGCTGCGGATGACCCCCTCGGCCGTCAGCAAAATCGTAGGTCGCCTGGAATCCCGCCTTGGCGTGCGCTTGCTGCAGCGCTCGACGCGGCGCATCAGCTTGACGGCGGAAGGCAGCACCTATGCCGACAGCGCCCGCCGTATCCTGAGCGACATCAAAGAGGCTGAAATCGCGATTCAACCCGGCGCAGAACCGCGCGGCCGGCTGCGCGTCAGTCTTCCGAGCGCCTTCGGCCATCGTTTGATCGTGCCGTTGTTGCCGGCTTTCATCGATCGCTACCCGGCCATTGAGCTCGAGCTGATGTTTACAGATGCGATCATTGACCTGTTGGCTGAGGAGACGGATGTCGCCGTGCGTGTTGCCGCCCAGAGCGATTCCAGGCTGGTGATGCGGCGGCTGGCGCCCAATCACCGTGTCATTTGCGCGTCAGCTCGGTATCTCGAAAAACACGGCACACCGATGACGCCAGGCGACCTTCAACATCATACATGTCTCGGCATCACATCACGCGGCGGCCTCAACATCTGGGAATTCGACGGCCCGGACGGTCCGCAAAGCATGCGTATCCGCAGCCCGATAGAGGCCAACAGCACCGAAGCCCTGCGCCGGCTGGCGCTCGCCGGCGTCGGCATCATCCGCATGTCGGAGATATTGGTCGGGCCGGACATCAGGGCAGGCAGGCTGACCGCATTGCTCACCGGATACAATCATCATGACGGACCGCCAATCTGCGCTGTTTATCCGCCTGGTCGAATTCTGTCGCCGCGTGTGCGCGTGTTCGTGGATTTTCTGGCCGAACAGTTCACCAACCCCCCTTGGCTACATGGCGCGCCGTAAGACGTCGGGAGTACAGTTGGAACAGCGTCAGCTGTTGCGGGCCGCCACGAATTTCGCTGCCTGCTTCAGAACCACGGCGTCTTCGCCATAGGGATGAAGCAAGGCGTGGGCCTGGTCGACGAGGCCTTGAAGTTGGTCCCGCGCCCAGTTCGCGCCGTGCAGTGCCACCAGCGTCGCCTTGCCGGCGGCGGCATCCTTGCCGGTCGCCTTGCCCATCTGGTGCGCATCCGCCGTCAGATCGAGCAGGTCGTCGGCAAGTTGAAAAGCAAGCCCGATCGCCGAGCCGAATTCCGCCAGTCTTTCACGGTCGGCCGCTGGCGCGCCGGCAAGGATTGCGCCCGCCTCGCAGGCGAAGCGGATCAACGCACCGGTCTTCATCGCCTGAAGCCGGATGATGCCGGCTTCGTCCGGCCTGATACGCTCGGCTTCAAGATCGAGCATCTGGCCGCCGACCATGCCGCCGGCTCCGGCGGCGCGGGCCAGCGCCAGCACCAGCGCCGCCCGTCGCTCGGCCGGCAGCATCGTCGCTTCGTCGGCAATGATGTCGAAGGCGAGCGCCAGCAAGGCGTCGCCGGCGAGGATGGCGGTCGCCTCGTCGAAGGCCTTGTGCACGGTCGGCTGGCCGCGGCGCAAATCGTCGTCGTCCATGGCCGGCAGATCGTCATGGATCAGCGAATAGCAATGCACGCATTCGAGCGCGGCCGCCACGCGCAGCGCCGCCTCGCCGTCGGCGGAAAACAGCGCGGCGCTTTCCATGACCAGGAAAGGGCGCAGGCGCTTGCCGCCGTTCAGCACGCCGTGGCGCATCGCCTCCATCAGACGCTGCGGCCGCGCGATCTCGCCTGAAAGCGGGCGGTCGCCGAGCAGCTGCCTGAGCAGCGCCTCGATCGGCCCTGTGCGTGCGACAAGCGCTGCCTCGAACGGTATTTGATCGTCTTTCGTCATGCCGGGGACGGGGTAGCCGACACTCAGACGTTGCGCAAGAAGCCAAGCGCCATTATGCCGGGGCAGGGAGCAGCATGGATTGAGCGGCTTGGCGGAACCGATCGTCGATCACGAAACCGAAGGGCTGGACATGGTGAGGCCGAAACGCGGCAACCGCATCGGTCTCAAACGTTGGCCCCGGCACTGGGTCCGGCGCGGTATCACCGTCGCCGTCGTGCTGGCGCTGATGCCGGTGGTGTTGACCTTTCTCTATCTGCCGCCGTTCGTGCATCCGGTATCGACACTGATGCTGAAGGATCTGGCGGCGTTTTCCGGCTATGACCGGCGCTGGGTCTCGATCGACGATGTGGCGCCGGCGCTTGCGAATTCGGTCATCATGTCGGAGGACGGGCAGTTCTGTTTCCATCACGGCATCGACCTTGGCGAGTTGAGGGGCGTCGTCGACGATGCCTTGGCCGGGGAGATGACGCGCGGCGCATCCACCATTACCATGCAGACGGTGAAGAACCTTTATCTGTGGTCGCGGCCGCTGGGCTCGGTCCGGAAAGTCGTCGAGCTGCCGCTGGCCGTCTATGTCGACATGGTGATGTCGAAACGGCGCATCATGGAAATCTATCTCAATATCGCCGAATGGGGGCCGGGCATCTATGGCATCGAGGCCGCCGCCCAGCACCATTTCGGAGTTTCGGCAAAACGATTGTCGCGTCGCCAGGCGGCACTGCTTGCCGTCACCTTGCCGAACCCGATCGCACGCAACCCGGCGAAACCCGGACCGGGACTGAGACGGCTGGCCGCGCTGATCGAGCGGCGCGCGGGTCGGTCCGGCGCCTATGTCGGCTGTCTGCGATAGCTTAAAAAATTTCGCGACGGCGCTGGCCAAAACTGCGCAGGGCGTGTATAGGCACCCGACTTTCTCAGATTCCGGCCCCTGACGCGGCCCTTTCACGAGGGCAGCCGGGGCATTTTGACCATGTAGTGGAGCATATCCATGGCCGTACCGAAACGAAAAACCTCTCCGTCGAAGCGCGGCATGCGCCGTTCGGCCGACGCCTTGAAGGCCCCGACTTATGTCGAGGACAAGAATTCCGGCGAGATGCGCCGCCCGCATCATATCGACATGAAGACCGGCATGTATCGCGGTCGCCAGGTTCTGGAACCGAAGGAAAGCTGAAACAGCTTTCGACGGTTTGTGACTATCGAAGGACCGGCCATTGCGCCGGTCTTTTTGCATTGTGCGCAGATGATCGCCCACCGGATCATCTTCGAACAGCCCAGCGGCCATGCCGGATGGCGGCCGGGCCGGCTGGCACTGTTATTTCGCACGGTCTTTGTCCGTGTTCGCGGTCATGTGCGAAATTTCTTGACGGCGAACGCCGAGCGCATACTAGAGAAGGCTGTCCAACCGGAGCCGCCTGATGTTCGGTGCCATCCCGCTGCTGATCGTGCCCTTCGTCCTCTATAATCTCGGGCTTCTGGGAATATTCGGTGGCGGCGACGATCCCTGGGCAAGCGAAATGTTCTCGATCCGCATGATGTCGGGCGGGGTGTTCTCGATGACGCTCGGCGATCTGATCGTGCTGATCGGGCTGATCCTCTTCTTCATCGAAATCGTGAAATCGACGCGCACGTCAAACGCGTCGGTCATGGACCACCTGTTGTCGACCTTCGTCTTCGTGGCGTTCCTGGTCGAGTTCCTGCTGGTGAAGGGTGCGGCGCACTCGGTCTTCTTCACGCTGATGGTCATCGCACTGGTCGACGTCCTGGCCGGTTTCTCGGTGTCGATGCGGGCGGCCACTCGTGACATAAACGTGAACTAGAGGCCCGGCCTTAGCCTGGATCGGCGGTGAAGCCAGCCGTCTTGATGCCCGCGGTGGCGGCTGCTTTGGATCAGCGCATGATCTTTTCCGGAAACCGATTCCGGCTTCCAGCGTCATGCGCAAGGAACCAGCTCTATTTTTTCTTGGCGCGCGGCTTCTTTGCCGGAGCAGCAGGCGCATTGGCGAGGTCTTCCGCTTCCTTGGCGAGGCGCAGCGCCCTCAGTTTGTTGGTCTTTATCTGGCGGGCGTCGCTCTCGGCGACATATTCCGCCATCGCCTTCTGACGAACCGTGGCTGCCTCTTCCTGCTTCTTGAAACGCAAATCGGCCCGCGCGCGGGCAGTATCCTTAGAGTTCTCAACCAAGGGCTTTTTCCAATCCCGCAAATTATAGCTTTCAATCCCTTTAATAGCAGAGCCGGTCTGCGATGGGGAAAATAAGTTTGTCAGGCGTCAGGATCGCACCCGGCGCCCGGCGCATTTCGGGCGACAACCGCCTCGTATCCAGCCTGCAAACTAGCACGCACGGTGGCATCCGGCGGCGTGTTGGAAGGCGTGCCCAGATGTTCATGGCGCAGTTCGTCCATGAACTTTTCCCACATCGGCGGGCCGCCCTTTTCCAGAAGCTCGGCGCGGATCGAGAGTTCCTCGCTGACCGGCAGCCAGACGCGACCCCAGGCGCCGAGATGCGCCAGGATCGGCACCAGCGTTATCGCCATTTCGGTCAGGCTGTAGATCGCCTTCTGCTTGTGGGTGGGATCGTCGGCCCTGGTCAGCATGCCGAGATCCATCAGCCGCTTCAGCCGATCGGCGAGAATGTTGGAAGCGATGCGTTCCAGCGATCCGTTGAGCAGGTCGCGAAAGTGGCGTTTGCCGCCGAAAATCATGTCGCGAAGAATGATCAGGCTCCACCGGTCGCCAAACACTTCAAGCGACAGGTTGATCGGGCACCCAGACCGGCGATCGATGCTCATGCGATTCTCCAAGAAACCGGTTGCATTATCATATCAGTTTTATTATCGTGCAACTGATTGCAAAATGCAATCAGTTTATAAGGAGGAGACTGCGATCATGATGAAGGCTGCGGAACCCGAAATCGCGTCCCAGACATTTGGCGACCCCGCGCACCCATCGGTGCTGCTGATCATGGGCGCCATGGCTTCTATGCTCTGGTGGCCGGAGGCGTTCTGCCGGACACTGGCCGGCAAGGGTCTGTTCGTGATCCGCTATGACAATCGAGATACCGGCCGTTCGATCAAATATGCGCCGGGCGAGCCGCCGTACACATTCGACGACATGGCGGACGACGCCATCCGCGTTCTCGACGGCCATGGCGTCGCGAAAGCGCATGTGGTCGGCATGTCGATGGGCGGCATGATCGCGCAGCTTGTGGCGCTGAAATATCCGTCGCGGGTCGTCTCGCTCACGGCGATCAGCACTTCTCCTGTAGGAATCGACACGTCGCATCTGCCTGGCACGACCGAGGCTTATATGAAGCATTCGGCCGAAGGCGCGAAGGTCGACTGGTCTGACCGAGCCCAGGTGATCGACTTCATCGTCAAGGACGCGCACGCGATCGCAGGCACCGCGCATCCCTTCGACGAGAAGCGAACGAGGGCCTTCGTCGAACGGGACTACGACCGGTCCGGCGGTTTTCTAAGCGCGACCAATCATTTCATGCTCAAGGGCGGGGAGGACTGGAAGGGGCGGCTGGGTCAAATGACGGCGCCGCTCCTCGTTATCCACGGCACCGACGATCCGATCTTTCCGGTCGAGCATGGCGCCGCTCTCGCCGAAGCGGTTGCCGGCGCGAGGCTTGTCCGTATCGAAGGCGGCGGCCACGAACTCCATCCCGACGATTGGACCACGATCGTTGATGCCATCGTCGCCCATAGCCAAGGCCAGATAAGCGCGGAGCCGGACCTTGACACACCATCGGCAATAGTTAAGTAGTCGCTTCAGTGTTGAGCTCTGTAAACCATGCAGCGGCGAACCACCAAGGGAACGAGCAAAACGATGTCCTTGACGATGCATCTCCATCCGCTGGCCTCCTTCTGCTGGAAGCCGCTGATCGCGCTCTATGAGAACGGCACGCCGTTCACGTCGGTCGTCGTCGATCTCGGCAATGAACAGTCGCGCGCGGCGTTCCTGAAATTGTCGCCGGCGGGCAAGATGCCGGTGCTGCGCGATGAAGCGCTGGACCGGACGGTGCCGGAATCGACGATCGTCATCGAATATCTCAACGCGTATTATCCCGGACCGGTCGAGCTGATCCCTGCCGATATCGATCTCGCCCGCCAGACCCGCCTCGCCGACCGCTTCTATGACTTTTACGTGCAGCACCCGATGCAGAAGATCGTCGGCGACCGCCTGCGGCCGGAAGGCAAGACTGATCCGTTCGGCGTCGAGGAGGCGCGCGCCCAGCTGCGCAGCGCCTACGCCATCATCGAACAGGACATGCAGTCGAGGACATGGGCGATGGGCGAGGCCTTCACGATGGCCGATTTCGCCGCCGCCCCGGCATTGTTCTACGCCAACAAGGTCGAGCCGTTCGGCGACAAATATCCGGCGGTGAGACGCTATCACGACCGGTTGCTGCAACGCCCGTCTGTCGCCCGCGTGATCGAGGAAGCGCAGCCCTATTTCAAGCTCTTCCCCTACAACAACGGCTAAGCCCGATGCTGCAGGATACCGCCCAACTCGACCTGATGTTCCAGGCACTCGCCGACCCGGCGCGGCGGCACATGGTGGAGCGGCTGTCGTGCGGCCCCGCCTCGGTAAGCCAGTTGGCCGAGCCGCTGGCGATGTCGCTGTCGGCGGTCGTCCAGCACCTGAACGTGCTCGAGGCGAGCGGTCTCGTCTGCACCGAAAAGCTCGGCCGGGTGCGCACCTGCCAGATCGAGCCGAAGGCGCTGAGGACCGCCGAACACTGGATCAACGAACGGCGCCTGGCCTGGGAACAGCGGCTCGATCGACTCGGCGCCTTTCTCGCGGAAACCAAGGACGAAACTGAAGGAAACTGAGGAGGCCAACATGAGTGAACGCTCCGTCGTCCATTCGACCATAATGCTCGAACGCAGCTACGACGCTTCGCCGGCGCGGGTGTTCGCCGCCTGGTCCGATCCCGCCGCATTGCAGCGCTGGGCTCGCCCGGCGAGGGGTGGGAAAGCAGCATTGACTGCTTCGAGTTCCAGGTGGACGGCATTGCGCTCAGCCGTTTCGGACCCAAGGGTGGCGAGAGTTATGTGAACGAGACGCGCTACCTCGACATCGTGCGCGACCAGTGTATCGTCTCGGCTGGTGGCATGACCAGCAGCGGCCAGCGATTTTTTGTCGGCCTGCTGGCGGTTGAATTCAGTCCAGAAGGCACAGGCTGCCGGCTGGTGATGACCGAGCAAGGCGCCTTTCTTGACGGCCATGATCAGCCCGAAAACCATCAGGCTGGCTGGAGCCAGATGCTCGACAACCTGCGGGTGGAATGCGCGTGAGCGCCGCAGCCTGAGCCAAAGACCAGCAGAATCGGGAGGACAGTATGAAACTCTATTGCGGCATTGGCCCGAATTCCTACCGCGTTCGCATCTTCATGGCTGAGAAAGGCATCGACGTTCCGCGGGTTGAAGTCGACCTGACAAAAGGCGAGCACAAGGCGCCGCAATTCCTTGAGCTCAACTCACTAGGCCAGATTCCCGTGCTCGTGCTCGATGACGGGACGGTGATCACCGAAAGCATCGCCATCTGCCGCTATCTGGAGGCGCTTCATCCAACGCCGGCACTGTTCGGCTCAGACGCGGTCAGCCAAGGCCAGGTTGAGATGTGGAACCGCCGCGCCGAGATCGAGATCTTCGGAACGATTGGCAGCATTGCCCAGCATTCCGATCCCATGTTTGCGGAGCGGCTCGTGCAGTTCCCGGCTTTCGCCGAAACGCAGCGCGAAGCCGTTCCGGCAAAGTGGGCGTGGCTTGACCGCGAGATCGCCGATGGCCGCCGGTTCATCGCCGGCGACCAGTACTCCGTCGCCGACATCACCGCCGCCGTCGCAGCGTGGCTTGGCGCCTTCTTCGGAGCCGACATCCCGGACTCGCTCGTCAATGTCCATCATTGGCTCGACCGTGTTCAGAAACGTCCAAGCTGGAACGCTTAGGCCGATGCCCGACCTGTTTCAATGGGACGATATGCGGCTCAACGCCAAGCACCTGAATCCTAAGGAGCTTTCGCCATGCCTGTCAAAAGCAGATCGGATCTGATCCGCAGTTACTTCGCCGCCTACCAAGCCAACGACCGCAGCGTCATCGAGGCGGTGCTGACAGACGATTTCACCTTCACCAGCCCCTACGACGACGCCATCGACCGCACGACCTACTTCGCGCGCTGCTGACCGAACAGCACGCTGTTCAAGTCGATCGCCGTCGAGAGGATTTGCGAGGACGGCAACGGTGCTTTCGTTCTCTATCGCTGCGAAACGCTCGACGGCAAGGTCTTCCGCAACACCGAATTGCATTCGTTCCAGGACGGTAGGCTGCACAGCGCTGAGGTCTATTTCGGCGCTACTTACAAGGACGGCGTTTTCGTCCCGCAACAACCATTGACCTAGCTCATCGGCCTGCCGAGGAGGTATGATGGAGCAGTGTGCCTTTCTCGACAGCCACGATGATCTCGGCACCCGCAAGCAAAGCATGGCCCGGGCGAGCTGCTCGACGCGCCTGGTGCGCTACTGGCAAAGACGCGACGGCGCATCTCAGTTTCCGGGCGAGCCAAGCTGCTCTGCATCCCAGAACTGGTCGAGCCAGATGTTGAGCTTCAGGAAGCCGGCATTGCTGACCGTATAGACGCGCCTTGTCCCTTCCGGCTTGGCGTTGACCAGTCCGGCATCGAGCAGCACCTTTAGATGCTGCGAAACAGCCGGGCGCGAGACTGGCAACCCGGCGGCCAGTTCGTTGACGGTCTTCGGGCCGCGCCGGAGCTCTTCCAAAAGATGGCGCCGGTTGGGATCGGCAATCGCCATGAAGGCGTCAGAAAACATCATGCCTTATTTGTGGGGCAAAGTTTTCTAAATCTCAACCGTTGGTTTCAGGCTTTCTGCGCGGATCGAGCCGCAATGCTTCCGGCGTGATCGAGCGCTCGGCCGGTTGCGTCTTGAAGGCGTCGCGGTTTTCGATCGGCACCGGCGCGCGCCGGCTGATGCGCAGCAGCGTATAGCCCGCCAGGCAAAGATGCGCGAAGGCCGTCGCAAGGAACAGGCCTTCCGGCCGCATCCAGCCCATCAGGCCGGCGGCCAGCAGCGGCCCGACCATCGTGCCGAAACCATAGAGCAGCAGCAGGCCGCCCGACACCTTGACGAAATCCTCCGCCCGGGCGTGGTCGTTGGCATGGGCAACGGCGATCGAATACAGCGTATAAGCAAAAGCGCCGTAGGCGGCGGTGCAGATGATGACGAAGACGCCGGAGCGCGGCTCGAACAGGAAGACCGCGACGGCGAACAGCGCCGCGCCGAAGGCCAGGCCCGCCAGCACAAAGCGGCGGTCGGTCTTGTCGGAGAGACGTCCGGCCGGAAGTTGCATGGCGGCGCCGGCGACGACTACCAGGCTCATCATCAGCGCGATCTCGGCCGTGGAAATGCCGATACGGGCGCCATAGACGGCACCAAGCGTGCCCCAGGCGCCGTTAGCGATGCCGATCAGAACGCAGGCGATCGCCGACACCGGCGAATTGACATAGAGCCCCTTGACGTCGAGCGAGACGTCCTGCAGCGGCTTGGGGTGCGAAGCCGTCGACACTGCGGTCGGAATGAGCGACAGGCAGAACAGGATACCGGTGATCATGAACAGCGAGGCCGACTTCACGTCGCCGCCGGCAACGATCATCTGGCCGCCCATGATCGAGGCATAGGTGACCATCATGTAAAGGCCGAAGACGGTGCCGCGGTTCTCATTGGTGGACTTCTCGTTCAGCCAGCTTTCGATGACCATGAAGGCGCCGGCCATGGTGAAGCCGGTGAAGGCGCGCAGCAGGATCCAGACATATTCGTCGATGATCAGGCCGGTGAGCAGCGCGACTATGGCTCCCGATGCCGCAAAGGCGCCGAAAGCGCGTACGTGACCGGCGCGGCGCACGAGGCGCGGCGCAAAGAAGCAGCCGGTGACGAAGCCGCCGGCCCAGGCCGTGCCCATCAGGCCGAGCGACGCGGTCGAGAAACCTTCCAACTGGCCGCGCAGCGGCAACAGCAGCCCGTGCAGCCCGGTCGCCGCCAGCAGGAAAGCGGTGCCGCGAAGCAGCGAGAGGATCGGTCGGTAGCTTGCAAACATCATTTAGCTGATCCGGCTGGAATCTCGGGAGGATCTGAAGACAGCCGCATTCGAGCTTTTCGGCGGCGGGCGATTCGGCTCTGGAAACTATTCGCGGCGGAACAGCGCCTCGGCCGCTGATTTGGTGGTGCTCTTGGTCTTGAGCTCGGCTTCGAGCCGGGCGATCTCGTCGCGCAAGATGCCGATCCGCTCGGACAGTTCGTCGACGGAAAGCAGCGACAGATCCTGCCCGATCTCATGCGGGCGGGCTTTCTTTTTGGGTTCGTCGTCGAAGATCGCCATAGTCGCTCCTCGCTCATGCGCAAAAAAATAAACTGCTACCATTGCGCGTCCAATCGAACGCCCGACGCTGCAGTGGCCATTTGCCTGATTTGGCAATCAGCATACATAGGGCAGGGGCATGGATGCAAATAGTCGGCAAGAAAACCGGCAGCTGGCAAGAAACTGGCGAAGCGAGACGGGAAAATTCATGGCGAGTGGACAGAACAAGATTCCGGCGAAGATGACGGCCATTGCGATCTCGGAACCCGGCGGACCGCGAGTGCTGAAACCGGAAACGCGCGACGTGCCCGTGCCCGGTCCCGGCGAAATCCTGATCCGGGTGCGCGCTGCCGGTGTCAACCGGCCGGATGTGCAGCAGCGCAAGGGCGTCTATCCACCGCCGCCCGGTGCGTCGGATCTGCCGGGTCTCGAAGCGTCCGGCGAAGTTGCAGCCCTTGGCGACGAGATATCGCGCTGGCGTGTCGGCGACCGGGTCTGCGCGCTGACGCCCGGCGGTGGCTATGCCGAATACGTCAAGGTCCATGCCGGCAGCGTGCTGCCGCTGCCCGCCGGCTTTACCCACACAGAAGCGGCGGCGGTACCGGAAAACTACTTCACCGTCTGGCATAATGTCTTCGAGCGCGGCGGCCTGAAGAGCGGCGAGACGCTGCTCGTCCATGGCGGCTCGTCCGGGATCGGCACCACGGCGATCCAGCTCGCCTCGGCCTTCGGCGCCTATGTCATCACCACCGCCGGCAGCCAGGAGAAGTGCGACGCCTGCCTGAAGCTTGGCGCCGACCGGGCGATCAACTACCGCGAGGAGGAATTCGTCGCGGCGGTCAAGGACGCGACCGGCGGCAAGGGCGCCAACGTCATCCTCGACATGGTCGGCGGCGACTATGTGGCGCGAAACTACGAGGCCGCGGCTGTGGAAGGCCGCATCGTCCAGATCGCCACGCAGAGCGGGGCGGTGGCAAGCGCCGATTTCTCGAAGATGATGGCCAAGCGGCTCACCCACACCGGCTCGATGCTGCGGCCGCGCACCGTCGAATTCAAGGCGGCAGTCGCCGCAGCACTGGAGGCGCAGGTGTGGCCGCTGCTTGGCACCCGCAAGGTAGCACCCGTCATGGACATGATCTTCCCGCTCAAGGAAGCGTGGCGGGCGCATGAGCGAATGGAGGACGGCGACCATATCGGCAAAATCGTGCTCGATGTCGGCTGACGGTCGGTAAACAAGCTGAACAAAACCATAATTGTGCAATGCAACAAACGCATTGCGGCCATGCAAAAGCGTCTGTTCAACTTTTCATCAACGATGCCTATTTGAGCGGCATCGAAACGATGGAGGACTACCATGAACCCGATCCGTGCTTTCCGTAATTGGCGCATGTACAATGAAACCGTGCGCGAACTGAACCGCCTGAACGCCCGTCAGCTCAACGACCTCGGCATCAACCGTGGTGACATCGAGAGGATCGCCCGCAAGGCGCTTTGATCTCGAGCGTGATCTCGCCCGAAAGCATCAAGCCGCTTTTTCGCGAAGTGGTGCTTCGGTCCGAGATCCTGCTTTAGAAGCCAGAGCCGCAGCAGACGGGTTTCCCGTCGCCGGTTCCGAGCCCGCTGGACCCTGTCCGGCGGGTTTTGTCGTTTTGAGGTCCGTCAAGCAGCGGCGGTTGCGTGTGTCTCAATAGCAAAGTGCGGCAAAACCGAGCGCCACCAGGGCTCCTCCCAGCACGATGTCCGCATGCTTTCGGAAATGACTGTAAAATCGTCGTGTGGCCGGTTGGGAAATGGAAAGGCCGAGAAGACCAAACCAGGCGATCGCAATAGCAAACACCAGTGCGACCGCGGACAGGTGAGTTGCCCCACGAGCATTTAAATTCAGCGTGGAGAATGCGAAAAACAGCGCGGTGGCAGGATTTGCCACTGCCGTGACAAAGCCCAGCCGGAAGTATCGAGCGATTGGAACCGGCTTCGGCTCGTTGATGCCGGTCTTGATAGACAGCGCCCGCCGCATCGAATTCCAGCCGATGAAGACCAGCACTGCGCCGTATAGGCTGGCGGCCATCTGGTGTGCGATGCCCCCCGGCGGCAGCGCGCCGGCTCCCGTCGCGACGATCGCCGCCAACGAACTCGCGCCAAGGGCGATACCAGCGGCTGCCGAAAGCGCTGTGGCACGCGAAGCGGTTAGCCCGGTCTGCGCGACGACAGCAAAATTGGCGCCCGGCAGCATTGCCAACAGCGCATAGGAAATGGCGAACGGAAACAACCCCGCCGCGACAGCGTGCCCGGTTTCCAACATCGATCAGCCCACATCGGCGGCGGCCTGCTCTCCTGAAGGCAGCCGCTGCCACCGAGGGCGAAATGTGTATGAAACATGTCCCTTCTAACAGTCGGCAAATGCCGACATGAGGACCTCTTTTTGCCGGATTATCGGCCGCGCCCGCTGAGCGGCTCACCGAAAGCGTGGTGCTGAAGCCAAAAGGGCTGATTTGAAAGGTTTAGATCTCTCCAGCCAATCTCGCGAGTAGCTTCCAAAACAGTGTCGGTAGCTTCCAAAACCGTTGCGAAACGGCAACGGAGTCGTTATATACGCAGCGAATTTCCCATTTTGGTGGCTCTAAAACCACCGCCCGTGCGGGAACGCGGGCGAACGAGAAGGATATCTCATAATGGCCAATACGCTGCTGATGCCCAAGGCGACCGCCGTCTGGCTGGTCGACAACACCGCGCTGTCCTTCGAGCAGATCGCGCAGTTCTGCGGGCTGCATCCGCTCGAGGTCAAGGCGATCGCCGATGGCGAGTCGGCGCAAGGCATTAAGGGCATGGACCCGATCATGACCGGCCAGCTGACCCGCGACGAGATCGCACGCGCCGAGAAGGACCCGAACCATCGGCTGAAGCTTTCGGACCCCAAAGTGCGGGTGCCGGAATCCAAGCGCAAGGGTCCGCGCTACACTCCGCTGTCGAAGCGCCAGGACCGGCCCAACGCCATCCTCTGGCTGGTGCGCAACCATCCCGAGCTGAAGGACGCGCAGATCGCGCGCCTCGTCGGCACAACCAAGTCGACGATCGATCAGATCCGCGACAGAAAGCACTGGAACTCGGCCAATCTGCAGCCGATGGATCCGGTGACGCTGGGTCTCGCCTCGCAGATCGACCTCGACATGGAAGTCAATCGCGCCTCGCGTGGCCGCGAACAGGCACAACCAGCTGGCGACACCCTGCTGCCGGCGGCATTGACCGAGCGGCTGGTGCCGGCGCCTGAGAAGCCGAAGGACGAGGATGCGGAGCTCGACGCCAACGCCGTCTTCGCCAAGCTTTCGGCGTTGAAGTCGAAGGACGAGGACGCGGACGACGAGAAATAGATGAGGCGCCTGTCTTCTCCCCTTGTGGGAGAAGGTGCCCCGAAGGGGCGGATGAGGGTGTTCCAGCTTGGCACCAACAGCGCTCAAGCTACCACCCCTCAACCGTCTTGGCGCTGCGCGCCAATCCACCTTCTCCCACAAGGGGAGAAGGTAAGAGCGTCAAGTTCGTGCGGCCCGGTCCGGCGCCATGCCGTAGTCCTCGCTGCGCTCCACCGCACGGTAGAAATCGGCAAGCTGCTTGCCGCGCTCCGGCTTGAAGACGCGGCCGGCGATGACCACCGAAGCGATGCGGTCGATGCGGAAAGCGCGAAAATCGTCGCGCATCTCGCACCAGGCGACCAGCGTCCACACCTTGCCCCAGAACCACAGGCCCAACGGCCTGATGTCGCGCGCAGTGCTGCGACCTGCTTCGTCGGAGTAGTCGATGGTCAGCACCTGGCGTTTTTCCACCGCGCGCTCGATCAGGTCGATTGCTTCGCGGGCGGCGTCGCTCACCACCCACATCGGCGTGTGGATCTCCGTGCGGGCGATGCGGTCCTTTTCGGCATCGGGCAGCACGGCGCCGATCTTGACCAGCGCCTCGTCGGCGGCCCGCGCCATCGCAGCGCCGCCAAACGCGCGCACCATGCGGGCGCCGGCGACCAGCGCCACGATCTCGTCACGCGTGAACATCAGCGGCGGAAGGTCGAACCCCTCCCTCATCATGTAGCCGACGCCGGCCTCGCCGTCGATCGGCACACCAGTCGACTGCAGGTCGGCGATGTCGCGATAGATGGTTCGCTCGGAAACCTCGAGCCACGTGCCCAGCTTCTGGGCGGTGACCAAACGGCCACCGCGCAGATGCTGCACGATCTGGAAGAGCCTGTCGGCGCGGCGCATCGTATGGTCCCTCGGTGTTTATGATTCCAGCCCTTCGCGCTTGCGCTGCGCGGCGACAAATGCCGCACCGAAGGACAATTTCCCTGTTGTCGGCGTCTTTGCATCCAGCACCCGCCAGAACGGCGCGATCTCGCTCAGCGTCATGCCGCGCTCCAGATCCTCGTTGGCGGCCTCGGCGACAGTGCGCAGATGATAGCCGATAGTGACTGGACATGTCACTTCGGCACCGTGCTCGGTGGCGAGCGCGGTGCGCAATGCGCGGACGTCCATGTCCACGCCCTTTGGGATGGAGCGGATGAAATCATCGACCTGCCGTGCCGCCGGCACCAGCATCGGCCGGCCCTCGATGACGTCGCCAACAGTGCGCGGCGACGGCTTTATGCCGTTGGTGCCCGGCGTATTCAGCCTGTCGCTCCAGCTCTTTACCATGCGCCACCTAGACGAAGAGCCCAAAGCTGTTGCCGTCCGGGTCGAGGCAATAGGCGAATGTGCCGGCCGGAATGGAGATCGCCGGCGAGACGACCTGACCGCCGTTCTGCCTCACCCGTTCCATGGCGTCCTCGATTGGTGCGGCAACCGACAGATGGATGGTCGGGCCGGTTCCCGGTGCTGCGGGTTTTCCGGGGTAGACGTGCCCGGATGCCATTCGGTCCTGCGCTGCGAACATGGCCAGCGGGTTCGGGCCGCTCTCCTCCAGGATGAGATCGTTCTGAAGCACCGACCCATAAAAGGCGCGCGCCCGATCCATGTCGGTGACGGGAATCTCGAACCATGCCGACGCTTTTGCAGGGATGAAGGCCATGTCTGTCTCCTGATTCTGTCGCACTATTGCACGCCGCTCCTGACACCATACTGTCAGGAGGCTTCAGCATATTCCCCTTCGGCATACTCCTTGGCGAACAGCGCGCGCATCTGCGCCAAGTCGCCGCTTCTCTGGGGGTAGAGCGTCTTCAAATAGGCAAGAGCGAAAGTGCCGGGCGCCGAACCCGGCGCGGACACGATGCGACCGTCGGCGACGGCATAGGGCACGTCCTGATAGTTCTGGGCGCCGGGGTAACCCGGTTCCTTTTCATTGATCCAGTCACGACCATTGCTGGTGTGTTTGGCCTTCTCGAACAGGCCGGCGCGCGCCAGTGCCAGCGTGCCTGCGCAGATGCCGCCGACCACGCCACGGCGCGCCGCAATTGCCGTCAGCAGTCCGGAGATATCAGGCGGTGCATCGACCCACTGATCGGAGCCGATGACCGCGACGGCGTCGAGATCGGTGTTTTCATCAACCTCCGCGGAGCGGTCGGGCGTCAGCACAAATCCGCATGCCGAGGTCACCGGCTTGCCGTTCGGGGTCAGCGACACCGCGCGTGCACCGAACCACTCGACCGCCGAAGCCGCCAGCAAGCCGTATTCCCAGTCGGCGAAGCGATCGATGAAAAAGACGCCGATGGTCTTCTGTTCGGACATTTCCTGCTCCGTCTTTCGGCGCGCCGGACCTATTATCTGGGCGCTGCAGCGTCGGCATCCAACCGTTGCCGCGAAAAAAGCACCTCAATTGCCGCGGCCGTGGCGGCCTTCGTAATTATCCGGCCAACCGATGTCCTTGCGGATGCTCTGCGGCAACCCATTCATGAAACGCCGGGTGCGGATCTCGTTGCGCATCGTCCGAATCTTGCCGACATAGTGCTGCACACTGCGCAGAATGGTAAAACCGTTCATGGCTGGTCTCCTCTCTTTCGATGGAGACACTATCGCACACCCCTCCTGACAGCAGTCTGTCAGGAGGCTGAGAGGTCTTTGGCGAGCGTGCCAGGTTTTGTCGATTCCGATCCCGCCTGCGCGAGAGAAGCAGGCTTTTTCGTCGCTCTGCGGGTTAAGTCGTTCAGCTTGCAGCGACGGACTGTCGGAATTCGCAATCCTTCTGCGATAGGGACGGCGTTCTGATATTGAAGGAGAAAAATTTTCCAGAGATCAGGGAGACGACCATGGGCCTGCAACTGACGGGAACCCACCATCTAACCGCTATCACCGCGAACGCGCCGGGAAACCTTCGTTTCTACACTGGCACTTTGGGGCTGCGGCTAGTCAAGAAGACGGTCAATCAGGACGACACGTCAGCCTATCACCTTTTCTACGCCGACGCGGAGGCGACGCCCGGTACCGACATCACCTTCTTCGACTGGCCGGTCGGACGCGAGCGGCGCGGCACCAACAGCATTGTCCGGACCAGCCTAAGGGTCGCCAGCCCTGAAAGCCTTGCCTGGTGGAAGGAACACTTGTCCGGCGAGACCGTCGCGACAGGAGAAATTGACGACATTGGCGGTTACCCGTCGCTGGATTTTGAGGATCCCGAGGGCCAGCGCCTGCGCCTCGTCAGTGATGGCGGCAAGGGCGACAGCCATGCCTGGTCTCAAAGCCCGGTCCCAGTCGAGCACCAGATACGCGGGCTTGGTCCTATCATCATCAGCGTTCCCGATATCACCAACACTGAAGCGGTGCTGACCAGGGTGATGAACATGCGCAAGGCGCGGGACCATGCCTCGCCAGACGGCGAGGGTCAGGTTCATGTCTTCGAAATGGGAGAAGGCGGGCCGGCGGCGGAGCTTCATGTCGCGGTGCAGCCGGGCTTTGCGCCGGCACGGCAAGGCGCCGGTGCGGTCCACCACGTCGCATTCAGGGCGCGGGACCAGGAGACCTTGCATCAATGGACCGCACGGCTGGCCGAATTCCGCCTACCGTCGAGCGGCGAGGTCGAACGATACTACTTCCGCTCGCTCTATTTCCGCGAGCCAAACGGCATATTGTTCGAAATCGCCACCGACGGCCCCGGGTTCACGGCCGACGAGCCGCTGGAAACGCTGGGCGAAAGGCTGGCCTTGCCGCCGTTCCTCGAACCGAACCGGGCTGCGATCGAGGCCGGCCTCAAGCCGCTGGCATAGCAACGCTTTCGTGAGCGAGCGAAAGGAGCGCTTTGACAGCCGACCGTGATGCTGGTCAAAGGCGGCATGTCGAAACTCCTCGCGCTCGTTATCATTGCCATGATGGTCATCCAGCTGATCAAGCCGCTCGGCTGGCCGGGGCTGAAGCGGCGCAGCGATTTCTGGAAGTTGGCGGTATTGGCGATGGCGGCGATTTCGATAACAGCGGCGCTGGGGCATTGGACCTAAAGCGCGTCGCGTTCGACCGACCTCACGCGACGCGCTTTAGGTTGTTGTTTTATGCATGTCGTTTTCGCAAAACCGCTGCACACTTTTGCGCGACATGCATTAGGGCTGGCGGCCCGCTATGCGAGGCGTGGTTCCTTGGCCAGCACCAAGTCGACGAGATGTTCCGCCCAGGCTCGGTAGCCGGCTTCCGAGGCATGAAATCCGTCGGAGGCAAAACCGGCTTCGGCATCAGTGATCGGCAGGCGCGGCGCCGGCACCGCGCCGCGTTCGAGGCAGAGGCGCTCGCCCATCCGGTTCATCTCGGCGGCGCGGATCTCCAGGATTTTTCCGAGCAGCGGCGGCATTGCCGGTGCCCGGGTGAATTCCAGCACCGGCGACCACACCACGCGCGCCTCCGGCCATTTGGCGCGCAGCGCGTAGAGCAGGCCGCCAAAATCGCTCTTGAAGCGTGGCACCGAGTGAAAGTTCTTGGTGTCGTTGGTGCCGATGGCGAGCACGATATGCGTCCAAGGATCGGCCGACAGATTGGGCAGCACATGGTCGCGGATCTGGCCTGAGGTCGCCGAGTTGAAGCCGGCTGCCCGCCAGCGCACCGCACGGCCAGTGCGTTTCGAGATCAGCTCGGCCAGTTGCGCGGCCAGCCCGTACTCGGAATTGCCGATGCCGACCGAAGCGGCGGAAGAATCGCCAAGCATCAGAAGCGAGACCGCCGGCGCCTGGCCTGATATCTCGTGCATGACCGGACCTTGCGCCGGCAGCATGCGGGTGGTGCGGCGGCGCACGCCGAGCCCCTGCCAGACATAGACCGGAAAGGCGAGCCAGGTGAGGAGGGCTAGAAAGCGCTGCATCGCAAACCGTTAATGGGGCAAGTCCGTTTAAGGGCATAGCGAGCAGCACTTAGCGCATATCGGGCCAAAGGCGAAAGACCTTGCGTCGGCTGCCGGTCGTCAATGACAACAGGCGTCCTGCATTTCGGACCTGTCTGCATATTCGTCGTGCAGCCGCACCCAGTCCATCAGGCTGTGATAGGGACCGGTCTCGTTGCGGCCCTTCGGCGTCAGGTCGAGGTAGTGATAAGCGCCGATCAGCGGATCGCCGCCCCTGGAGCGCGACATGAAGGTCAGGAAGATGTCGCCGTTCTCATCCCTGTAGAACACGCTGGTGCCGGGAAGGTCCTTCGATTTCAGCGCCCGCTGCTCGAAATTGTAGATCGTGTCGCCGGATGCGATTTGCTCGTCGGTGAAGGAAACCTGCATGTCGAAGTTGAAGTCCGAGGCGTAGGACGACACCCAGTCGAATTTCCAGCCCATGCGCTGTTTGTAGGGCAGGAACTCGGCCAACGGCGCCCGCGAGATCACGACCAGCGACACATCGTGGTGCTTGAGGTGCTGATTGGCGCCGTCGATGTGGTCGGCGAGGAAGGAACACCCTTCGCAACGGTAGTCGGCGCCCGGCCCGAACATGAAGTGGTAGACGATCAGCTGGCTTGCGCCGGCGAATAGTTCGGCCAGTTTCTTCGGCCCTTGTTCGGTCTCGAAGACATAGTCCTTCCGGATCTTAAACCAAGGTAATTCCCGCCGTTCGGCAGCGATGCGGTCGCGAAATCGCGTCAATTCCTTCTCGCGCGCCAGATGCGCCTTGTGTGCCTGGAACCAGTCTTCCCGTGAAACGATCTTGTTGTTTGGCATCAGCCCGCTCCTCTTTGAGCCCTAAGGACGTTTGGGCTCAACGCGAGCCGACACGGCCGCCGCGTTTTTTTGAGAGCATATGGAACCCGGGCAGATGGCCCGGGTTCGGCTGAGGTAGAAAAAATCCGGTCAGGCGGCCTGTTCCAGTTCCGGCTGCCATTTTCCAAGCGCGGCCAGATGGTTCATGTGGGCGCGGTGGGCGAAGGCGGCCTGGGCAGCGACGACGTTGGCCGCCTTGCCGCTCCACGCCTTCTGTGGCGCCGCCTGCAAGGCTCGGCCGTAGGAGAAAGTCAGCTTCCATGGATGCGGGCCGATGGCGTTGATGGCATTGAGGTTGGCGGTCGCCTCCTCGTCCGATTGCCCGCCGGAGAGAAAGGCGATGCCCCCAATCGCGGCTGGCACCGTTTCGCGGAACAGTTTTATGGTCTTTTCGGCGACTTCCTCGGGGCTGCTGGTCTTGCCCGACTTCTTGCCGGCGAGAACCATGTTCGGCTTCAGGATAGTGCCTTCGAGGACGACGCGGGCCGCGTAGAGCTCGGTGTAGAGTTTTGTCAGCGTTGCCTTGCTGATCTCGTAGCAGGTGCCGATGTCATGGGCGCCGTCCATCAGCACCTCCGGCTCGACGATCGGCACGATGCCGGCCTCCTGGCAAAGCGCCGCATAGCGGGCGAGCGCATGGGCGTTCGAGCCGATCGACGTGGCGGAAGGCACGCCTTTGGCGACGTCGATGTCGATCACCGCACGCCATTTGGCGAAACGGGCGCCTAGCTTGTAATAGTCGGCGAGCCGCTCGCGCAAGCCGTCGAGGCCTTCGGTGATCGTATCGCCGGGGTACCCAGCCAGAGGCTTGGCGCCGGCATCGACCTTGATGCCTGGGATGGCACCAGTCGCCTTGATGATGTCGACGAGCGGCGTGCCGTCCGTGGCCTTCTGGCGGATGGTCTCGTCATAGAGGATGACGCCGGAAATGTATCTGGTCATCGCCTCCTTGGCGCGGAACATCATCTCGCGATAGTCGCGGCGGCTGTCGGCGGTCGATTCGACGCCGATCACGTCGAAGCGCTTCTTGATGGTGCCGGAGCTTTCGTCGGCGGCCAAAAGACCCTTGCCGTCGGCCACCATCGCGGCGGCAATGTCCTCGAGACGTTCGCTCATTGTGCATCCTCCTGAAACAGTTGTTCCAAACTAGCAGACCACTAGTGCAAGGCAGGTTCAAGTCGAACCATTCCGAGTGGAAAACTCGAATCGATTGAAACGCGCAAACGCCCTCGTTCGCCTCTCGCCTCAGCGCTTCAGCACATCGACACCGGGCAGCGGCTTGCCCTCCATCCATTCCAGAAAGGCGCCGCCGGCGGTCGAGACGTAGGTGAAGTCGTCGGCCACGCCGGCATGGTTGAGTGCTGCCACCGTGTCGCCGCCGCCGGCGACCGAGATCAATTTGCCGGCCTTGGTGCGGGCCGCGGCGTGCTTGGCTGCCGCCACCGTCGCCCGGTCGAACGGCTCGATCTCGAAGGCGCCGAGCGGACCATTCCAGACTAGCGTCGCAGCGCGGTCGATCCAGTCGGCAACGGTCTTCACCGTCTTTTCGCCGACATCGAGGATCATGGCGTCGGCCGGCACCTCTGATATGGCGACGGTTTCGCTGGCGGCGCCCGCCTTGAATTCCCTGGCGACGACACCGTCGATCGGCAGGATGACGGCGCAGCCGGCTTCGGCCGCCTCGATCATGATCTGCTTGGCGGTGTTGGCGAGGTCGTGCTCGCACAGCGACTTTCCGACATCGGTCCCCCGCGCGGCCAGGAAGGTGTTGGCCATCCCGCCGCCGATGACCAGCGCGTCGACCTTCTTCACCAGATTCATCAGCAGGTCGATCTTGCTCGAGACTTTGGCGCCGCCAACGATGGCGACGACAGGGCGCGCGGGATTGCCGAGGCCCTTTTCCAGGGCGTCGAGTTCGGCCTGCATGGTACGGCCGGCGAAAGCCGGCAGCAGGTGCGCAAGCCCTTCCGTCGACGAATGGGCGCGGTGGGCAGCGGAAAAGGCATCGTTGACGAAGAAGTCGCCATTGGCGGCGAGCTTTTCGGTGAAGTCCGGGTCGTTCTTCTCCTCGCCCTTGTAGAAGCGGGTGTTCTCGAGCAGCAGCACGTCGCCGTTGTTCATGGCGGCGACGGCGCTCGCCGCTGCGTCGCCGATGCAATCGGCCGCGAAGCCGACAGGGCGGCCGAGCACCTCCGCGGTCGCCTTGGCGATCGGCTCAAGCGAGAATTCGGGCGACGGTCCATCCTTGGGCCGGCCGAAATGGGCAAGCAGGATGACCTTGGCGCCCTTGCCGGAAAGCTCGGCGATGGTCGGCGCGATGCGCTCGATGCGGGTGGCGTCGGTGACCTTGCCGTCGGCGACAGGAACGTTGAGGTCGACGCGCACCAGCACCCGCCTGCCATCGATATTGCCAATGTCGTCCAGTGTCTTAAAGCCGGCCATGCTGTTCCCTTTCGCAAAAAACGCCGGGACCTTAACCCGCATCAACGACGATGCAAGACCTGCAATGGTGCTACGCGGAAAATATGACCACGGCTTGTGTCGGAAGCCGTCAGCCCCCGTCGGTTGCCTTTTCCACCACCGGCTGTGGAGCGGGTTCCGCGTCCGCCGGCGCCTCGGCATTCCGCTTTTTGATCCGCTTGCGCCAATTGCGCACAAAGGCAACGATGCGGTCGGCGATTTCGCCGGCACTCAGGAACACCGGCACCCGTGCCACCGGCGCGGTCGGCTCGAGGGAAAGACCGAGACCAGTAATCTTGCCCTTGTCGTCGACGTCGCGGACGATCAGCTCGATCGGACCAATCAGCACGCGGTCGGCATATTCGGCATGGCCGCCGAGCCGCTCCGTCACAAGGTCGCCGACGGTCAGCTTGCGTTCCTCCTCGGTCAGGCCCGGCGCGTAAGCGGCTTCCAGTTCCGCGGCGGAGCGCGCCGGATCGACGGCGAAGGCGCCGAAGAAGTCCGCATCCTCGGGATCGACCACGGCGCGGCTGGCGAACAGCTTGTCGAGCAGGGCTGGATAGCGATCCGGCACGAAGATGTAGACATGGTCGCCGGCGGCGAGCCTGCCCATGTCCTGGAAGCGCATCGAGCGTCCATCACGCAGCACCAGCGACGGCCGCGCCCAGCGCGGAATGCGCTCACCGCGCGCCACCGGGCTGCCAGGTGCTACGCGGTAGGCGAGCAGTTCGTGATGGGCGGAGCCCGGCAATTCGAGTTCGACCTTGTCCAACGGACCCAGGCGGGCCGGCACGATCAGGCCGAGGCGGCGCGCCAGCGGTCCGACAGTCCATCCCTGGATGACCAGCGACACCAGCACGACGATGAAGGCGGTGTTGAAGATGAGGCGGCCGTTCTCAAGGCCGCCAAGCAGCGGCGTGATGGCGAGCAGGATCGACACGGCGCCACGCAGGCCCACCCATGAGACGAAGGCGACTTCCGGGCGCGGCAGACGGAACGGCGTCAGGCAAAGCCAGACGGCGATCGGCCGTGCCACGAATATCAGGAACAGGCCCAGCAGCACCGCCGGCAGCAGGATCGCCGGAAATTGCGAGGGCGTCGCGAACAGGCCAAGGATCAGGAACATGATGATCTGTGCCAGCCACGACATGCCGTCCTGGAAGCGCTTGAGGATGGTGACGGCGCGGATGTCGGAATTGCCGGCAATGAGGCCGGCAAGATAGACCGCCAGAAACCCGGAGCCGCCAATGGCGCCGGCAGCGGCGAACACCATCAGCGACAGCGTCAGCACGAAGATCGGCAGCAGCCCGTGGTCGAGATTGAGCCGGTCGACAAGCCGCACGATGGCGAGGCCGCCGAAAATGCCGACAATGGCGCCAAGCCCCATGTTGAGAAGGAAGCCGAGTACGAGGTCGGTAACCAGCACCCTGGCCTCGGGATTGGCGTTGGCGGCGATGATCTCGACCAGGCTGATGGTCAGGAAGATGGCGATCGGATCATTGGTGCCGGATTCCACCTCGAGCGTGGAACGCGTGCGTTCGCGCAAATTGATCTCGCCGGCGCGCAACAGGAAGAACACGGCTGCCGCGTCGGTCGACGCGACAGCGGCCCCGAGCAGGAAGGATTCCAGCCAGCTGAGATCGAGCAGATAGTGGGCGACGACGCCGAACAGGCCAGTGGTCAAAAGGACGCCGATAGTCGCCAGCGACAGTGCCGGTCCGGCCGCCTGCCGCAAAGCGTTGAGCGGCGTGCCGAAACCGGAATCGAACAGGATGACCGCCAGGGCCAGCGAGCCGGCAAAATAAGCCAGCCGCGCATTGTCGAACTGGATGCCGAGGCCGTCGGTTCCCGTGGCTAGGCCAATGCAGAGAAACAGCAGCAAGAGAGGGGCGCCGAAGCGGAAGGCGATCAGGCTCGAAAACGCGGCGGCAACGACCAGTGCGGCGCCGACCAGCGTCACGAGATAGATCGCATGCTCCATCCGCCAATTGCCCCTCGAATTCGTGTTCCTCTCGCTTTACGGCAGAGTGAGGCGAAGACATGACCGGTGCAAGGCGGGAGGGTGGTTTTTTGCCCTATGCCGCTGATTTTTGAGTGTTTTGGCGCTCAAGGCGCGGTCTTGCCAATCAAACCGTCAGAGCGCCGTTTGCGCATCCAAAAGGGCGCTGGGCGCTCTCATGAAAAACGCCCGGACAGAGCCGGGCGTTTCAAGTCGCAATAAGATGGTTCTGCGATCAGGCGATGGTCTTGCCGAACGCGACGGCGGTGTCGGCCATGCGGTTGGAAAAACCCCATTCATTGTCGTACCAGGACAGCACCGAAACGAAGTTGCCGTCCATGACCTTGGTCTGGTCGAGCGCCATGATCGAGGAATGCGGATCGTGGTTGAAGTCGATCGACACGTTCGGATGACGGGTGACGGCGAGAATGCCTTTCAGCTTGCCGTTGGAGGCGGCGATCACTGCCTCGTTGATCTCCTGTACGGTCGTCGGCCGCTTGGCGATGAACTTGAAATCGACGACCGAGACGTTCGGCGTCGGTACGCGGATAGAGATGCCGTCGAGCTTGCCCTTGAGGTCGGGCAGCACCAGGCCGATCGCCTTGGCCGCGCCGGTCGAGGTCGGGATCTGCGACAGGGCCGCGGCGCGGGCGCGGTAGAGATCCTTATGCATGGTGTCCAGCGTCGGCTGGTCGCCGGTGTAGGAGTGGATCGTCGTCATCATGCCCTTCTCGATGCCGACGGCCTCATGCAGCACGGCTGCCAGCGGCGCCAGGCAGTTGGTGGTGCAGGAGGCGTTCGAGATGACGATGTGGTCCTTGGTCAGCTTGTCATGGTTGATGCCATAGACGACGGTGAGGTCCGCGCCCTCCGCAGGCGCCGAGACGAGGACGCGCTTGGCGCCGGCGGTCAGATGCGCCGCGGCCTTGTCGCGGGCGGTGAAGATGCCGGTGCATTCGAGCGCGATGTCGATGCCGAGCTCCTTCCACGGCAACTGCGTCGGGTCCTTGATCGCGGTGACCTTGAATTTTTCGGTGCCGACGGTGATCTGGTCACCGTCAACCGTCACTTCATGCGGGAAGCGGCCATGCACGCTGTCGAAGCGCAGCAGATGCGCGTTGGTCTCGACCGGGCCGAGGTCGTTGACGGCGACGACGTCGATGTCCTTGCGGCCGGATTCGTGGATGGCGCGCAGGATGTTGCGGCCGATGCGGCCGAATCCATTGATGGCAACTCTGACGGTCATTTTTCTCTCCCTGGGAGTTGGAGGCCGAAGATCAAGTCCGCAGCTTCATAACGGCGGGCTGTCAAAGAATCCAGCCGTCGATGAGTTGGATTTAAGTCCACCAGACGGAGGCTGCCCGCAAAACCGCTATGCGCGGTCTCGCGGGTGTCTGGCTTTACTCGCCGTGCAGGCGGGCTTCGGCCGCCTTCACCGTCGCTTCCGCGGTGATGCCGAAATGCGGATAGAGCTGTTCGATCGTGCCAGACGCGCCGAAGCCGGTCATGCCGATGAAGATGCCGTCGGTGCCGATGAAATGATCCCAGCCCTGACGGATGCCGGCTTCGATGGCGATCTTGATCGGCGCGTTGCCGATCGTCTTGTTGCGATAGTCGGCGCTCTGCTTGTCGAACAATTCGAAGCAGGGGACAGAGACGACGCGGGTCGGATGGTCGTGCTTCTCCAATGCCTCGCGCGCCGCCAGCGCAATCTCGACCTCGGAACCCGAAGCGAAGATCGTCACCGCCGCATCGCCACTGGCGGCGGCCAGCTCATAGGCGCCCTGGCGGCTGAGGTTTTCCGCAACGAAGTCGTTGCGCACCGCCGGCAGGTTCTGCCGGGTCAGCGCCAGCGTCGAAGGCGTCTTTTCCTGTTCGATGGCCAGTTGCCAGCATTCGGCGGTCTCGACCGCGTCCGCCGGGCGGAAGACATTGTGGTTCGGAATGGCGCGCAGTGCGGCCAGATGCTCGACCGGCTGATGGGTCGGGCCGTCTTCGCCGAGACCGATCGAATCATGGGTCATGACGAAGATCGAGCGGATGCCCATCAGCGAAGCAAGCCGCATCGACGGACGGGCGTAGTCGGAAAAGCACATGAACGTGCCGCCATAGGCGATGATGCCACCGTGCAGCGTCAGTCCGTTGAGCGCGGCAGCCATGCCGTGCTCGCGGACGCCGTAGTGAACGTAGCGCTGGCCATAGTCGTCGGCAGTGATGTTCTTGGTCTGGCTCGTCTTGGTGTTGTTGGAGCCGGTCAGGTCGGCCGAGCCGCCGATGGTTTCCGGCACCGCGCCGTTGATGATTTCGAGCGCCATTTCCGACGATTTGCGGGTGGCGACCTTCGGTTTGTCAGCGGCGAGCTTCTTCTTGTAATCAGTGATGACGGCGTCGAAATTCGCCGGCAGCGCGCCACTGATGCGACGCTCGAATTCGCTGCGCAATTGGGCGTCGGCCTTGGCAAGGCGGCCTTCCCAGTCGGTGCGTGCCTTGATGCCCGTCTTGCCGGCGTCGCGCCAGGCATCGAGGATATCGGCAGGAAGCTCGAAAGGCGGATAATCCCAACCGAAGAATTTTCTCGCGCCGGCGATTTCCTCAGCGCCGAGCGGCGAACCGTGTGACTTGTTGGTGCCGGCCTTGGTCGGCGCGCCGAAGCCGATCGTCGTCTTGCAGGCGATCATCGTCGGCTTGTCGGAATGGCGGGCCGCCTCGATGGCATAGGCGATCGCCTCCGGATCCTGCCCGTCAATGTGGCTGGCGTTCCAGCCGGATGCCTGGAAGCGAGCGACCTGATCGGTGTTGTCGGCCAGCGACACCGGGCCGTCGATCGAGATGTTGTTGTTGTCCCAAAAGACGATCAGCTTGTTCAGCTTGAGATGCCCGGCAAGTGCGATGGCCTCCTGGGAAACACCCTCCATCAGGCAGCCGTCGCCGGCCAGTACATAGGTGTAGTGGTCGACGAGGTCGTTGCCGAAGGCGGCATTCATGATGCGCTCGCCGAGTGCGAAGCCGACCGAATTGGCGAGGCCCTGGCCGAGCGGGCCGGTCGTCGTCTCGATGCCGGCGGCATGGCCAAATTCGGGATGGCCTGCCGTCCTCGACCCCACTTGCCGAAAATGCTTGATCTGGTCGAGGGTGATGTCCTCGTAGCCGGTCAGATAAAGCAGCGAATAGAGCAGCATCGAACCGTGGCCGGCCGACAGGATGAAACGGTCGCGATCGGGCCAATGCGGGCTCTTCGGATCGTATTTCAGGAAACGCGTGAACAGCACGGTGGCGATGTCGGCGCAGCCCATGGGCAGGCCGGGGTGGCCGGACTGGGCCTTCTCGACGGCGTCCATGGAAAGAAAACGGATCGCATTGGCCATCCGGTCATGTCGTTCACGCGAGGTCATGCTTCCTCCAGTGTGGGGGTTCGGGGCCTTGGGAGAGCCCGGGAAAGGGGGTGCGCGACACATAGCAGGCGCGGCTTTTTAGTCAACAAACCGGCGCGCTTTTGCCGATCTTGTTAGTCAATAACCCGGCGCTTTTGCCGGTCTTGTGATGGCGCCAGAAGGGTCTTGGAGGCTCTACATTAGCGTTAGCAGGGGACAGTCGCGAGAGCTTTGTTGACGTTGGCTTCACACGGCGGGTAATGTTTCAGACATAACGCGTTCTGAACGTGGATGATTCGGTGATGGGCAGGGCGCAGGACGAAAGCCATGACCGGGGAAACGACACTCAAGGAAGTCATCGCCAGACTGGGTAAGGCCATCGAAGGGCTGGAAAATGCCGTCGCGGCCAAGCTCGAGCATGAGCGTGACTATACGGAAGCCGAGGCGGAGGTGCAGCGCATGAACGCCGACCGCTCGCGGCTGGCGCAGGAACTCGACAATTCCGAAGCGCGCGCCGAACGGCTGGAAGACGCCAACAAGGAAGTGTCGCGTCGGCTGGTGACCGCCATGGAAACCATCCGCGCCGTGTTGGACAGATAGGGGCTGGCCCAATGGCACAAGTCACGGTTTCCATCGACGGCAAGCAGTATCGCATGGCTTGCGACGAGGGCCAGGAAGAACATCTGATCGACCTTGCCGAGCGCTTCGACCGCTATGTCTCGCATCTGAAGGATTCGTTCGGCGAGATCGGCGACCAGCGGCTGACGGTGATGGCCGGCATCATGGTCATGGACGAGCTTTCGGAATTGCAAAAACGCGTCAAGGGCATGGAAAGCGAAGTGCTGACGCTGCGCAAGACGCGTGACGACGCGCTGACCAAGGCCGATAAGAACGATACCGCGCTGACCCAAGCGCTTGGCGCGCTCGCCCAGCGCATGGAAGATCTGGCGACGACGCTGGCGGTGAACAAGGCCTGAGCCAGCGCAGCGGAAATTCCTGCTGCCTTTGCCGAGAAGCAATGAAAATATTTTCGCAGCCGGCCTTGATGCCGGCGCAACAGGCGTTTGAAGGATGACGCCGGAGTGGTAGAAAGGCAAAAGCAGCGCCGGTCAATGCCGGCTGCAATCTGCACTCACAGGGTAGGGACACGTCATGAGCCTCCGTATCAACGATACCGCGCCGGATTTCACGGCCGAAACCACGCAAGGTACGATCAACTTCCACGAATGGATCGGTGACGGCTGGGCGGTGCTTTTCAGCCATCCGAAGAATTTCACGCCGGTCTGCACGACCGAGCTCGGCACGATGGCCGGGCTGGAAGGCGAGTTCAAGAAGCGCAACGTCAAGATCATCGGCATTTCCGTCGATCCGGTCGAAAGCCATGGCAAATGGCAGGATGATATCAAGAAGGCGACCGGCCAATCGGTGAACTACCCGCTGATCGGCGACAAGGACCTCAAGGTCGCCAAGCTTTACGAAATGCTGCCGGCGGGTGCCGGCGAAACCTCGGAAGGGCGCACGCCTGCCGACAACGCGACGGTGCGTTCAGTTTACGTCATCGGCCCCGACAAGAAGATCAAGCTGGTCCTCACCTATCCGATGACGACCGGCCGCAACTTCGATGAGATCCTGCGCGCGATCGATTCCATACAGTTGACCGCCAAGCACCAGGTGGCGACGCCAGCGAACTGGAAGCAGGGCGAAGACGTCATCATCACCGCCGCTGTTTCCAACGAGGACGCGATCAAGCGTTTCGGCGCCTACGAGACGATCCTGCCGTATCTCCGGAAGACCAAGCAGCCCTCCGCCTGAGCGGCTAGCGCGGTACGGAAGGATTTTCGGCCGTTTTGCCTCGGCGAAGCATGCGGTGCTTGACGGCGTGGCGTTGGCGAATGACCATGCTCTTCTTTTACACCGGCAGGGAAAACCATTCCTGCCGGGTGGGAGTTGAGGGAGCCGAGATTGGACGCGACATCGGCCAAGCTGCAAGTGGCAGGCTTTTACGACAAGCCGAGCGGGTCCATCCAGTATGTCGTCGCCGACCCGCAGACGCGACGATGCGCAATCATCGATCCGGTCCTCGATTTCGACGAGAAGTCCGGCGCAACAGCGACGAAGAATGCCGACGCCCTGCTCGATTTCGTCAGGGAGAACGGGCTGGAGGTCGAGTGGATCCTCGACACGCACCCGCATGCGGACCATTTCTCGGCGGCGCATTATCTCAAGGAGAAGACACGAGCGCCTACGGCGATCGGCGACAAGATCATCGACGTCCAGAAATTGTGGAAAGCGATCTACAACTGGCCGGATTTTCCTGCCGATGGGTCCCAGTGGAACAGGCTGTTTGCCGATGGCGAGACCTTTTCGGTCGGCGGCATTCCGGCAAAGGTGCTTTTTTCGCCAGGCCACACGCTGGCCTCGATCACCTATGTGATCGGCGACGCCGCTTTCATCCATGATACGCTGTTCATGCCGGACAGCGGCACGGCGAGAGCGGACTTTCCCGGCGGCAGTGCCGCGCAACTCTGGCGCTCGATCCAGGATATCCTCGCGCTGCCGGACGAGACACGTCTGTTCGTCGGTCATGACTACCAGACGGGAGGACGCGAACCCTTGTGGGAGAGCACGGTCGCGGAACAGAAATCCAAGAACACCCATGCTGCCGCCTGCAGGACAGAGGCCGATTTCGTGGCATTGCGCGAGGCGCGCGACAGGACGCTGCCGATGCCTAGGCTGATCCTGCACGCACTGCAGGTCAACATGAATGGCGGGCGGTTGCCGGAACCGGAATCCAACGGCCGGCGGTATCTGAAGTTTCCGTTGGATTGCCTTTGACGAGTCGTTGGCAGACGGCACTACGCATTCCGGGAAGTCAGCGCGCGGTGCGATCTGCCTGTTCTCCCCGTCACTATACGGTCACTATACGGGGAGAAGGTGGCGGCAGCCGGATGAGGGGCAGCGCAGACGCCAGCTAGTCTAGCTTCAGGGTTTTGTTCGGCGGACTAAATGTTCATACGTGATTTGCCAAGGGTCGCTCTCGGACGATCTTTCCTCGCCGATCCAATGGAAGCTGTTGGCAGTGATCTCAGTGAAACGCCATCGAGTTTTCAGACCGCGCGAGTCAGTGCCGAGTTGGACAATGTCCTTACCCTCGGCCCGCCCGATCTGGCGCGAGTGATCTCGGTTGAGCGGGTCGTTCCATATGATGTGCCAGCCATCGATCCCAGGATCGAAGATGCGCAAAGTCGTGCCATACATCGTGGACGGCGCAGGGCGCTTGGGCCTAATCCAGACGTCCTGAATCGCGCGGCCTTCGAGCACCCAGCCAAAATGGCATTCTCCATTCCACTTCTGGATTGTGCCGTCGTCGAGGTAGTGGACCGTGTCCATTTCCCAGCTTCCAATTAGCCATCCATACAGGTCCATGTCTTTCGCTCGGTCGGCTGGGGGACCTTCGGATCCGAGAGCGGTTAGAAACGGAGAAATCGTCATCGTCATACTGCCTTTGGTTTCTAAACAGGCGAGCTCAACTGCCCAGCGCAGCCCCGACGGCCCATTGTCGCGCCCGCTTGCCGCAAGCGCCACCTTTGTGAAATTTCGCGACGGAAGCCGTGTCGGCGCCGGAACATTGCCGCCACAATTTGCAGCGTTGCGGTTTCCAGGGCTTGGGGAAAATTGCTATAATGCCGCTATGAGCCGGCCAGGCTGATCACACCGATGATTGAGTGGTTTATGGCGACGGATCGGGCGTTCGCGAAGGTGCGGCGGAACCGGCAACCCTAGCTAGAATATGACACCAAGCGACAGTTCCTCTGGCAGTCCGAGGACCAATAAAAAAGGCGGCGCCAGTTGCCTGACGCCGCCGTTATTTGTTGCCGTCGGAAGCTTTATGCCGCCGGCTGCGCCTCGATGGTGCGCAGGGCCTGCATCTGGCGCTTGGCCGCGGCCTTGACTGCGTCCTGCACCTTCTCGAAGGCGCGCACCTCGATCTGGCGCACGCGCTCGCGGCTGATGTCGAACTCGGCCGACAGCTCTTCCAGCGTCAGCGGCTCCTCGGCCAGGCGGCGCGCCTCGAAGATGCGCCGCTCGCGCTCGTTGAGCACGGCCAGAGCGCCCGACAGCATACCGCGCCGGTTTTCCAGCTCGTCCTGCTCGATCAGCGCTTCTTCCTGGCTTTCGTGGTCGTCGACCAGCCAGTCCTGCCATTCACCTGATTCACCTTCGCTCGCCCGGATCGGTGCGTTGAGCGAGGCGTCGCCCGACAGGCGGCGGTTCATCGACACCACCTCCGCTTCGGACACGTTGAGGCGGGTGGCGATCTCGGTGATCTGGTCGGGCTTCAAATCGCCGTCGTCGAGCGCCTGGATCTTGCCCTTCACCTTGCGCAGGTTGAAGAACAGACGCTTCTGGTTGGCGGTTGTGCCCATCTTGACCAGGCTCCACGAGCGCAGGATGTATTCCTGGATCGAGGCCTTGATCCACCACATGGCATAGGTGGCGAGCCGGAAGCCGCGCTCCGGTTCGAATTTCTTGACGGCCTGCATCAGGCCGACATTGCCTTCCGAGATCACTTCGCCGATCGGCAGGCCGTAGCCGCGATAGCCCATGGCGATCTTGGCGACGAGCCGCAGATGGCTGGTGACGAGCTTGTGCGCAGCCGTGGTGTCCTCATGCTCGGCGTAACGCTTGGCGAGCATGTACTCTTCCTGCGGCTGAAGCATCGGAAAGCGACGGATTTCTTCCAGGTAGCGGCTGAGGCCGCCTTCGCCGGAAACGATACTGGGTAATGATTGGGCCATGATAGCGCCCCTCTCTCTTGGAGTGGTGCCCCCGAAACGCGGCGGGCATACATCGCGACGCCAAAGGCTCGTCGCGACAACCGGTGTATATAGGAACAAAACCAGAAAGGACAGCATTGGTTCAACACGAAACAGTGTGTCACGTTAAAGTGAACAACGCCGGTCAGGTTTTTGCCGATCAGGTTTTGAGTGGATGGAAGGTGGTTCAGAGTTTGCGAAAGCCGTCCACGAGTTCCTCCATATCCCTCGGTACCGGCGCCTCGAACCTCATCGTTAAATGGGTGGTCGGATGCCGAAATTCAAGGAGGCGGGCGTGCAATGCCTGTCGCGGAAATGCCTTCACCCGGCCTTTCAGCGGCTCGGGCAGCCGGTTCGCCTTGGTGCGAAAGGCCTGGCCATAATCGGGATCGCCGACGACCGGATGGCCGATATGAGCCATGTGGACGCGGATCTGATGGGTGCGGCCGGTCTCGAGTCGGCATTCGACCAGGCTTGCCGTGGCAAATTCCTTTTGCAGCTCGCCGAAGCGCTCGACCACGGTGAAATGGGTGACAGCGTGGCGGGCATCGTCGCGGTCCTCCGGCACCACGGCACGGCGCACGCGGTCGGCGGCGCGGCCGAGCGGCTCGTCGACCGTGCCTGTCGGTCTCGTCGGTATGCCCCAGACCAGCGCAAGATAGGCGCGTTTGAGATCGCCGGTCAGGCCATGGTCGGCAAAGGCCTCCGACAACGACTTGTGGGCGCGATCGGTCTTGGCGACGACCATGACGCCGCTGGTCTCCTTGTCCAGGCGATGGACGATGCCCGGCCGCCGCACACCGCCGATGCCGGAAAGACTGTCGCCGCAATGGTGGATCAGCGCGTTGACCAGCGTGCCGGTCCAGTTGCCGGCGCCGGGATGGACGACCAGCCCCGGCGGCTTGTTGATGACGATCAACTCATTGTCCTCATGGAGGACGTCGAGCGCGATGTTCTCGCCTTGCGGCTCCGCCGGCTCCGGCTCCGGCATGTCGACCGACACGCGGTCACCGGCCGCCATCTTGCGCTTCGTCTCGTTGACCGGCTGGCCGCCGACCTTGACCGCGCCCTGTCTGATCAGCATCTGCACGCGGCTGCGCGACATGTCCGGACCGAGCTTGCCGGCCAGCCATTGGTCGAGGCGCTGGCCGGCCGCATCGGGACCGGCTTCCAGCACTATTGATCCCCCGTTTGGCGACCCCCCGCCTGGCGATCCGTCCTCCATTAATCCATCCTCTATCAATATGGGGGCCTCTTCGTTATGAGCGCTCATAGAAAATCGTTCCGGAATGTTTTGCCATGGCTGCTGCCGACGAAGACGAGGAAAAGCCGCTCGACCCCGAAGTTGAAAAGGTGCGCAAGAAGCTCGTCCGCTTCGTCGCCATCAATCTCGGCCTGCTGTTCATCGCCCTTATGGTGGTGATCGCAGCCCTTGTCTACAAAACGCGCACCGCGCCGCCGGCCAGCTCGCCGCCCAATAATCCATCACTTGCCGACGACATCCAAGCGCCATCAGGCGAGCCGCTGACCGGCGACATCGTGCTGCCGGTCGGCGCCAAGGTCATCAGCCAGTCGCTTGCCGGCAACCGCGTCTCCATCGATGCGGAGCTTGCCGACGGCAGCCGTGCCATTTTTGTCTACGACATCACTGAGCGCCGTATCATCGGTCGCTTTTCGATCCGCAACAAATGACTGGTTTCGCCGAAAATCGCCGCGTCGCGACCGTCACTCTTGTCGTCGCGAATTACGATGAGGCGATCGCCTGGTATGTCGACAGGCTGGGCTTTCTGCTCATCGAGGACGTCGATCTTGGCGGTGGCAAGCGCTGGGTCACGGTGGCGCCGGCAAACGGACAAGGCGCGAGGCTGCTGCTGGCCGAAGCGGCCGATGATGCGCAAAGGGATAGCATCGGCAACCAGACCGGCGGCCGCGTCTTTTTGTTTCTTGAAACCGACGATTTTGTCCGCGACCATGCGGCAATGCTCGCAAAGGGCGTCGAATTCCGAGAGGCGCCCCACCACGAGGCCTATGGCACGGTGGCGGTTTTCGCCGATCTCCACGGAAATCTCTGGGACCTGATCGAACCAAAACGATAGGATTGCAACGGATAGTTTCCCGGCACCATCGACTGTCCGAAGCCCAGTTGCTTTTTCCCAGCCGTCAGCCTATATCGCCGGTTCTTGAACGCGCCCATCGTCTAGCGGTCAGGACACCGCCCTCTCACGGCGGGAACAGGGGTTCGATTCCCCTTGGGCGTACCAAGAATTTCAAGCACTTAGCTGGCCGACAAGTTTTTTATCCAACGTTTGCGGAATTCGATTTTTCCAGAACCTGGTAGTTGGCGCTCTTTCCCATGTAGATTTGTCATAGCGCCGATTCTTTCCAGCACGTGTCAGCGAGTCGCACAGATGGACCGTAGTCAGTTGACTATATCGCCTAGCAGCGATCATCACAGGGCATTGGTGGCGCTCAATCAAACGCTCTTGCAGACGGTGAAGGAAGTCACCGGAAAGACCGCTCCTTGGGTGCCCTGGGGAACGACCGGGCCGGTGCTGCCGCGGTCACACTGAAAGCACGTTGCCCGCTTACCGCAATTGCGGCATCCTCTCTGCCACGAAGAGTGCAGCGCGCGTTTTGGGCGAACCTGGAAAAACCAATATGGCAGCAGATAAACCGACCCGGCCCACAACGGGTCGAGTAGCAGTAGCCCTCGGCGCGGCGGGATTTGTTGCCATTACCGTCAGCCTTATCGTCGGGCTATTTTCGATATACGGCCACGACGCCTGGTGGGTCGGTCCAATCGGCACCGGTGTAGCCATCTGGTTGGGAAATATGGCCTACCATCGGGTGAAGGACGGGGCGTAGGGCCTACCCATTGGGCCTCCACCAATTGGGATGCGGACCGTAGCAAACCGCCCCCTTTGTGCAGCGGTCATTCGCCGCTTCTGGCGCAGCGCGGCCGATTGAATTAGCATCGCCTCATCAAGCCTGTGGGCCGGCCGAGCATATCCGGTGCCAATAGAGCGCGGTGGATGCGACGTCGAACCCGTTCGGCACAGAGGCGGGAAACCTTGGGAGAGGGCCAAATGCAGAAACTGCAATCGCAGGGCGTCCATCACATCACGCTGGTCGGTGCCGGGCGTCAGACCTCCATCGACTTCTGGGAAGGCGTGCTTGGCATGCCTTTCATCTTCGAGCAGCCCAATCTCGACAAGGCCAGCGAAAGCCACCTCTATTTCGATCCGGGCGACGGCCGGCTGATCACCATCTTCAGCGACGAGAGCCGCACGCCGGTCAAACGGCGCACGCCGACAGATACGGGCTGCGTCCACCACATCGCCTTTGCGGTGTCGCGCGTCACCTTCCTGCAGGCGGTCGCCCGGCTCGACGAGCGCGGCATCAAGCACAGCGGCGTCAAGGATCGCGGCTTTATGGATTCGATCTATTTCGAGGATCCGCTCGGCCTGCTGATCGAGCTCGCCTCCTACCGTTTCGAGCCGCCAGCGGGCTTCACTCATGCCGACGTGCTGATGCAGGCGCACAAGATTCGCGTTGCGCGCGGCGACTATGCAATAGCCGAAGTGCATCTTGCCGACGCGATCCAGGCGCTCGTCGAGCACTCCCGCGCGACCTTGTCGGAGGACCGCACGCCGAAAAATCCATACTGACGACAGGCCAAACAAGGGAGGACACAATGGCAAAGATGACAACGAAGAGTGCGAAGAGGCCGGCCGCCAAGACCGCTACGAAACCAGCTGCCAAGGCCGCGACAAAGCCTGCAGTCAAGGCGGCGAAAGCTTCCGCCAAGCCGGCAGCGAAAGCCGCCGCAAAACCTGCAGCCAAGGCATCCGCGAAATCCGCGCGGAAGACCAAGGCGAAATCAGGAAAGAAGCCCGCGCTGACGCTCAGCATGCTGAAGCCGAGCGTCAACAATATGAGCGTTCGGGTGTTTGCACGCGCGGCCGGGCTCGATCATTCCGAGACCGACGTATGGGGCCACACGCGCTCGCCTGAATACATGGCGCGAAACCCAGCCCATCTCACCCCGATGATCGAGGACAAGGACTTGCCGAGAGGCGTGCTGTGGGAAAGCTGCGCCATTATGCAGTATCTCGCCAACAAGCATGGGCTGGACAAATTATATCCCAAGGCGCCGGCCAAGCGGGCAATGATCGACAGCGCCATGTTCTATCTGATCGGCACGCTCTACCCCTATGTGGCGCGCGCCACCTATCCTGCGCTGAACTTCCCGCAATATGCCGGCGAGGTCGGTTACAGCGACGCCGACCCCAACAGGAAGTCGGAAGCCCAGAAGGCCGCGGCGGCCGCAATTGCCGAGCCGCTGGAGGTCTTTCACAGCTTCTTCAGGAACAGCAAGCCGTTCATCGGCGGCAAGAACCCGTCGATCGCCGACATCCGCCTGGCGGCGACGCTCGAATTCCTGGCCGTCATCGACTACGCGCTGCCCCAGTGGGCAAAAGACTACATGGCGGCGATCGAGAAGAAGCTCGGCAAGGCCTACGCCGAGCCGGCCGCCGACGTGCGCGGCTATATCGCCTATGTGAAGTCGCAGGCCGGGGCGTGAAGCTTTCGCTCTAACGGTCTTGGTTGCCCAGGCCGACCTAAACCGAGACCGAAGGCCCGCCGCCTTTTACGGGACGTAAGAATGTTTGAAGCGTCGACGACGAAGCGACGGTTGACCTGGCGGCAGCGGTCCTGATGATCGGGCCTGCGCGGGTGGCGTCCATGGAAGGGACTGTATATGACCCGCAAACTACCCTTATTCGCCGCGTTCGGTCTGGCGCTTGCTGCCCTGGCGGCGTGTGACCAAACTCAATCGGCAGGAACGCAGGCGACGACCGCTGGCCAATTGCCGCCACCTCCAGCCGACACGATGACGCCGGCACCCGCAACCCCGCCGCCAGCTCAGACCGCCCCTGTTCAGTAGCAGATCGTAGTTCAAAAAATAGAACCCTCGCCCGAGGCGGGGGTTCGCTTTCGGCATCGCGGTCGCAAATCGGCGCGGGCTGATTGATGTTGCGCTTGTCGTTCAGGGGCCGAATATCACGAGCTCGGTGAACGTCAGATCTCCGAGCGAGGGTGGTCTGGGGCCCTTGAAGTACTTCAGCCCTCTGTTGGGGCGGTACCACCCGAACAGACCTGCAATCGGTTCCTTGGCGTCGACGACGCAAAGCAGGATGCCGCTTCGCCAGAGAAAGCGTCCGATGGCACCGGCGCACCGGCTCAAATCTGCGAGAGAGCGGCAATAGACAATCTGATAGGATGGGATAAGACCGCGCAATATCCGGCGCGGCATCAATACGAAAGGAAACACTGCTCCGTCGCAAATGCAAATCAATGACAGGCAGCCCAGCGCGGAGTGTTCCGAGAGTATGTATCTCTCACTGTCGGACAGCATCGCCATTTCCGCAAGATCGGGACGAGCTTCGAGCACGCGACATGACCGCGGCACCGAACTAAAAGCCGGCAAGAAGGCAAATTGTCCGCTGGAAAAGAGGCGAAAGCCGAGCGCCAAATTGTGCTTTAATGTAGCAGGCGCCGGCGAAACGTTCGTGTAGGTCACGTCTTTTTGCTTGAGAATCGTCGTAATCAGCTTGATGGCATAGGGGCGGAATTCTTCGTCGACGGACCAGCTCGAAAGGTTGCAGCGGATTTCATCGCCTACCTGCCTGCGATAGCGGGTATAAAGGGTCAGCACGACGCCGACGATCCGACCAGTCTCCTCCAAAGCAAAGCCGTATTGTTGGCATTCGGCGATAGCAGGCCGCTGCGACAATCGGGTCAGCGCTTGTATCCAGTAACTCCGGTCACGCTCCGGAAAGCCCCGGCACAGGCAGTCGACTACTCCTTCCCAATCGGCTTCGCGAATTGGTCGACAGCGAACGCCGGGAGGGAGAGCGCCAAGTACGGCCATAATAAACCCCAGAACACGATCGTTACTTGGATATGCTTCACATGCTAACACATTGGTGTACAACGATTAATAATATGTGCCGCATTTAAAGAGGACTTTCCGCACTCATCACCAAAACGCAGATCAGATTTGCCATGACGCGCAGATGAGCAGATCCGGTCGGTTAAGGATTCGTTAACCAAATCCCTATCTACTGATTGGCAATTCACCTCCAATTCGTGACCACGGATGTACTGGCGCGGTCGAGGTGGAAAGGAAAGGTCGGCCATGTGCCGGCCTTTTTGTTTCGTTTCCCGGGAAGCTGCGGCCTGACATTCGCGATTGTCGTCTGGCGTCAAGCCTTCAAAACATCCGGCCTTGCTGTGCGGGCAAGGCGGAGGGACGAGGACTTGCAATGAAACGCACGGCAGGACTGTTGGTGATTGCCGGCTCGATATTGGCAGGCGCCAGCTGTCAATCGAATGCCGCATCGCTGAACACCATGGACGATGTCGGGGTTGCGATCCACGTGTGCTGGACCCCGCCGGCGAATGCCGGGAATTCAACCGTCACATTGAGTTTGGGTTTCAAGCGCAACGGCACGCTGATCGGCCCGCCAGGCCGACTGCCATCAATGTGACCGACGACGCGAAGGCGCGGCAATCCTTTGTCGATGCAGCGATCGCCGCCCTGGAACGCTGCTTGCCGCTTAGCTTTTCGCCGGCGCTCGCCCAAGGGATCGCAGGCAGCGTCTTCACCCTGCAATTCGGCTCGCCCAAACAGTAGCCGGGCGTCATCCCAGGCAAAGCCCCGGTCGTTACCCGGCGGGCCATTCGGCCAAGCGTCGCTAGGCGGCGTCACCTCAAGCGATCGGACGGTTCCCGGTTCACGAGATGTCAGTGTTGGGCGCGTCTCGCATTGACATGGCGTGCCAATTCCGGCGTCTCGAAGACGTAGTCGCTCCAGGCCGATTCCGGAATCTGGCCGGCCAGATAACATTCCAGCAAAAGACTTTGCTCAGGACCGAGAGGTCTCGGCGCGCGCTCATGGTCCAGTCCCAGCGAGTGAAACAGATTTCTGGTCAGGCCCGAGACAGTGAAGTGAATCGACATGTGCGGTCTCCTTTTGACCATCCAGCGCGTGACCTAAAAATCGGGATCAACCTTCGCTACGCTGCCCTTCGGTTTGGCAAGGTCCATGAACCAAACCAACGTCACAGCGTCCTTTCTGCGTCCAAAGAGACGCGCGGCGCCGCAAAAGGGACGCGCGGCGCTGCAATGGCTGTTTAACGGCGAAGGCGGGATAAGGTTTCAACGTGGCGGCCGGTAACCCTGGATTGTCGGGGCACCGGATCGATCGGGCAGCCCGAAACCCACAAGTCGGTCTATGCGATCGCGTGCGCGTCTGACCGAACCGCTGGGTCAGGTGCGCAGCAACGTCTGAGGACGGATATTTTGGCTGCCACCGTTTGAATGCCGGCCGGCTATTCGCAGACCATGCGGACCCGTTTTCCGGGTTGGCTGACGTTCCTGCAGGTGAGCGGTTTTGTCGGCTCGGATGACGGCATCGGCGGATCGTTGGAAATCCTCCGGGTGTGCCTTCTCGGCGCCACGGGAGTCTTGATACCGGGGGCCGTCGCTCTTTTCGGCGTTTCGGGCGCCACAGGAAAGACATCGGTCTGCAGCAACTGCGGCTGTTCGGCTTGCGCCTGCTGCGGCGGCCTGTCCCAGAACCGCCGGACATCGAGCGGCCTTGGAATGACGACGGTTCCGTCGTAGCTGCGCGAGCAGCCGCTCCCGAACAGCAGCATCGGGCACAGGATAAAAGGCAGGATCCGTCCCAACATCGGCAACACCCTTGCGGGATTTATAACGCGGCTTCGGCTCTGCCGACAACCGTCGGAATACACCGCGGGCAAGGCTAGCGCATGACCCGGAGAATCGGAATCGATTTCGCTGGGGATCATGGGCAAAATCAAAGTGCCGCAATGTCCCTAGACTAGCGCGACCGGAGGCGGGCATGGACGATTGCCTGCCCAAGCCCATCAGCCCCAGGGCCTTGCTCGAAAAGGTCGAGCGCTGGCTCGGCGCGGACGGAGAAATCCAGCGCAACGCGGGATTGGCATCCCCGTCAGGCCGTAGAGTTCAGCCGCGATTCGGCGACGCGTTGCGAGCAAGACTATGGTGCGATCGCACCATACCAAAGCGTGCGTCCGGTTGGGACAATAAGCGCATTCGAGTTCCGCCCCTCCGGTTACGGGCGGGAGCAAGCGACCGCCGGCAAGAAGCAGGGTCAGATTTACCCCAACGGACCTGTTTCGGCGATGGCGCGGCCATGACCTCCTTGGCCGCATGCAACGCGCTCCCGCCCGGATTTTCTTTTTCGGCGCCAATTGTCTCGCCTGTCGAGGGCAAATGCCGGCAGGAAATCGCGCAAGCTGCTGATTCCAGCGGCAAACCACGGCTGTGCCGGCGAGACCCGCGGCGCTTCCATTTCGACACGGCAATGCGGCGTTACCGGGCTGACATCAAACTGTCATGTGACTGTAATAATCGGGGGCTATTGGCCTCAGCGGGCGCCGCAGGAATGGCGCCGAGAGACCATTTTCCGAACAGGAGCAGGCCACATGAAGAAATTCCTCCTTACGGCGTCGGCCGCGGCGCTTGCGCTCGCCGCGTCGGCTGGTTATGCCGCCGCGCGCGACCAGATTCAAATCGTCGGTTCGTCCACAGTGTTCCCTTTCACGACGGCTGTCGCCGAAAAGCTCGGCCAGGGCGGAAAGATCAAGACCCCGGTCGTCGAATCGACTGGCACCGGCGGCGGCATGAAGCTGTTTTGCCAGGGCGTCGGCGAAAATACCCCTGACTTCACCAATGCCTCGCGCGCCATCAAGGACAGCGAACTTGAAACCTGCAAGGCAAACGGCGTGACGCCGGTCGAGATCAAGGTCGGCTTCGACGGCATCGTACTCGCCAACTCGAAGGCAGGGGCTGTCGTTGATCTGACCAAGGAACAGGTTTTCAAGGCGCTCGCCAAGAACGTCGCTGTTGACGGAAAGGTCGTCCCCAATCCCTACAAGAACTGGTCGGATGTCGACGCGTCGCTTCCCGCGACAAAGATCGAGGTGCTTGGCCCGCCGCCCACGTCTGGCACGCGCGATGCGTTCGTTGAACTCGTCATGGATGCAGCCTGCCAGGAAGAAGTGAAGGCGGCTAATGAAAAGGGCTGCGGCGAAATCCGCGAAGACGGCGCTTTTGTCGAGGCCGGCGAAAACGACAATCTGATCGTCCAGAAGCTGGAAGCCAACGCCAATGCCTTCGGCATCTTTGGTTTCTCGTTCCTTGACCAGAACGCCGACAAGCTCCAGGGCCACAAGGTCGACGGCGTCGAGCCGACCTTCGAGAACATCGCATCCGGCGATTACGGCGTTTCCCGCTCGCTCTACATCTATGCCAAGAAAGAGCATGTCGGCGTCATCCCCGGCATGCAGGAGTTCATCGCCGAGTACACCTCGGACGGCGCATGGGGTCCTGATGGTTATCTGGCCGACAAGGGCCTGATCCCGCTGCCGGACGCCGAGCGCGCCAAGTGGGCCGAAAACGCCAAGGCCCTGAAGGGCATGGGCTCTTGATGTTTCGGGGTCCGGGCGTATATCCGCTCTGACCCCTCATGCTCTAAAAGCCCAAAGCGCGGGACCAAAGGTCCCGTGCTTTGAGCCGGTGAATGACCGGCGGTCGAGGGGACGTCCTGAATGGTCGGTTATCTCGTTGTTCTACTGTTAATTGTGGCCGCTGCGGCCTATTGGATCGGCCGGACACGCGCAATTGCCAGTGTCAATGGCGACGTCGCGCGATTGCATTCGCTGCCTGGCCAACATGGCATGTTTCTGGCGCTTTTTGCTGCCGGTCCCGCGCTGCTTACGATCGTGTTGTGGTCGCTGGTGACGCCGGGAATTGAATCGTCGATCATTGCCGACCGCTTCTCCTCCGAGTTGTCGGGAATGGGCGTTCCGCAGGTCGAAGCTTTCATCCGCGACGCTCGCGCGATGGCCTTTGGCGGGCTTGTCGGCTTCGCCGATCCGACGAAAGAGGCAGCCGCGGCCGTCTACAAATCGATCCATACAACCAGCACCTGGATCATCTGGGCCGTCGCGCTCGTGCTTTCCGCGTCCGGATTTTACTGGGCCTATTCGCGTATCGCACAGGCCTACCGGGCGCGCCACGTGGTCGAGCGCGTTCTTCGCGCATTCTTGATCGCCTGTTCGGTGGTCGCGATCCTGACGACGATCGGCATCGTCCTGTCGCTTATCTTCGAATCCTTGCGGTTCTTCCAACAGGTGCCGTTCTATAAGTTCCTGTTCGGCACGCATTGGTCGCCGCAGAGCGCCTTCACCGGCGCCGGAACGGAAGCCGGGGCGGTCAACCAGGATATTTTTGGCATGGTGCCGCTCTTTGCCGGCACGTTGCTCATCACCTTCATCGCCATGCTGGTGGCCGCACCTATCGGGCTGATGGCTGCGATTTACCTTTCGGATTACGCCTCCAAAAGCGTCCGCGCGGTGGCAAAGCCGGTACTGGAAATCCTCGCCGGTATCCCGACCGTCGTTTACGGCTTCTTCGCCGCGCTGACAGTTGCGCCCTACTTCCGCGGTATGGGCGAAAGCCTGGGCCTCAACGTCGCGTCCGAATCGGCGCTCGCCGCGGGCGTGGTCATGGGTATCATGATCATTCCCTTCGTTTCCTCGCTTTCCGATGATGTGATCAATGCCGTTCCGCAATCCCTGCGAGACGGTTCCGCCGGCCTCGGCGCGACCAAGTCGGAAACCATCCGCAAGGTGGTCCTTCCCGCTGCCCTTCCGGGCATCGTTTCGGCGATGCTGCTCGCCGTCAGCCGCGCAATTGGTGAAACAATGATCGTGGTCATGGCGGCGGGCCTGGCGGCAAACCTCACGGCCAACCCGCTCGAAGCGGTCACCACCGTGACGGTGCAGATCGTGACGCTGCTTGTAGGCGATCAGGAGTTCGACAGCGCCAAGACGCTTGCAGCCTTCGCACTCGGCCTGGTGCTGTTCTGCATCACGCTTACCCTCAACATCGTCGCTTTGCGCGTCGTCCAGAAATACCGAGAGCAATATGACTGATGCGATCGCGTCATTCGGCGCCGGCCGGCGGCCGGTCAGCGTTCATACCGACGATGCCGCGAAGGCGCGGCTGAAGGGTCGTTACCGCACTGAAACGTGGTTCAAATGGCTTGGCGCCGCAGCCGTCGCGTTGGCCGGCTTATTCCTTGTGCTGCTCCTGTCGACGATCGTCACGCAGGCGATCCCGGCGCTGCGGCAGAACTATCTGACGCTGCCGATCGATCTTTCGGCGGCCAAGGTCGACCCGGCGAAACTCGACGCCGCCAACTACGACGCCATCGCCCAGGAAGCGCTTACGGCAAAATTTCCTGATGTGACGAGCCGTCAGGACAAGCGCCTGCTGCGCGGACTGATTTCCACCGGCACAGGCGTCTTCCTGCGCAAAGATATTGCGGCTGATCCGGCGATGCTCGGAGGAACGGTGGACTATGCGGTTCCACTTGACGATTTTGCCGACCTTTATCTCAAGGGGTTGCTTGCCGACGTCGGTTCGGACGAAGCGATTTCGACAAGCGTCACCCCTTCGGAAACCAGCGGCGACATCGATCTGACCTTCGGCGACGACGCCATGCTGACGCTGGCGCGTGGCAATGGTGCGACCGAGGGCGAAAACGGTATGCTCACGCTGACGAGCGGTGCGTCGTCGCTGCTGGTCGCGTTCAATGGCGGTACGGTCAAGCTGACCGCGCTGTCGCCTGGGGCCAACGGGACGGCGGTCGCAAAGGGCACGGTGATCGAGGCGCTGGACAGCACGGCGCCCGCCGCGAGCGGCCAGGCATTCCTGCGCGTCATCGACACGCCGGAAGAATCGCGAAAGATTTCCGACAAGATGATCGTCTGGCTCGACACGCTGAAGAGCGCCGGCCTGATCGAAAGCCGGTTCAACTCGATCTTCTTCTTCACCGGCGCAAGCCGCGAGCCGGAACTGGCCGGTGTCTGGGGCGCGGTCGTCGGATCGTTCCTGACCATGATCGTTACGCTCGCCATCGCCTTCCCCATCGGCGTTTCGGCGGCGATCTATCTTGAGGAATTTGCCCCCAAGAACCGGCTGACGACGATCATCGAAGTGAATATCAACAATCTGGCGGCGGTGCCTTCGATCGTCTTCGGCCTGCTTGGACTTGCCGTATTCCTGAATTTCTTCGGCATGCCGCGCTCAGCCCCGGTGGTCGGCGGCATGGTGCTGGCGCTGATGACCCTGCCGATCATCATTATCGCCTCGCGCGCTTCGTTGCGCGCCGTGCCGCCGTCGATCCGCGAGGCGGCGCTCGGCATCGGAGCGTCCAAGGTCCAGACCGTATTCCATCACGTCCTGCCGCTGGCGATGCCGGGGATCATGACCGGCACCATCCTCGGAATGGCGCATGCGCTGGGCGAAACCGCGCCGTTGCTGATGATCGGCATGGTCGCCTTCATCGTCGACATTCCCGGCGGCTTCACCGATCCCGCGACGATCCTGCCGGTGCAGATATTCATGTGGGCGGATTTCCCGGAAGCTGGATTCCAGCAGAAGACTTCGGCGGCGATTTTGATTTTGCTGCTGTTTTTGGTCATCATGAACGCCATCGCGGTGATACTGCGCAGGCGCTTCGAGCGGCGCTGGTAAGGAGTAGAGGATATGAACATCATGACGGAAGCTGGCGTCGAACAGAAACTGAGCAGCGGAACCAATGCCCCTTCGATCAAGATGAAGGGCGAAAAGGTCTCTGTTCATTACGGCGAGAAGCGAGCTCTGTTCGATGTGGATATCGATGTCCGCGAGAACCAGGTGACGGCGTTGATCGGCCCATCGGGCTGTGGCAAGTCGACCTTCCTGCGGTGCCTGAACCGAATGAACGACACCATCGATATCGCGCGGGTGAGCGGCAAGATCACGCTCGACGGCGAAGATGTCTACGACCCGAAGATCGATGTCGTCGAACTGCGAGCCCGCGTCGGCATGGTATTCCAGAAGCCGAACCCGTTTCCGAAGTCGATCTATGAAAACGTCGCCTACGGTCCGCGCATTCACGGCCTGGCCAGGAGCAAGGCCGAGTTGGACGGCATCGTTGAATCGAGCCTGAAGAAGGCCGGCCTGTTCAACGAGGTCAAGGATCGCCTGCTCGAGTCGGGTACCGGTCTCTCCGGCGGACAGCAGCAGCGCCTGTGCATCGCGCGCGCCATCGCCGTATCGCCGGAAGTGATCCTGATGGACGAGCCCTGTTCGGCGCTCGATCCGATCGCCACCGCCCGCGTCGAGGAACTGATTGACGAACTGCGCCAGAACTACACGATCGTCATCGTCACCCATTCGATGCAGCAGGCAGCGCGCGTGTCGCAACGCACGGCGATGTTCCATCTCGGCTATCTGGTCGAGGAGGGCGCGACCGACAAGATGTTCACCAACCCCGACGACAAGCGCACCCAGGACTACATCACCGGCCGGTTCGGCTGAGCGGTCCGGCGGCGAATTTCGAACACGAGGACAGTATCATGGGTGAACACACCGTCGCATCTTTCGACGAGGAACTGGAGCACATCGACAGGCTGATCCGCGATATGGACGAGCTCGCCGCCGCGATGGTCGCAGCCTCGATCCGCGCGTTGCTTGCATCAGACAATGCGATGGCGCAGCGCGTCGTCTCGGACGACGCCATCATGGATGCGCGGCAGCGCGAACTCGACGATAGTGCGATCACGCTGATCGCCAAGCGGCAGCCGATGGCGCAAGATCTGCGCGCCGTGGTTGGCGCAATCCGCATGGCCGGCGATCTCGAGCGCATCGGCGACCTGGCCAAGAACATAGCCAAGCGGGTCAGCGCAGTCGGGCAGAGCGCCACGCCGCGTAATCTCTCGCACGGTATCGACGCGATGGCGGATCTCGTTCTTGTGCAGCTCCGCGGCGTGGTCGAGCACTATGTGTCGCGCAATGCCGGCGCGTTGAAAGAACTGCGCGCCGACGACCAGAAGATCGACGTGAAATACACGGCGGTTTTTCGCGAACTCCTGACCTACATGATGGAGGATCCGCGCAACATCACCGCCTGCACGCATCTTCTGTTCTGCGCCAAGAATCTCGAGCGTATCGGCGATCACGTCACCAACATCGCCGAAAACGCCTACTATGTCGTGACCGGGCAGCAATTGCCGGCGGATCGCCCGAAGCTCGACGAAACGACGATGTCGGCGCCGGCGACATGACGGGGGTGACCGGTCGATGATCGCGCCACGCATCATGGTGGTGGAGGACGAAGAGCCGCTGGGCGTCCTCCTCCGCTACAATCTGGAATCCGAAGGCTATCAGGTCGAGGTGGTGACGCGCGGCGACGAGGCCGAAATCCGGCTGCAGGAAAACGTGCCCGATCTTCTGGTGCTCGACTGGATGGTGCCGGCGGTTTCCGGCATCGAGCTTTGCCGACGCCTTCGGATGCGCCCCGAAACCGAGCGGCTGCCGATCATCATGCTGACCGCACGCGGCGAGGAGAGCGACCGGGTGCGCGGCCTCTCGACAGGGGCCGACGACTACCTGGTCAAGCCGTTCTCGACACCGGAATTCATGGCCAGGATCAAGGCGCTGCTGCGCCGCGCCAAGCCCGAAGTGCTGTCCAGCGTGCTGAAGGTCGGCGACATCATGCTCGATCGCGAATCGCACAGGGTCTATCGCAAGAAGAGCGAGATCCGGCTCGGGCCGACCGAATTCCGGCTGCTCGAATTCATGATGCGGCACCCAGGTCGGGTCTTCTCGCGCAGCCAGTTGCTCGATAATGTCTGGGGCGAGACGATCTACATCGACGAGCGCACGGTGGACGTCCATGTCGGCCGGTTGCGCAAGGCGGTCAACAATGGTCGCATGCCCGACGTCATCCGCACCATCCGCGGTGCGGGCTATGCGATCAGGGAAGACTAGCTGATATTCAGGTGATGCCGGCCTGCGACCGGCGATTTCCTGCGCTTCCGGTACGTACCCAAAAGTACGCTCCGTTCCGGTTCTCGGAACTCACCCAGTCTGGTCGGCTCGCGCCCGTCTTCGAGCCCGGCGCGGCCTGACCTGAATCTCAACACATCCCCAAGTCGCATTCCGCCTTTGTTCCTTGCCTTCGGACTCAGGCCACGTCCTTCCTGATCGTGCCGGACTTCCCTTGCGCGCCCGGCGCGAAAATCTCCTGGTCGACGAAGCTCAGCGCCCGCAAGGCGCAGCCTTCGCGGATCAGCGGCAGCTCGTTCGTCTCGGTGTCGAAGGAAATCGAACCCGAATGCTGGCCGCCGGCGGTCTGGGCGATGGCCTCGCGCAGGGCCGGTTCGATCAGGTCGAAGGCGGCAGCGCTGGCGCCGACCATGGCGACCGGCGCCGGATCGATCAGCGCGAACAGGCTGCCAAGCCCGAAGCCGAGCGCTTCGCCGGCCTTGCGGTAGGCTTCGCGCTCCGGTCCGTCCGTCTGACGCGCCCGGGCCGCCAGTGCCTGCATCTCGGCGTCGCTGACATCGGCGACCGGCTCTGCGTTCTCGCTCAATTGCCTTGCGTTGCGCCAGATGGCGTAGTTGCCGGCATAGGCCTCGACGCAGCCGCGCCGCCCGCAGCGGCAAAGCGCGCCGCCCGGCCGATGAATCATGTGGCCGAATTCGCCGCCCGAGGAATGGGTGCCGGTGAACAGTTCGCCCTTCAGCACCAGCCCCATACCGATGCCGTGCGAGAGCAGGATGGCGATGAAATCGTCGCGGTAGCGATCCGGGTCGCGCCAGCGCAGCGCCACGGCCATCATGTTGCAGTCGTTCTCCATGATGGCCGGGATGCCGAACTCGCGTTCCAGAATGTCGGCGAAGGCGATGTTCGTCTGCGGCGTGATCGGCGACCACAACATGGCGCGCGCATGCGAATCGGTGATGCCCTGGATCGCCAGCGCGATGCGGGCGACGCTTTGGACGTCGAGGTCGGGGTCTTCGATCCGGCGCCGCACGATGGCGACACATTCGTCGATCAGCTCGTCGCGCGACATGGTCAGCGTGTCCAGCCGGCGCTGTTCCTCGGCGACGACCTGTCCGGCATAATCGATGACAGCGACCGACAGGAAATTCAGCGACAACACGACCGCCAATACCGCAGCGGCTTCCGGATTGAGGCTGAGGCCGACCTGCGGTCGGCCGCGTTTCATCGAAACGGTCTCGCTCGCCTTGCTCTCGGTCAGGATGCCTTCCTGGATCAGGTCGGAAGAGATCGCCGATATGGTCGAATGGCTGAGGCCGGTGGTTGCGGCGATCTCGGTCCGCGACGGCTGGCCGGCCCGGCGTACCGCAGAAATCACCATCGCCCGGTTACGCCGGCGCAAATCGTCATGACGGATTCCAACCGACATTCTTTTGCTTCCTCCCTATTGCCGCGGCCGCTCATGAATCGGAGGCCGTCGGTAATGTCCGACAAATAGTGGCAGAAGCAGCGGACCCTGTCATTATTTATTCCGAGGCTCGAAATAAGTCGGCAGGGACATCAAAATCCATCGGAATTGATGTTGACAGCGCTTCGCGGTTGGACCAGTATTTTTTCGAGCCTCGAAAAAATAGGGGCCTTTGTGCCGGCCTTCGGGCCAGTTGGTCGCGCCGTACGCGGCGCAGGGAGGAAAATCATGAAGAGATTCGCAGCCGCCATGCTGGCGGGGGTCGCCATGTCGCTGACGCTCGCGTCGGTCGCACAGGCCAAGGACAAGGTCATTGGCGTTTCGTGGTCGAACTTCCAGGAAGAGCGCTGGAAGACCGACGAAGCCGCCATGAAGTCGGCGATTGAGGCCGCCGGCGACAAGTATATTTCCGCCGATGCACAGTCCAATCCCGGCAAGCAGCTGACCGACGTCGAGAGCCTGATCTCGCAGGGTGCCAACGCGCTGATCATCCTTGCGCAGGATGCCTCGGCCATCGGGCCGGCGGTGCAGAAGGCGCTGGACGAAGGCATTCCGGTCGTCGGCTATGACCGGCTGATCGAGAACAAGGACGTGTTCTATCTGACCTTCGACAACCAGGAAGTCGGCCGCATGCAGGCCCGCGAAGTGTTCAAGGTGGCGCCGGAAGGCAATTACGTCTTCATCAAGGGCTCGGGCGCCGATCCGAATGCCGATTTTCTGTTCGCCGGCTCCATGGAAGTGCTCAAGGACGCGATCGACAGCGGCAAGATCAAGAATGTCGGCGAGGCCTATACGGACGGCTGGCTTCCCGCCAACGCTCAGAAGAACATGGAACAGTTCCTGACCGCCAACGACAACAAGGTCGATGCCGTGGTTGCTGCCAATGACGGCACCGCCGGTGGCGTCGTCGCGGCGCTGACGGCGCAAGGCTTGGCCGGATCCGTGCCGGTGTCGGGCCAGGACGGCGACTATGCCGCGCTGAACCGTATCGCGCTCGGCACGCAGACCGTATCGGTGTGGAAAGACGCGCGCGAGCTCGGCAAGAACGCTGCCGAGATCGCCTCGCAGCTGGCCGACGGCAAGCAGATGACAGACATTGCGGACGTCAAGGACTTCACCACGCCGGGCGGCAATGTCGTCAAGTCGCTGTTCCTGACGCCGATTGCCATCACCAAGGACAATCTCAACGTCGTCATCGACGCGGGCTGGATCAAGAAGGAAGAGGTCTGCGCCGGCGTGGCAGCGGGCACTGTCCCGGTCTGCAACTGATCCGGCCTTCGCAAGAAGCCTGAAACGCCGCGGCTTCACGCCGCGGCGTTTTTTCAGAAAGAATTGTTTTTCCGCTTCTCGCGGCTAACTTCCAAGCTGCTTCCGGCATCCGCGGCAGACGGCAACCCGGTGGGAGGACATCATGACCGACGCGACTTCCAACACGCCGGCCGCCGATACAGCTGCCGATCGGGCGCGTGAATCCGAGCTCAGCCCCGTCGGCCGCTTCCTCAAGGCAACCGAGCTCGACATACGCATGCTCGGCATGGTCGGCGCGCTGCTGGTCATCTGGGTTGGAATCCACATCCTGTCGGGCGGGCTCTTCCTTACGCCGCGCAATCTCTGGAACCTGTCGGTGCAGACCTCCTCGGTCGCGATCATGGCGACCGGCATGGTGCTGGTCATCGTGATGCGCAACATCGATCTTTCGGTCGGCTCCGTCGAAGGTGTGATCGGCATGGTGATGGGCGTCGCGCAGGCCGAATTCCTCATCCGGGTCATGGGCTTCCAGCTTGGAAATCCCTGGATATGGATCATCGCACTGGCTGCCGGCGTAGCGCTCGGCCTCATGATCGGCGCGCTCCAGGGCTTCATCATCGCCTATCTCGAGGTTCCGGCCTTCATCGTGACGCTGGGCGGCCTGCTGATCTGGCGCGGCATGGCGTGGCTGATGACGAGCGGGCGCACCGTCGCGCCGCTCGACGCCACATTCCAGCTCATGGGTGGCGGGCCGCGTGGCTCGATCGGGGCAACCGCAAGCTGGATCGTCGGCATTCTCGCCTGTGTGGCCGTCGCCTTGATGCTGCTCAACGGCCGGTCACAGCGCAAGCGGTTCAAATTCCCGCTGCGCCCGGTCTGGGCGGAGAGCTTGCTTGGTGTTGTCGCCTGCGCCGCCATCCTTGGCGCCGTCTGGATCGCCAATTCCTACCCCTGGCCGATCGGCATCGTTCGCCAGTACGCTCAGCGGACCGGCATCACTGTTCCCGAAGGCGGCCTGTTCATCGCCCATGGCATCGCCATACCGGTGCTGATCGCGGTCGCAGTCGGCATCGTCATGACCTTCATCACCAGGCGCACCCGTTTCGGCCGCTATGTCTTCGCCATTGGCGGCAATCCGGAAGCGGCCGAACTCGCCGGCATCAACACGCGCTGGGTGACCATGAAGGTGTTCATGATCATGGGCGTGCTGGCCGCGATCAGCGCGGCGATTGCGTCGGCCCGCCTCAATGCCTCGACCAATGCGCTGGGTACGCTGGACGAGCTCTTGGTCATCGCGGCTGCGGTCATTGGCGGTACGTCGCTGGCCGGCGGCTCCGGCACGGTGCTCGGCGCGATGCTGGGCGCACTTCTGATGCAGTCGCTGCAGTCCGGCATGGTGTTGCTCGGCATCGATTCACCGCTTCAGAGCGTCGTCGTCGGCGCCGTCCTGGTCGTCGCCGTTTGGCTCGACACCGTCTACCGCAAGCGGGTCTGAGCATGATCCCGAGCCGAAGCGCCGCGTCAGCGAAAATTGGACGCCGGTTTCGACAAGACCGTGCTCAAGCAAAAACCATAGGGAGGAACGATCATGGCTGACACAACTGCGCCCACGCCACTGATCGATATGCGCAACATTTCGATTGCCTTTGGCGGCATCCGTGCTGTCGACGATGCGTCGATCGACCTTTTCCCGGGCGAGGTCGTGGCACTGCTTGGCCACAACGGCGCCGGCAAGTCGACGCTGATCAAGATCCTGTCCGGCGCCTACAAGCGCGATTCGGGCCAGATCTTCGTCAATGGCGAAGAGGCTTCGATCGCCAATCCGCGCGACGCCAAGAAATACGGCATCGAGACGATCTACCAGACGCTGGCGCTCGCCGACAATGTCGACGCCGCCGCCAATCTCTTCCTCGGACGCGAGCTGATGACCGGCTGGGGCACGCTGGACGACGGCGCCATGGAGGCCGAGGCGCGCAAGGTGATGGGCAGGCTCAATCCCCGTTTCCAGCGCTTCAAGGAGCCGGTGGTCAAGCTTTCGGGCGGCCAGCGGCAGTCGGTGGCAATCGCGCGCGCCATCCTGTTCAACGCCCGCATCCTGATCATGGATGAGCCGACGGCGGCACTGGGGCCGCAGGAAACGGCACAGGTCGGCGAACTGGTCATGCAGCTCAAGGCCGACGGCATCGGCATCTTCCTGATCAGCCACGACATCCACGATGTGTTCGAGCTTGCCGACCGCGTCTGCGTGATGAAGAATGGTCGGGTCGTCGGCACGGCGCGCACCAGCGACGTGACCCAGGACGAGGTGCTCGGCATGATCATTTTGGGCAAGTGCCCGCCCGGTGCCATTCCGGGCCCAGGTGCACTGAAGATCGCCGCCTGAAGCGTCAAATACCTGTCATGTGATATGCCAGTCGTCATGATGGTTTGGCCGCGCCATTGTGTTGCCACGGGGACTTGCCCATAAGATGGGGAACCATGGGCCGCAGCAGCAACTTGAAGAAGTTCTTCCCGATCGTCGCTTTCATCGCCGTCGCGCTGATCAGCCTGACGATGGCGGGATTCGCCTATTTCGCCACGCAGGAAGCGGCGCGCATCAAGTTCGAGGCGACGGCGGACGATGCGCTCAACCGGATCGATAGCCGCATCGACCTGCATCTGTCGCTGCTGCGATCGACCCATGCGCTGTTCGAGGCGCGCAGTGGTGGCATTTCGCGGGGCGAGTTCAAGGCGTTCTTCGAAGCGCTTGGTATCAACGACAATTTTACCGGCCTGCGCGGTATCGGCTTTCTCCGGCTGGTGAGAGCCGGCGACGAGGCAGCTGTCGAGCGTGCCATCCTGCACGACTATGGCGCCAGCGATGCGATCTATCCGGCTACGACAACGCTGCCATGGCGTACGCCCATCACGCTATTCGAGCCGCTGGATCCTTCCAATCAGTCCAGCATCGGCTACGACATGTTCACCGAACCGGTGCGGCGCGAGGCGATCGAAAGGGCGATGGCCGACAACCAGCAGCACGCGAGCGGGCGCGTGCAGCTAGGCCAGGAAACAGGTGCTGCGCAGACCTTCACCGGCTTCCTGGTCTTCGTGCGGCTCAACGTCGAAACCGCCCAGGACGGCATCGATGCGTCCAGATCCTCGACATCAGGCTTTCTTTATGCGGCCTTCCGCGCCCGCGATCTGTTCCAGACCGCGCTGAGCCGAACGCCGCTGCTGCCGGTGAACATCGAAATCTATGACGGCAAGGTGGATGCCGACCATCTTTTGTTCCAGTCGGAAACGCCGCCGGCGTCGAGCTTCGGTGACAGGCTGGTGGTTTCTCGCGAGATCACCATCGCCGGACGTCCATGGACCGTCCTGTTCAGACCGACAAGCGCATTCTCGCAACCCTCCTCGCGCGCCATTCCGGTGATGCTCGGCCTGTTCGGGCTGCTGCTTGCGGGAACCATCGCGCTGGTGGCCCGCTATCAGGAACGGGCCTATGACGCGGTCTCGCTGCTTCATGAAACGACGGAAAAAAGCCTGCTCGAAAAAGACCTGATGCTGCAGGAGATGAAGCACCGCATCAAGAACTCGATTACGCGGGTGCTGGCGATCGCGCGCCAGACGGCGTCGCACGCCACCGACGTCCACGAGTTCTCGTCCTCTTTTTCGGCCCGGCTGCAAGCGATGGCGGCTTCCCAGGACATGCTGACGCGCTCGCGCTGGCAGAAGGCCGATCTCGGCGATCTCTTGCGCATCGAACTTGGCCAGGTGTTCGGCAAGGAGCTTCCCGAGGGGATATTGTCGGGGCCAGAGGTGTTGCTCGACGAGACGACGACGCAAGCGCTCGGCCTGACCTTTCATGAACTGGCAACGAACGCGCTGAAATATGGCGAAACCGGCAATTCGGTCAATGCTAGAACGGGCGAGTGGTCACTCAAGGTCGACTGGTCGGTCGAGGGCCGCAGGAGCGACCGGACGCTGGTCCTCAACTGGCGCGAAGCCGGCCAGAAGAAGCTCGAACCACCTGTCAAAACCGGTTTTGGCACCAAGCTGATCGATCTGAACGTCACGCGCGAATTGCGCGGTACGATCAATCGCGATTTTCACGATGGCGGGTTGAGCGTGGAAATCAGGATTCCACTGTCGGACTGAAACGCTGCCGCAAACCGACCGTTTTCGAAGGCGCAAGTAAACAGAGACCGGCTCGTCCGGTCTCCGCTTCTATTGCTTCATGCGTTTGAAACGGATCAACAGCGAGCCGTAAACAGACGGCCACGGTTGTCGCGGTACTGGCAATAGCCATTGCGCAGGTTGCGCACCAGCAGGCCGGTACCGGCACCGATGGCTGCGCCGACGAGCGCACCCTTGCCGCCATCAATCAGGCCGCCGGCCAGAGCGCCGACACCGGCGCCGACGGCGACATCCTTCTCAGTGGTGCTGCAACCGCTGACTGCGATCACGGCAACCATGGCAATAATCATCTTCCGCATAGGGTCACTCCTCGCCTTTTTGTCCTCACTTGTAGCTCTACCCGTCATGTATCATGCGAAAAAGCGTTTTGCCTGCTCGATTTCATTGTTGGCTAAGGGAATCTTTTTCGGGGCGCGCGCCGTTCGAGGCAACCTCAAGATCGGAAATCTCCACGGACGCGTCGAGCGTGCCGTCCGGACGCACATTCCAGACGATCTGGTCGTAATCATCCTCAAGTGCCGGATCGACGGAAAGGCATTTGGCAATTATGCGCGGAGCCTGACCCTGCAAATCGCTCAAGGCAAAGGGCCGCGCGGCGGTGCATTCCTGAGCGGTTTCGAAAACGCTCACCGATACGGGCAGTTCGCGACACTCGGTCATCGCGTTCGAACAGCCAATGACCAGCAACACGGCAGCGATGTGTTCCATGGCGACGGTCCTCCGGCCATAAGAACGGGCCACATCCGTCAAAGTTCCTGCCATGCAGGCTGGCGCGACTGATTGGAGAACAGGTCGACATGAGGCAAGCACAAGCCGCCGGCCACTTTGGGCCCGACGCTTTAAATTGTATTTATGCATGTCGTTATCGCAAAACCGCTGCACACCCTCGGGTCAGGCCCGAGGGAATGCTTTTGCGCGACATGCATTAGATCAACTGGAACGCGGCGACCAGGACGACCACTGCAGCCAGCCCGATCGCGGCGACGCCGGGGGTCGGGAGGGAAGTACGGGGCGACGGCATCGCGGATGCTTCGAGATCCTGAAACCCGCCCATCGAAACGCGCGCGGCCTGTTCCAGCCTGTTGATGTCGGCAACCGTCAAAGCCATTCCTCCCGTACTGCGCAGCAACTGCGATCGAAAACCTCATGGAGCGGTGTCTGGGAAAAACAGCATCGGACTTTATGGTGAACAGATGGTTAAGCCGGCGCGGCCGGTATCGATCCCCAGCCCTCTTGGCCCCGGCTGCTGTCCGTTCAATCCGTCTCGAAATTGCCGCGAGGAACGACAAGACGATATTCGAGGCGGTCCCCGGTGATTTCAAGTGTCGCCGTACCGTTCAACGACGCAGGCACGACGCGCTCCAGCGCGACGCTGCCAAAGCGCTTCTCACTGGGCTGATTGTCATTGGCTCCGATGGCTTCGGCCCATGTCAGCGACAGTGCGGTCTCGCCAGCGGAAGCGGCCGTCAGATCGGCCGTCACCTCGACGAATCCGTCGGCTCGCGACAGAGCGCCGTAGCTGACCGAATTGACGGCAAGCTCGTGCATGGCCAAGCCGATATGCAGGGCGGCATTGGGGTTGAGGTAGGGATTTGCACCCTGGAAACGCAAGCTGCGCACAGGGTCGGCTCCATAGCGGCCGACCTGGCCGGACACCAGTTCGCGTAGTGCCGCTCCCCGCCAGTTCGACGAGGTCACCAGGTCCTGGGATGAGGCAAGCGACTGCAGCCGGCCGCGAAAGCGTGTCAGGAAATCACCGAGCGTGTCCGAATAACGGCTGGTCTGGGTGGCGATGCTCTGGATGATTGCCAAAAGGTTCTTTGAGCGGTGGCTGACCTCGCGCAGCAGCGTCTTCAGGGTCTGCTCGCGACGTTTCTGCTCGGTCGTTTCGACCATGGTGGTGACGACGCCCTGCACGGCGCCGCCGTCGTCGTGATCCGCGTCTACCCATATTTGGAACCAGCGAACGCCATCGTCGGCGGGAATGCTGAGCTCAAGATGTTCCGGATTGCCGGATGCGACGACATTGCGTTTGGCCGCACCGATACGCTCCGCCTGCGTCAGCGGCAGGATGCCGTTGCTGTCGGTCGTATCGGAAGCCCATGGCGGGCGCATGTTGCGGGCCCAGACGGTTTTCATCTCGCGATCCTGATAGAGAACCGAAATGCCGGCATTGTGCAGCGCATGGAGAAGGGCCCGGCCAAGCTGCATTCCACTCTCAGCGGACTGCAAAGCGATGATCTCATCGCTCCGTCCGCTGTCTTTCATGTCTCCGGCTCTGGGTTGCATTGTTCAGTTCACCCGCCCAATGCAGGCTGAACGGCTGACGGAAAAATGGGTTCCCAAAAGAGGTCCGCCGAGCGACGTCCGGTAAGGACTCCGCCCGGCGGTAGCTGGAAACCGCTTGAGGGGTGCGGCTCCCAGTGTTCGATCGCAGTTCACGACGCGCGTTTGAACAAGCCCGCGATAAGCGAAATGATCAGGAAAGCGAGAAAAATGAAAAACAGTATCTGCGCTATACCGGCCGAGGTGCCGGCGATACCGCCGAAACCAAGAGCGCCTGCAATGATCGCGACGACGAGAAATACGAGCGCCCAGTAAAGCATGATCCATCTCCTTCAAATGGTACGGCAAAAACGTCTTTCGCTACCGTTTGTTCCACCATTTCCCGAAAAAGACGATCCCTGGAAATCTTTCCGGCCCGAATTGAATCGTCATGCGCAGGGGGAAGTTCGAGGCGCAAGTGACGTTGCCAGCCGCAAGCGGCCAGCATCATTCGATCAGTGGGAAAACGGGCGATCCGTGGAACGGGGCAGCGCGAGGCTGGGCCTGCCCGGTCCTATGCAGCGGCTTTCGCATGCCGGTCGAAGAACAGCGCCTGGCTGATCAGGGCCTTGACCATATCCGGATTGAACGGCTTGGTGACCAGGAAGGCCGGCTCCGGCCGCTCGCCGGTCAGGAGGCGCTCGGGAAAGGCGGTGATGAAGATCACCGGCACCGGCGTGGACGACAGGATCTCGTTCACCGCTTCGATGCCCGAGCTGCCGTCGGCAAGCTGGATGTCAGCCAGCACCATCTTCGGCCGCGTCCTTGTGAACATCGCCACCGCCTCGGCGTGGGTACGCGCAGTTCCGACGACGCGATGGCCGAGGCTTTCGACCATTTGCTCGATGTCCATGGCGATCAGCGGCTCGTCCTCGATGATCAGCACATCGGTTGCCACCTGGCGGGAAATCTCGTTGCTGGCCTCGGCGAGAAGTTCGGAGAACTCCTGATCGTCGACGTCGAGAATCTCCGCCGCCTCGTCTTCGCTGAAACCTTCGACGGCGACCAGCAGGAAGGCTTGGCGGGGGCGGGGTGAGATCGCGTTCAGATTGGCGGCGGCGCGCTGTTCCCACGCCGACTGCGGGTGTTCTTGCGGAACGCGGATGGCGACCGAGGTGAACAGCCTGGCGAAGACTTTGTAGAGCGCGATGCGGTCGTTCGACGCGTCCGGAAAGATGTCGATGTCGGCGATGATGGCTTCGAGCATCGCGGCGACCAGCGCGTCGCCACTCTCCTGCGATCCGGAAACGGCTCGCGAGAAGCGGCGCAGGAACGGCAGGTGCGGAGCGATGGTTGCGGATAGGCTCATGATGGACGTCTCCCTCCGACGTAATTGCATAGATTGCAGGCCAAGGTGATTACAAGCCCCGAAAATAAACCCTGAAAACATAAACGCCGGCTTTCCGAAAAAGTTCCGATGGTTTGGAACTAATGTAAGAGGACGGCGTTTGAGGTCGGGACGGGCAACCAGACGAGGGGACCGCCTGCTTTGCATCGTGTATTGAAGGGCGGCAGGGTGCTGGGAACAAAGGGCGAAATGAAGACATGACGAAAGATATCACGGCTGGCGCTGCAAACAGGCGCCGGGCAGCTTCCGGCGACCCGCTTGGGCCAAATTCGGAAATCGGTCGCAAACTCAAGCAATATTACGACGAGCTGGTCTCCGACAATGTGCCGGATCGCTTCGCCCAATTGCTCAGCCAGTTGGAACGGGCCCAACCTGCACGGAAAAAGGACTGAGGCATGGCGGCCGTGTCCCAGAGCTTCAAGACGGATCTGCTCGGCTCGATTCCGAGCCTGCGGGCCTTTGCCGTGTCGCTGACGCAAAATGCCGACAAGGCCGACGATCTGGTGCAGGAAACGCTGGTGAAGGCCTGGGACAAGCATGAAAGCTTCGAGCCGGGCACCAATCTCAAGGCATGGCTGTTCACCATCCTGCGCAACGAATTCTATTCGCAGATGCGCAAGCGCGGCCGCGAGGTGCAGGACAGCGACGGCATCATGACGGCCAGGCTAGCCGTCCATCCGGCCCAGCACGGTCAGCTCGACCTCAAGGACTTTCGTAGCGCGCTCGAGCAATTGCCCGAGGACCAGCGCGAAGCCATCATCCTCATCGGCGCTTCGGGTTTTTCCTATGAGGAAGCTGCTGAGATTTGCGGCTGTGCGGTCGGAACGATCAAGAGCCGCGTCAGCCGCGCCCGCACGCGGCTGCAGGAAATCTTGAAGATTTCCGGCGATGACGAGTTTGGGCCGGATGCGATATCGGCTCAGGTGACGGGGTCGAACGCCGCCTGAAATACCGACCCCGATAATATGGTCCCCGGTAATGCGGGCCCCGGTTTCCGGACATCAGATAAGAGGGCCGCGCCCGCACGCCGCCGCCACTGCCTGCACGAGATCGTCTCCCGAATAAGGCTTGGTGACCAATCTGATATCGGGAAAGGACACCTTGATTTCGTCCATGTCGGAATAGCCCGAGGCGAAGACGAAAGGCACGCCCGATTCGCGCAGCCGCGAAGCGAAATCGAGCGTCGAAGCGCCGCCCAGCATGAGATCGACGATGGCGGCGTCGAATTGCGAGGCAACGCTCTTCCGATCGATCTCACCCAGATTGCGGGCGACGATCACGTCGCCGGCGCCGTAGTCGCGGCAAAGCTGCTCGACATCCATGGCGATCAGGAATTCATCCTCCAGAACAAGAATCCGCAATCCGTCAAGCAAGGGCACGTGGCAATGTCTCCGTGGGGCGCAGGGAAAAGGGGAAGCGCAGGGAACAGAGGAGTCATGATCTCTATTTGGCTTCCTGTCATCTAAAGTTATTTGGCATCCTGTCATCTAAAGGCATGCCCGTCGCAGATGACAGAAATCTCGGTCCTTAACGAAAGCTCAACTCGCTGGGAGGGTTGAGCGAGGATCGCCGGCCGCTGATCTGACGCCGGTCCCGGGACGCTCGGGTCGGGCTGGACTCATACGCGGAAACACCCTTTCATGGACCTCATTCCGATTTCGGAACCTTGGCGTGTATCGAGCGTTTGGAGCCAAGCAAGCAAGGAGTTAAGCAATGGCGACTGCTGCAGGAAAGGCCGCGAACGCAAGCCGGGCGGATTCGGATCTTGAGGCCGACATCAGGCAATTGAAAGCCGATATCGAAAAACTCACCAAGCAATTGGCCAAGACCGGCGAACATGGTTATGGGACGGCCCGCCGCGCCGCGACCGAAGGTGTGGAGCAATTGCGCGCCCAGGGCGAAGCAGCCTTCGACACCCTGCGCAGCAACGCCAAGGACATCGAGGCGCAAGTGGTGGCGAGCGTGCGCGAAAAGCCGGTGACGTCGCTGGCAATCGCGGCAGGCGTCGGCTTTCTGTTCGCGCTTCTCGCGCGCCGCTAGTCTCAGCCCAGATGGGAATGCTGGCATCGTTGATCTCGGGCCTCGTCTCGGGTGAAGCCGCTGCAGCCGTGCGCCGCGCGCGCACGGCTGCAATCGTCTATGCGCTCGCAGCACTTGCAGCACTGTGCGGCGTCGTTTTCCTCGTCGGAGCGGCCTATATCTGGGTGGCGGGTCACTACGGGCCGATGGCAGCCTGCCTTGGGTTCGGGGTCGGCTTCCTGGTGATCGCAGGGCTCCTCCTGCTCATCCATCAGCTGTCGGCCGGCGCGCGCGCCCGACGCCGGGCGCGGAGGCGCAATGCCGACATGAAGGCGGTCGGCATCACGGCCGCGCTCGCCGTACTGCCGGCGCTACTCAAGGGGAAAGGCGGCCTGGGCACCATACTCGGCCCGGCGATTGCACTCGCCGCCTACGCCATCTACCGCGAGAACACCAAGCCCGATGCCGACGATCCGGATGCCGGCGAAGCGAAATAGCTCGAAGCGATTCTTCTCCTTGTTTGACAATGATCTTATCCGAAAAGCGGGCTCCCACTTTTCGCTGACGCGGACCTTCGGTTCGGGATCATGGCCGGGCCGTCACTTCGGCAGATCCTCCAGCGGCATCGATATTTCGGCGAACACGCCTTCCGGCCGGAATTCGTGGGTCACTTCGCTGGAGATGACCTTGGCCAGGCTGCGGCGGATCAGGATCGAGCCGAAGCCGTGGCGTTCGGGCGAGGCAACTTCAGGCCCGCCGCTTTCGCGCCAGGTCAGCACCAGGCGCCGTGCGCCTTTCCGGCCCTGTGCCTGCCAGTCGAGATCGACCTTGCCCGAAGCCGCCGACAGCGCTCCGTATTGCAACGCGTTGCTGGCCAGTTCATGCAGGATCAGGCCGAGCCCGACTGCCTGGTCGGGCGAAAGCAGCAGATCGGCGCCTGAGATCGTCATGCGCGGCCGTTCGGCGGTGTCGAACGGCTTGACCTCGATCTGCACGAGTTCGCGGATGCCAATGCCGCGCCACTCGCGGTCGGACAGCAGGCTGTGGGCGGCGCCCAGCGCCTGAAGCCTGGCGCTGAAAGCTTCAAGGAACTCGCTCGGCTGGCGGGCATGGCGAACGGTCTGCGTCGCCAGCGCCTGCACGGTCGCCAGCGTGTTCTTGACGCGATGGTTCAGCTCGCGCAGCAAGAGCCGTTGCCGCTCGTCGCCGAGCTTGCGTTCAGTGATGTCGTAATTGACGCCGAAGATCAGCGTCGGCTTGCCGTCGCCGTCGCGCTCGATGACACGGCCGCGCGTAGCGAGCCAGCGCGGCGGACTGAAGCCCTTGATGCGGTATTCGCCAAAATAGTCGTCGCCGCCGGTCAGCGCGTCACGAAAGCGCGTCTCGGTCTGGTAGACATCACGCGGGTCGATGGCGGCAAGGATATCGCGCGCCCTCAGCCGGTTCGAGCGCGGCAGGCCGAACAGCTCAGACAACCGGACATCGCATTCGATCATATCGGTGTGGATATCCCATGCCCAGCTGGCGAGCGAGGCGGCATCGAGCGCGATGCCGCGCCGCTTTTCCTCGCGCGCCAGCGCCGCAGCGACGCTGGCGCCGTTGCGGGTGGCGTCCTTCAATGCGAACAGGCTGGCCGCGAGGCTGGCGAGCGCCGTCAATTGTTCGAGCTGGGCGGCAGACGGGGACGCGCGCGGCTTCCGGTCGAACACGCAGAGCGTGCCGATCCGGGCGCCGGCCACCACAATCGCCGCACCCGCATAGAAACGGACATGATGCTCGCCAGTGACCAGCGGGCTGGCGTTGAAACGTAGATCCGTGGTCGCATCGGTCACCACCATCGGCTCGTCGCCGGCGGCAATGGCATGGGCGCAGAAAGATGTATCTGTCGCGACCTCGGTCTCATCCAGGCCGACACAGGACTTGAACCATTGCCGCTCGACGTCAAGCAGCGTGACGAGCGCGATAGGCGTTTGCATCACCGCGGCGGCAAGACGGCTGATATGGTCGAAGTCAGGATCGGCCGCCGTGTCGATTGCATCGAGACCGTGGAGTACGGCAAGCCGGTCCTGCGCCCTTACCACGCCAAGGACATCGACCGGCAGATTCGGCTTTTTCACTACCCTGCTATCCACAAGGCCCCCAAATGCATCGGCTTGCAGCCATTCGCGCCAGGCCAGTTGCCTGGCTCCGAAACCGGAACCTTCGCCTTGAGGAGCCGTTACCCAACCACGTTTTGCCAGCCGCGCCCGCCGGCGCCAAACGACTTGCCGGCGCTAAACGACGTGCCGGCGCCCAACGAAATGGAGGCCGATCATGCCCAGGATCGTTCCTGAAGACAAAGCCCGCCAGGGACGCTGGGGGTGGCATACTTTCCGTATCTTGATCGCCGCGCTGCTGTTGGCGTTTATCGCCTGGGGCATCGCGGAGATTTACGGCAACATGATAGACAAGAGGTCGACAACCGAACAGGGCGAGCTTCCCAGGGACGAACAGGGCGAGATTCCCAAAGGCTGAAGCTGTCCAATCGACTATGCCGGGCTGCATCACGCGGCCTTCGCTTGGACGGCGCGCGCCGGGACGAGAACGTTCAGCGCGCCAGGATGAATTTCGATCGTCGTTTCGCGGTCAAGCCTGACCAGTTCGCCGTCCATGACGGCGCGGAATTTCTTCGCAGCCGAGTGGACTTTCAAAACGGCCCGGTCAGCCTGGTGGATTTCCACATGTTCACTGCCGCGCCATTTGCCGCGCGCCATGTCGAAGAGGACCCTGACCAGTTCGCCACGCCGCCGCGCCACCGTGACATAGATGCCGAGCACGCCGCCGGCGGGATTGTCGGCATAGGGCAGGTGACCCTCACCGAACAGATTGTTGGTGACGCCGATGCCGGTGGTGCGCGTCACGATCTCGGCTTCGCCGATGGTCAGCGTCACCTTCATTGCCGACGGGTTGTTGATCGCCGCCCAGGCAGCCTTCACTGAAGCCCGCATCTTTCCCAACCGCGAGCCAAATTCCATGGTCTGGCGAAGCTGAACCATCCTGGCATGCATGCCGATCGAGAACTGATGCACGAATGGCTTACCGTTGGCGGTTGCCATATCGACTGCGATCACCTCGCCGTCGGCAAAAGATTTCACGGCCGCGTCCAGGGTCTGTGGAATGCCGAGCCCGCGCGCGAACAGGTTCATCGTGCCAGCCGGTAAAATGGCAAGTGCCTTCTTCCTGCCCATCAACCGAGCCGCCGCGGCCGAAATGGTGCCGTCGCCGCCGCCGGCCAGCACAATGTCGACGCTGTGCTTCGAAGCGATGCGGTCCAGCGTTGCGACGATGTCCTTGCTGGCAACGATGTCGATATCGATGGAGTGACCTGCTGCCTCCAACGTCTGGCGCATCCGGTCCGTGAAGGCGGAAAGATCAATCGTACGCAGGGTGCCGCCCTCCTGGTTCAGCACCGCCGCAAATCTCATCCCCCCGCTCCGTTTTTTCTTGCCAACCATTGGATAATCATCGGCCAGGACAGACCCAGCCACAGGTTGGAACGGGGCGGCTGAAAAAAAGTTCCGCAGCTCTGACGAAAATACAGGAGCGAATCTCACCGGCCGAACGCATGATTGAGCGCGATTCGGGTGGTTTTTTCACGACGCTCGCCATGGTGTCGGAACAACGGCGCGGTCACGACGTTGTGAATATGTAACGCCGCGACCAATCTCCCACCCGGCGGCTCGTGGCGTGAACGAAATAACGCTCGAGGAGGATTATGATGATCCGCACCCTTTTAACCACCACCGCACTGGCAGCGTTGATTGCGACTGGTGCGTATGCGCAGGAAGCCACAACCCCGGCGCCGACCCAGGATCCGGCGGTTCAGGAGACCGCTCCGGCTGCGCCCATTCCACGCGCCGAGGGCAGCCTGGTAACCAACATCGTCGGTGAATCGGTCTATAACGGCACAGGCGACGATGCCGAGAACATCGGTAATGTCAGTGATGTCGTCTTCGATGAAAACGGTCAGGCGAAATCCGTCGTCATCGGTGTCGGCGGCTTTCTTGGCGTCGGCGCCAAGAATGTCACTTTCGACTACAGCAAGCTGCAATGGGCCGAACGGGGTGGCGACCGCTGGCTGATCGCCGAAACTACAAAGGATGAGTTGATGGCTCAGCCGGACTTCGACCGCAGGCCTTACGATCCGCCTCCTGCGGCCACCGACACCACGGCTACGGCTCCTCCAGCCCCTTCTGGCACGACCGATACCACCGCACAGAACGCTCCGGCGGCTCCGGTCGAACCGGTTCCGGCCGAACCCGTGAAGCGTGCCGACGGTAACCTTGCCACCAATATCATCGGCGAAACCGTCTACAACGGCACTGGCGATGACGCTCAAAACATCGGTGACGTGAACGACATCGTCCTGGCCAAGGATGGCAAGGCCGAGTCGCTGATCATCGGCGTCGGCGGCTTCCTTGAGATTGGCGAAAAGAATGTGGCCTATCAGTTCGACAAGGCCAAGTGGGCTGAAAGGGATGGCGATCGCTGGCTGGTAGCCGAGACCACGAGGGAGGGTCTGGAGGCGTTGCCGGAGTTCAACCGCGAGCCCTATGATCCCGCCCCGGCGACAACCGCATCGACTGACGCGGCGACGCCGGCGCCGGTGACCACCACCCCTGCTGTCACTCCAGCCCCGGCGGAGAAGACCGCGGAAGCTCCGGCGGCAACGCCTGAACCCGCTGCTCCGGCTCCAATGGACAAGACAGCCGAGGCTCCGGCTGCAGCAGCGCCTGATGCAACCCCCGACCAGACACAGACCGCGGCGATCGACAAGTCGGCGCTGACCGAAATGCCGGTCGACAAAATCCGGTCCGAGGATTTGGTTGGCACCACCGTCTATGGCGCCAATGATGTCAACGTCGGTGAGATTGGTGACGTCGTGCTGACGGGCGACAAGAAGGTCGATGCCGTCATCATCGACGTCGGCGGTTTCCTTGGCGTTGGCGAGAAGGAAGTGGCGATCGGCATGGACAACCTGAAATTCATGACCGACAAGGATGGCAAGCGCTATCTCTACACGAACTTCACCAAGGAGCAGCTCGAGGCGCAGGCCCCCTATGACAAGGCCACATATGCGCAAAACCGCGACACCCAGCGCATGATGATGCGCTAGTTTACTCCAACGACGAAGGAGGCCCGTGCCGGCAAAGGCGCGGGCCTTTCTTATGACTGGAAAGGTGGCAGGCCGGCGACGTGGCCGACAACGCCGTCCTCGGTCAGTTCGGCAAGCGCCAGCGACTGATCGAGATGTTCGGCCCGCCAGGCAAGCAACCTTTCGGCAAGCTCCAGCCGGACCGGCAGATAGGCCGGATCGGCAGCGACATTGGTTAGTTCGTCCCGATCCTGCTCCAGGTCGAACAGCAGCGGCGGCAGGCCGCCGCCGAAATGTACATATTTGAATTCCTTCGTGCGGATGACGGCCAGATTGCACTGGCGCGGACCGATGCCGAAATGGCGCTCGGCATGACCATCGGCAATCGAGCGGAAATCGAACTCCCAATGCGCGGCCTCGCGCCAGTTGTCCGGCTCCGTGGCATCCAGGAACGGCTTCAGCGACTGTCCGTCGAGATGCGGCGGGGTTTCCTCGCCAAGCAGATCGAGCAAGGTCGGCGCTATGTCCACCGCCTCGGTGAAGCGGTCGACGCTGGCGCCGGCCGCTTTGCGGCGACGCGGGTCGTGGACGATCAGCGGAATATGATAACTGCCGTCGAAGAAGCCGCCCTTGCCCAGCATGTAATGGTCGCCCATCATTTCGGCATGGTCGGAGGTCAGCACGACGATGGTGTCATCCCAGGCATCCGCTGCCTTGACTGCCTGCCAGATACGGCCAAGCTGCGCGTCGACTTCCGAGATCATGCCGTAATAGAGCGCGCGGATGCGGCGAAAATCGTCGTCGCCCCAATCGCGCACCTTGCCCTCGGCGCCGGGGCGGAAATTCGAACGCTCCTGCAGGTTAAGGTTGTAGGCAAGGTAGGGATGGCATTCTGCCTCGGCCTGCCAGCTCACGGCGCGGTGGAAAGCCGGTCCCTCGGCAGGATCATACCTGCTGTTGTAGGGCTCTGGCACGATGAACGGCGGATGCGGGCTGAGGAAGGAAAGATGCGCGAACCACGGTGTATCGCGCTCCTGTTCGCCAAGCCAGCGGAGGAATTCGCCGGTCAGGAAAGCGGCTGGGGATTCGTCCTTCGAGTAGACGGGTGGCGCGTTGGTCACTGCGCTGTCGGTCGTGCCTCCCTGCTCGTCGGCTGGGCGATGGATGTCGGGAAAGCCGGCGCCGCTATCGATGCCGCGCGCCTTGAGCCACGACAGCCATGGTTTCTGGTGCTCCGGCAGGAGTTGGCGCACGGTGAAGCCGGGCAGCACGCCTTCGTAGCTTTTCAGCCGCGGGTCGCCCGGCGCCAGCGTGCGCGGATCGGGCGATACGTCGGTATAGCCGAACAGCGTCGGATCATAGCCGAGGTTGCGCGCCGAGAGCGCGATGTTGCCATGGCGGGCGTCGAGCGGCGTGCCGTTGCGGCAGACGCGGTTGTTCATCTGGTAGAGGCCGGTGTAGAGGCAGGCGCGTGCCGGCGAGCACGGCGCCGCGCCGCCATAATGCTGTCGAAACAGTACACCCTCGGCGGCGAGCGCGTCGGCATTCGGCGTCCGCACCGCCTTGTGGCCTGCCGCCGACAGGCACTCGCCGCGCCACTGATCGCAGGTGATCAGGAGAACATTCGGGCGTCTGTCTTTTCTGACCAATGCTGTATCCTTCATTGAGAACGTGCCGCTCATGGAGCCGAATTTTTTGTGGCGACGCAAGCCTGAGGTGTTCGCGAAACGGTGAACAAAAGTTGTCTTATTGTTCACTTATAGAGCACAGTCCATTCTGTGTTTGCGACCTTTGCCGTCGGCCGGCGGGTCCTCATATTGGCGTGGAGCGCGGCATGGGCCGCACAGGACAAGGGAAGGAGCAGGAAATGCTCGACCAGATCAAGGGCCTGCATCACGTCACTTCGATGGCCAGGGATGCACGCCAGAACAATGAGTTCTTCACAAAAAAGCTCGGCCTGCGCCGGGTCAAGAAAACCGTCAACTTCGACGCGCCGGATGTCTACCATCTCTACTATGCCGACGAGGTCGGCACGCCCGGTTCGGTGATGACCTATTTTCCTTTCCCCAACATCGGCAAGGGCCGCCACGGCGTCGGCGAAGTCGGCACAACGATCTATTCGGTGCCCGAAGGCACGCTTGCCTATTGGGAAAAGCGTTTTGCCGATGAGGGCGTCGCCGGCCTCTCGCGCGACGAGAGCTTCGGCGAGAAGCGCCTTGGCTTCGCCGGTCCCGACGGCGACGGGTTTGCGCTGGTCGAGAACAACGCCGACACCCGTACGCCGTGGGCGAAGGGCGATGTTCCCTCCGACGAGGCGATCCGCGGCTTTCACTCGGTGTCGCTCAGGCTGAAGGATGGCGGCGCCACGGAAGAGCTGCTGAAATTCATGGGCTATGAAGAAGTCGACACATCCGGCACTGTAAAAAGGCTGGCGGTGAAGAACGGCAACGGCGCCAATATCGTCGACATCGAATCGCTGCCGGGCGCCGCTTTTGCCGATCTCGGCGCCGGCTCCGTCCACCACGTCGCCTTCGCCGTCGAAAACCGCGCCAAGCAGCTCGAAGTGCGCAAGGCGCTGATCGACACCGGCTATCAGGTGACGCCGGTGATCGATCGTGACTATTTCTGGGCGATCTATTTCCGCACGCCGGGCGGCGTGCTGTTCGAAGTCGCCACCAACGAGCCGGGCTTCGACCGCGACGAGGACACCGCCCATCTCGGCGAGGCGTTGAAGCTGCCGTCGCAGCACCAGCATCTGCGGCCCTATCTCGAGCAACATCTGCAAAAGCTGGAAGGCTGAGGACAAGGCAATGAGCAAGGACGCTTACATCTACAAGACACTGCCCGGTTCGCCTGATGGATCGCTGCTCTTCGTCTTCCATGGCACCGGGGCCAACGAGAGCCAGCTTCTGTCGCTCGGGCGTGATCTCGCGCCGCAGGCGACCATCGTATCGCCGCGCGGCGATGTCTCGGAACACGGTGCCGCGCGCTTCTTTCGCCGCACCGGCGAGGGCGTCTACGACATGGACGATCTGGCGCGGGCGACAGACAAGATGGTTGGCTTCGTCAAGGCACATGTCGAGGCGGCAAAGCCCTCGTCGGTGCTTGGCCTCGGCTATTCCAACGGCGCCAACATCCTGGCCTCGGTGGTGTTCGCGGCGCCCTCTCTGTTCGACGCGGCGGTGCTGATGCATCCGCTGATTCCGTTCGAGCCGGAAATCGAGGGAAGTCTCGCCGGCCGCCGCATCCTGGTCACAGCAGGCAGGCGCGATCCGATCTGTCCGCCCAACCTGACCGCTCGGCTCGAAGCCTATTTGCGCGCCGATGGCGCCGATGTCACAGTGGAGTGGCACGACGGCGGCCATGAGGTGCAGTCGAACGAGATCGAGGCGGCGCGGCGGTTCCTGTCCGCTACGCCGGTAGAAGGAGCGTAAGCAATGCTTGACCAATTGCCGGAGATCGAACTGGAGGATCGCGGTTCCAAGGGCCGTTATCTCTTGCGCGGGCCTGATGGCGCCGAGGCGGAGATGACCTTCACCAAGATCGGCGAGCACCAGATCATCATCGACCACACCGAGGTGCCGGATGCGTTTCGCGGCCAGGGCGCCGGGCTTCGCCTCGTTACCCGCGCCGTCGAGGACGCGCGCGCGGCGGGCAAGAAGATCATCCCGCTTTGTCCGTTCGCCAATGCCCAGTTCCATCGTCACCCGGAATGGGCCGACGTGCTGAAGCAATAGCGCTGGTCCTACCACAGGCCTTAGCCCGCGGTGACGGTTGAGGGCGGGCAGCCACAAGGGCGTCCATCGCTGTGGCATTTGCGCAGATCGCCTGTCTTGCCTAGTGGGTTGTCTTGCCTAGTAGGTATTGCCTTGCCTAAGTAGGTATATTGCCGCCCGACCAATCGAACCGAATGATCCCTTGATGACCGAAACCGACCTCGTTCCCGTCTTCGACGGCCACAACGATACGCTGCTCAGGCTCCATCAGTCGAAGGATGCGGATGTCGAAAAACTGTTCATCGAGGGAACATCGGGCGGCCACATCGACCTGCCGCGTGCGAAAAAGGGCGGCTTTGCCGGCGGCATGTTCGCGATCTTTCCGCCGCCGCTCGAGAAATCCAAGCGCAGTGCGGTTCCACCCGCGCCGAGCGATACTGAGCCCTTGCCGCCCGAGCTTCCGCGCGCCGACGCGCTCGCCTCCACCATCGCCATGGCCTCGATTCTGTTCCGGCTGGAGCGGGCTTCGGCGCTCACCGTCTGCCGCAGCGCCGGCGACGTGCGAAACGCGATGGCGCAAGGGTCGATCGCGGCGGTGTTCCATATAGAAGGCGTTGAGGCGATCGACCCCGAACTGACGATGCTCGACGTGCTGCATGCGGCCGGCTTGCGCTCGCTCGGCATCGTCTGGAGCCGCCCGAACGCTTTCGGCCACGGCGTGCCGTTCCGTTTCCCGTCGACGGCCGACACCGGACCTGGCCTGACCGATGCCGGCAAGGCACTGGTCAAGGCCTGCAACCAGCTCGGCATCATGGTCGATCTTTCGCACCTCAACGAAAAGGGGTTTCGCGACGTCGCCGAGATCAGCGACGCACCGCTGGTGGCGACCCACTCGAACGTCCATGCGATCTGCGGCCATTCTCGCAACCTCACCGACTGGCAGCTCGGCGCGATCCGCGAGTCGGGTGGCATGGTCGGACTGAATTTCGCCACCGGGTTTTTGCGCGAGGACGGCAGGATGAATGCCGATACCAGTCTCGACATCATGGTGCGCCATGTCGATTCACTGCTGCAGGCGCTGGGCGAAGACGGCGTCGGCCTCGGGTCCGATTTCGACGGCGCCATGATCCCGGCTGTGATCGGCGACGTCACCGGCCTGCCGAAGCTGCTCGATGCGTTCGCCGAGCGCGGCTTCGGTCGCGCGCTGATCGAGAAGATCGCCTATCGCAACTGGATCAGTATGCTGGAAAAGACCATCGGCTAAAGCGTGTCGCCCGGCAGAGTAGCCAGCGACCTGCAATATATCGATCGAGCGGGGTTTTGATGATCTCGACAAGACCGTTGTCTCCGGAGCTCAAGCCGCGGATGATTGCGGACTTCGAGAACTTCAGGGCCGGCTCTTGAAGCGCCAGACCGTACGAACCGATGTCGCCATCGTCGGCGCCGGCTTTACCGGCCTGTCGGCCGCGCATGAATTGAACAGGGCCGGCATTGATTTTGTGCTGCTCGAGGCGCGCGGCCGCGTCGGCGGGCGGGTCGAGTCCAGGTGGAATGGGCTTGGCGAGCTGATCGACAGCGGCGGTCAGTTCCTGTGCCAGGACATGCCGGAACTGATGGCCCTGGTGCGAACGCGCGGTAAGACGTTGGTCGAGACCTATGTTAAGGGCGAAGTCATTGCCCAGCCGCTGACGGGCGAAAAGGGAGCCGAGCGAATCTACTACGCCTCGATGGCGATCCGCGACCGCATGAACGCGATTGCACCGGCCGATCCGACTATTGCCGGCTTGACCGTCGCCGCATGGCTCGATCGCCAGAACGATCCCGGTGAGGCCAAGGCGGCTTTTCGCTCGATGATCGAGGGCCTGTGGTGCCAGGCGCTCGAAAAACTGCCGCTTTGGCACCTCATCGACAATGACCGTCGTATCACCAATGAAATGTCGGAACTGCAGTATTTCGTGCACGAAACCATGCAGTCTCTGGCGGATGATCTGGCTGGCGATCTCGGCGACCGCCTGCGATTGAACACGCCGGTCAGAACGATCGAGCGCAGACTGGGAGGCGTTCGTCTCGCGTCGACGACGGGCTCGATCACGGCGCGAACGGCGCTGATCGCCATACCGCCGATGATGGCTTCGAAGCTGGATTTCGCGCCGCCGCTGCCGGTTGCCTTGGAAAAGGCCCTCGGCGTCTGGCAAAGCGGCGCGGTGATCAAAATGCAGGTGCGCTACCCCACAGCCTTTTGGCGCGCCAAGGGCTTGAGCGGCATGGTGATGTGGCGCGATCCGCCGGCCCTTTTTGCCTGTGACGTCAGCAAGGATGGCGGCCACCCTGCGTTGGTCGTCTTCGTCGGCGGCCCGCTTGCCCTACGCTGGCGGGAATTGGGAGATGCCGCGTTGCGCGCGGAGGTTACGGCGCGGCTCAAGGAGGCGCTCGGCACGGATGCAGGCAGCTTCACCGATTTCACATGTCGCGACTGGACCGATGATCGCTGGAGCGGCGGCGGCTACAGCGATCTCATCATCGATACGAGTGCCACCGACGCCGAACAAACCATCCTGGCCGGCGCGCCGCCAGTGTATTTCGCATCCTCGGAATTGTCTCCGTCATTTCCGGGCTATGTCGAAGGCGCAATCGTGGCTGGGCGCATTGCTGCACAGAAAATCCTCTCGGAATTTAATCCGCAATAGTCACAAGCGCCTCATGGTCGCAGGCGAGGCGTCTCAAGGTGGGACCGGACGTCGCCGGGCCAGAGCGGCGGCGTGATTTGATCCCGTGAACATGCGACTGCATGAACAGTTCGGCAAAGAACTCCCTCGCCCTCGCATGATCGAATATGCCCGGTACTGCCCGAATTCCCGTTTCAAATCTGTTACACGGTCAGTTTGCGCGCGTCGTTCGTCCGTTACCGGGTGCGGCTAAGTTCCTTTCAACAGAAAAAGAAAATCGATGAAGGGAATGGCGATGCATACGAAAATCCAGACTGCCTACAGCGGCCGCCTGCAGGCGGAGCGCAACGATCGGCGGCCGAAGCTGGCGCTGCGCCGGCGCGCCAACGACCATCCGATGGCGCTGTTCGTGGTGCTGGGCGCCGCCGCGTTCGTCGGCATGGCCTTCGCGCCGACGGTCGGTCCAGCCTTTGCTTCACTGAACCCGCCGGCAAATATCGTCGACGGCGCGCCGACCACGACAAAGACCGCGCGCCTGCCGATGCCGGAGATCGATTTTGTCTGCAAGGGGCAGGCCTGGGGCGCCGAAAGTGCGGACTGCCTGCGCGTCATCGCCGAGCAATCCGGCATTCACAAGGCTCGCGCGGTCCGCGTGATCGCCAATGCCGCGCCGCTGACCCATACGCCGAACGTTTTTTGATGCCCCCGAGCGACCCTCCAGCGCTCCAGGCAGGCTCCCGCCGCATCCTCGGCCGGGAGTCTTTCTTTCTCTGGCCTCTAGCCCCTTGTTTGAGGATCGGATTTTTTCGAAAACCGATTTCCACCAGTCCGAAGTTCTAGCCGCCCAATGCGGCCTGCTCGGCAATGGCCGACAGCACGCCGCGCACGTCCAGCGTGCTGAACGGCTTTTCCAGGATCTGCGGGCGCTGCGGCGCGGGCAACGCCTCGATTTCGGCTTTCGCGCCGATCAGGTCGCCGGTGACCAGAACGAAGCGCCGCGCCAGATCAGGCTTTTCGGCGAGCAGTTCGCGATAGACTGATATGCCGCTGGTGCCGGGCATGCGCAGATCGGAAAAGACGATGTCCGGTGGCATGTGGCCGGTCAAGGTCGCGGCGGCCGATGCCCAGGCCGGCACGATCCGCGACTTGATGCCCATCAATTCCAGAATGTCGGACAGCGAGGCGGCGACATCCGGCTCGTCGTCGATGATCAGCGCATGGCGCAATCCGCTCGAGCGCGACGGGGTTTCGCCGGCGGCGGCCGCGCCGGCGGCGATCGCCGGCAACTGGACGACGAAACGGGCGCCCCTCGGCAGAACTTCCTCGAACCAGACATCGCCATTGTGCCGTTCGATGATCGATTTCGAGATCGACAGGCCGATGCCGGTGCCGACGCCGACCGGCTTGGTGGTGAAGTAGGATTCGAAGATGCGGGAGCGTATCGCTTCCGGCACGCCCAGCCCGTTGTCCTCGACCGAGAAACAGGGATTGCCGCGATCGCTGCGAAACGTGCGAACCTTGATCAGCCGGTCGCCGCCGATGCTGGCCAGAGCGTGCTGGCTGTTGATGAGGAAGTTGGCGGCCACTTGCGTCACATGGTCGGCGTCGGCCATGGCCAGCAGCGGGCCGCTGGCGAAATCGGTATCGATAATGATGCCGGTCGACCTGGCGCCGTAGGCAGTCACTTCGAGTGCCGCGCGGACCACCTGGTTGAGGTCGGTTTCGGCCTGCGACGCGGGATGCAGGCGGACCATCGAGAGGAAGCTCTTGACTATGCGGCCGCACCGCTCGGCGGCTGCTCGCACCTTCTCGGCCCGCACCTTGGTCTGCGGGTCTGAGGCGAACTCGTGCAGCAGCGTCGATTGGGCGACGACCACGGCGAGCGGGTTGTTGAGTTCGTGTGACACGCCGGCAAGCAGCGAGCCCATCGCCGCCATCTTCTCGTTCTGGTGCAGCTTTTCGCGCTGGCGGCCGATCTCCTCTTCGGCGCGCAATTTGTCGCGCAGGTCGCGGATCGAGCCGAAGATCAGGCGGCGGTCGGCGACCCGCATTTCGGTCGCCGTCAGTTCGATCGGAAAGACCTCGCCGGCCGCATTCTGGGTGACGGTCTCGATCCGCTGGCCGACCATCGGCGCGCCGCGCCCCGACATGTATTCGGCGCCCGACACATAGCCCTTGCGATAATATTCCGGAACGACGGTGTCGAGCAGGTCCTTGCCGAGGATGTTGCTGCGCTGGTAGCCGAACATCTTTTCGGCGGCCGGATTGAATTCGATGATCGAACCGGTCTCGTCGATGACGATGATGGCGTCGAGCGAGGCCTGCAGCATGGTGCGGCGGATGACTTCGCTGGCATGGGCATCGGAAAGCGATCGTTCGATGGCGTCGCCGATGGCCAGTGCCACGATGTGCAGCGTTGCCTCTTCCTCGCCGGTCCATTCGCGCTCGTTCACGCAGTCGTTGACCGCCAGTGTGCCCCACAGATGGCCATGCGCAAAGACCGACACCGACAGGAACGACTTGATGTGCTGCTTTTCGAAGTCGGTTCTCAGAAAACCTTCGAGGTCGCGCGTGTGTCCCGCGAAGATCTTGCCTTGCCGCTCGTCCTCCGCCAACCGTTCCAGCAGTGGGTCCGAATTGACAACCGACTGCAAGATCACCGTTGGCGATGCCAGTTCGCCGCCAAATCGCGGGTTGATCCAGTAGGCCGCGACCGACTGGGCAAAGCCCTGGCCGGGCAGCTCGCGCAGCCGAAACAGGATGCCGCGCTGGCAATCCATGGCCCCGCAAAGCCTTTCAAGGATGCCGTCCATCTCGCGCTGCCAGTCGCCGGCTTCGCGAAGCCGGCGAACGACATGGACAGCCGCCATCGCCGCGCCCTGCCTGACGCCTTGCATACCGCTGCGTGCTGCTTCAGCCGTCATGGTCAGCCGTCATTTCACAGTCGTGCCCGGCCACAGTGGTACCAGTGGTCGCGCCGCTCAGTTGCTTTCGCCGGTCGGCAGCGAGAAGATATAGCCTTCGCCGCGGACCGTGCGCAGGAATTTCGGATTGGCAGGGTCCGCCTCGATCTTCTTTCTCAGCCGCATGATGCGGATATCGACCGCGCGTGACGATTCCGGATCTTCCACGAAGCCGATCGCCTCGGAGATCGCCGCACGCGTCAGCAATCGGTTGGCACGTGTCAGGAAGACCTCCAGCACGTCAAATTCGCTCTTGGCCATGTCGATGACCGTCCCATTGGTGCCGGTAACGAACCGGCCGTCGAGATCGGCATGGAAAGGGCCGAAGCTCATGAAACGGCGGTTGGCAGTTGTTTCAGCCTTGGCGCTCTGCGGCTCGGCCGGCTGCGGCACACGGCGCAGCACGCTGCGGACCCTCGCCAGCACCTCGCGCAATTCGTAAGGCTTGACGATGTAGTCGTCGGCGCCGAGTTCCAGCCCGACGATGCGGTCGAGCGCGGTGCCCGCGGCAGTGGCATAGATGATGCCGATCGGCATTTTCGAGCGCAGCCAGCGGCCGAGCGACAGGCCGTCCTCGCCCGGCATGGCGATGTCGAGGATGGCGAGGTGAAACGACTGCGTTTCCAGCAAGGTTCGCGCGGCGCTGGCACTCTCGGCCGTCGCGACATCGTAGCCGCTGGCGCCAAGATACTCGGCGACCGCGTCCCTCAGATCCGGCTCGTCCTCGACGACGACAATTCGTGCCCGCACTATGCTCTCGCTCCCGCTTTCAGCGGAAAGTAGATTGGGTATAAACATCATGTCCAGCACTCATCTTGGGTTGCCGGTTGCAGGGTGGAAAAAAATGGCTGCACGATCCGTCATCGCGCTTGTTTCGGTCGCGGAAGTGGTCGCGACCGATCTCGCCGACCATCTCGAACGGCGTGGTCATGAGGTGCGCGCGGTGCGACAGCCGTGGGAGGCCGAATCCTTGCTTTCCGGAAAGGGCATCGATGTCGTCGTCGTCGGCGACAGCCTGAGCCAGGCGGAAGGGCGTGATCTGCTCAGGCGCCATGGCGGCGAGGGCGGGCCGGATTTCATCCTGATCTGCCGGCCGGCCGATCTCGTCGACAAGGTGCTGGCGCTCGAACTCGGCGCCGCCGACGTCGTCGAGAGCCCGCTCAACGTCAGGGAACTCGCCGCCCGTATCGGCGGCTTGCTGGCACGGCGCGGCAGGAATGCCGGGGAATTGGTCGTGCTGGAGAACGCGACGGTCGACCTCCGGTCGGCCATGGTCATGCATCGGTCCGGCACGGAAGAACAATTGTCGCCGGGTCAGGTGGCGCTGCTCAGATTGTTCCTGGCCAGTCCGCGCAAGGTCTTGACGCGCGACGACATCATTGCCGCCGCGCCCGCCGAAAATGCCGATGCCTTCGATCGCTCGATCGATTCGCGTATCGTGCGGCTGCGCCGCAAGCTCGACACCGAAACCATCACCACCATAAGGGGTGCGGGCTACCGGTTCGATCCGCCGACGCAGTTCGCCGACTGAGGCCGGGGCCCTCACCGTACTGTCCACAGGCCCAGGCGCTCAGCGCACCACGAGAAGCGACGGACCTGACGGCATTTCGCTGGCCGCGACGAATTCGCTCGCATGGGCACGATCCCTAAGAAGCACGGTAGCGAGGCCGGCAAAGCCGAGCAGGCCCTGTGCGTAGAGCAGTGCGGAAAGCACCGAAGCTGCAGATTTCGTGTTCATCGTTTTCGTCCCGCAAATTAGGTTTTAGGTTCGCTTCAGGGAAACCCCCGAAGTGCCCGCGCCGCCAGCGGAGCCCCCCGTCGCGGCGCGGGCCTTCGGTCCTCTCGGCTGCAAGTTGCCGGAGGGGCCGCGCATCTTCTTCAGCCCAAAACCGACCCGCCAGAGGGTCTTGAGCCGGTTAATGCGCAGACTGGACACGATCCAGACCGTGGCGAAAAACAGTGCGGCATGCAGCGTCGAACCTTCGCCTGAAGTCATCTCCGCAAGCTTCGTCATCGGGTTGCCGGCGAAGGTGCCGACACCGCCAATGATCGCTGCGGCTATGCTTATCCTAAAGAGCCAGGAGATCGCGTTCGATTGCATGTTCATCTTCGTTTGTGCCGGCTGTTTTCGTTGGGTCAACTCTGGGGGTGGCCTGTATCCAACTCATGCCGCTAGAGTCCGCGCTTTGTTGCAGATTGGTTTCGAGCCAAGTCAAGTTTCTTTCCTAGGAGCGAAAACCGCACTTTCGCTTGGAGATGGCGGTAGCTTTTTGCGGAATCCGGGCTCGATCAGCCGAGGCGTTGTGTCCTTGATTCACCCCTGCAACCCCTCGGATGGGCTTCCGTCCGTTAACCAGAGGAAACAGATTCGAAACAGAAACGTCTGCCGTGCGAAATCAATTCGAAACGTGACCCAACGATAAGCCACTCATCGAATTGGAGCCGGCCGTGCCCGGCAGACAGGGGATATCATGTACACTGGCATTTCCGCCAAGCTCATCAACATCGCCGCCGCCGTCACCGCGGGTACGGTTCTTCTGTTCGGCGCCGGCAACGGCGTTGCCCATGCCGCCAATCGGGCCGCTAATCAGATCGTGGCGCGGATTTCGCTTTCGCAGCAGACGATGGAGGTCCTGGTCGACGGGCGGCCGACCTTCGCGTGGAAAGTCTCGACCGGCGGCAAGGGGCATGTCACCCCGACCGGCTCGTTCAAGCCGACCCGCATGCACCAAATGTGGTATTCGAGGAAATATGACAACGCGCCGATGCCGCATTCGGTCTTCTTCAAGGGTGGCTACGCCGTGCATGCGACCAATTTCGTCAAGCGTCTCGGCCGCCCGGCCTCGCATGGCTGCGTGCGGCTGCATCCGGACAATGCCGCCGATTTCTACCAGCTTGTCGAGATTTTCGGTCCGGCCAACACCCGGATCGTCATCGTCAAATAGATAACCAAAGACTATCCGCCTGCCGGGTATAAATATATTGCGGGTCGGATATCACTGCCCAAGAAAAAGGCCGGAAATTTCCGGCCTTTTTTGTCAATCAATCAACCGGGACCGGCATCAGCTTCGGATCCGGCTTCTCGGCGTGATGCGGCAGGTCCTTGCTGGCAATGAAGGTGTAGAACATCGGCACCACGAACAGGGTGAACATGGTCCCCACCAGAATGCCGGTGAAGATCACCAGGCCCATCGAATAGCGCGCCGCCGCACCCGCGCCGCTGGAGATGATCAGCGGCACCACGCCGAGCGCCATCGCCGCCGTCGTCATCAGGATCGGCCTTAGCCGCACCCTGGCCGAGGCGACGATCGCATCGCGCCGCCGCATCCCGTGGAGCTCGCGCTGCTGGTTGGCGAACTCGACCAGAAGAATGCCGTGCTTGGTGATCAGGCCGATCAGCGTGATCAGACCGACCTGCGTGTAGATATTGAGCGTTCCCAGCCCCAGATTGAGCGGCACGATCGCGCCGAAGATCGACAGCGGCACCGACATCATGATGATCAACGGATCGCGGAAGCTTTCGAACTGCGCCGCCAGCACCAGATAGATAACGAGAACGGCTGCCGCGAAGGCGATGATGATCGTGTAGCCCTGTTCCTTCTCCTGCCGCGACTGGCCGGTATAGTCGATGAAGAACGTCTCGGGCAGGCTTTCCCTGGCGATGTCCTCGATGGTCCTCAGCCCGTCGCCGGTGGTGACGGTTGGCAATGGCAGAGCGGAAATCGTGGCGGAGTTCAATTGGTTGAACTGCTCGATCACGGCCGGCGAGGCGTTGTTCGAGATCTTCACCACCGCCGAGAGCGGCACCATCTCCCCCGACGCGCTGCGCACGAAATACTCGGCCAGCTTTTCAGGGTTGTCGCGGAAGTTCTGCGGCACCTGCGGGATGATGTCGTAGCTGTTGGATTCGCGGTCGAATTGCGCCACTTCGGCGCCACCGACCAAGAGGGTCAGCGTCCGGCCGATGTCGGCGATCGGCAGGTTGAGCGCCGCGGCGCGGTCGCGGTCGATCGTCACCGTCACTTGCGGCGCGTCGTAGGACATCGAGTTCTGCACGGCGAGGAAGCGACCGGAGGCCTGCGCCTTGTTCTTGATGTCCTCGGCCGCTTCGTACACCTGGGAGGCATCGCCGGTCGAGCGCACCACCATCGTGACCGGCAGGCCGCCGCCGGAGCCGGGCAGCGTCGGCGGGGCGAAGACGAAAGCCTCGACGCCCGCCACCTTGGCAAGGCGGGCGGTGATGTCTTCCTGAAGTTCCTTCGAGCTGCGCGCGCGCTCGGCCCAGTCTTTGAATGCGAAGCCGACGAAGGCGTTGTTCGTCGGGCCTTGGAACGCAACAGCGGAGAACCGCGCCCTGGTTTCGGGGATATCATTCATCAGCCCGAGAATCTGGTTCACATAGGTCTCGGTGTAGTCCGACGTGGCATAGCGCGGCGCATTCACAATAGACAGCAAGAAGCCCTGGTCTTCTTCCGGTGCCAGTTCGCTCGCGGTCTTGGTGAACATGAAACCGGTCGTGGCCACCAGTGCGATGACGATCATCAGCGTCACCGGGCGATATTTCAACGAGCCGCTGACCAGCCGCTCATAGATGTTTTCGACGCGCCCGAACGTGTTGTCGACAATACGCTGGAAGCGGCTGTGCGAGCCGGCCCTCAGGATGCGTGCCGACATCATCGGCGTGACGGTGAGGGCAACGACACCCGAAAGCACCACCGAGCCGGCAAGCGTCACCGCGAATTCGCGAAACAGTGCGCCGGTCAGGCCGCCGGTGAAGGCCAGCGGCGCGAACACGGCGGCCAGCGTTATCGTCATGGCGATGACGGCGGACGAGATCTCCCGCATGCCGTTGAAGGCCGCCTGCATCGGCGACAAACCGTCTTCCTCCATGTGGCGGTGGATATTTTCCACAACCACGATAGCATCGTCGACGACGAGGCCGATCGCCAGCACCATGGCCAGCAACGACAAAAGATTGATCGAATAGCCCAGCGAAAACAGCAGGAAGCAGACGCCGATCAGTGACAGCGGAATGGTTACAATCGGCATCAGCACCGAGCGGAACGAGCCGAGGAAGAGCAGGATGACGACGATGACGATGGCGACCGCCTCGCCGATGGTCTTGAACACCTCCTCGATCGACGCGCTGATCTGCTCGGTCGAATCGTAGACGATCTCGATCGTCATGCCGAGCGGCAGCGTCTCCTGAATTGTCGGCACAATTTCGTGGATCGCCTCCGCCGTCGTCAGCGGATTGGCGGCCGGCGTCGGGAAGATGGCGAGAAAGATGCCGGGCTTGCCGTTGAAAGTGACCCTGGTGTCGGTGTTCGCCGCGGCGAGCTCGACGCGCGCCACGTCGCGCAGCCTCACCACGTTGCCGTCCTTCGATCGGAGCGGAAGAGCGGCGAAAGCTTCCGGCGTCTGCAGCGTCGAGCGAACGGTAATCGAGGAAGCGACGTATTCGTTTTCGGTGTTGCCGGGTGCTGACAGGAAATTCGATTCGTTGATGGCGGTCAGCACTTCCGCCGCCGTCACGCCGCGCGCCGCCAGTTTGATCGGGTCGATCCAGACGCGCATCGAATATTCGGCGGCCCCGAAGATCTGCACGTCGGCGACACCCTCGACCGTCGACATGCGCGGCCGCACGACGCGCTCGATATATTCGGTGAGCTGTTCCGGCGTCATGTTCGGATTCTGCATCGAGATATACATCATCGCGAACTGCTCGCCGGTGCCCTTGACGATCACCGGGTCTTCGGACTCGTCCGGCAGGTCGCCGCGCACGCCTTGTACCTTCGAGAGAACTTCGTTCAGCGCGACGTCGGGGTTGGAGCCGAGTTTCATCTGCACCGTCACGGTGCTGGAGGACGCCCGGCTTGCCGACGTGACATAGTCGATGTTTTCCGTCGAAGCGACGGCACGGGCGATCGGCGCGGAAATGAACCCCTGGATCAGGTCGGCGCTGGCGCCGGGATAGGCCGTGGTGATCGTGATGGCCGTTTCTTCAACCTCCGGATACTGCCGGATCGAGAGGCTGAAGATGCCCTGGAAACCCAGGAGCAGGATCATCAAGGCGAGCACGGTCGAAAGGACCGGACGGCGAATGAAGATGTCGGAGAAGCTCATTTCTGGGCTGCCTGCTGGCCTGCCGGCTTGGTCGGATCGATCGTGTTGTCGACGGCAACGGACATGCCGTTGGAAAGGCGGTTCTGGCCGGCGGTAACGACTTCGTCGCCGGGCGCGATGCCTTCCAGGATCTCAACCAGGCCGGCATTGCGGCGGCCTGGCTTGACGAACACCTGGGCAAGCACGAGCTGCGGTTTCTGTTCTTCCGCCGTCGGTTCGGCCGGCGTTGCCGCCGGTTCTTCCTCGGGTTTTGCCGCGCGCGCCTCGGCCGCGGATTTCGCAGTATCCGTGGCGGGCTTTTCTTCCGGCTTCGCAGGAGCAGCAGGGGCGGCGCCGTTGTCCGCGGGCTTTGCCGGACGCACCACAAAGACGAAGTCGCCGTACAGGCTGGAGGTCAGCGCGGTCTGCGGCACCGTCAGCACGTTGTTTTCCTCGGGCAGTTCGACGCGCACCTGCACGAACTGGCCAGGGGTCAGCTTGCCTTCGGGGTTGGCGACCTCGGCTCTGACCGTCACCAGCCGGCTGGTCGGGTCGATCTTCGGGTCGATACCGCGGATGGTGCCAGCGAACGGCAGCTCGCCGTCACCAACGCCAAGCCGTACCTTCTGGCCGATCTTGAGCAGCGGAAGCTGCTGTTCGGGAACCGAGAAATCGGCCCGCATCGTCTCCAGATCCTGCAGGGTGACTACGGAAGTACCGGGTGAGAGATACTGGCCGAGATCGATCCTGGGGATACCCACGGTGCCGCTGAAGGGCGCTGTCAGCAGCTTCTGCTCGAGCACCGCCTGCAGCCTGTTGACCCGCGAAGCGGAAGCCAATGCGGCTGCCCGCGCCGTATCGAGCGTCGATTCCGAGCCGACATCGCGTTTCTGCAATTCAAGGGCGCGTGTCAACGCCGTCTGGTCGAGCGCTGCTTGCGCCTTCGTCGCATCGAGATCGGCGCGTTCGGCGGCATCGTCGAGCTGAAGGAGACCCGCGTTGGCTTCAACCTTCTGATTGGCGTGAAACAGGATGTCCTTGACGATGCCGGCGGTTTCGACGGTCAGGTCGACGCCGCGGACCGCGCTGACAGTGCCGATCGCCTCGACGCCCGGCGTCCACTCCGTCGGCTTGACGATTGTCGTCGACACGGTCGCGGCCGGCGGTTTCATCGTGGCGAAGAATTGCTGCATTGCATTGTCGCGGAACAAATTGAAGCCGACGATGCCGCCGCACACCAGCACGAGCAGAATGAAGGCAATGATGAAACGCTTGATCACGAACAGTCCCCTTGGCCATGGCCCGGCATAACGGTCGGATGACCGAAACACATACCTGTGACGGGTCCCGATTTCAAATGACGGCGATCTTACTGTACCGTCTGGACGGTCTTGTCAATTCCGCGTAGGCTAAGTATGGGGAGCGAATGATGAAGGCCCGCAGAACAAATTCGCGTGATAAAATTCTCGCCGCCGCCGCCGATGTGGCACGCGAGACAGGGCCCGGCAGCCTGTCGCTGGACGCCGTCGCCAGCCGAGCCGGCGTGTCGAAAGGCGGCTTGCTGTACAATTTTCCGACCAAGGCGAAACTGATGCAGGCGCTGGTAGAGGATTACCTGCGCGCCTTCGAACAGGCGCTGGAGTCCGCCCGCACGGCCGGCGTCGACGGCGAAAGCCCGCTTGCGACTTACATCAAGCTTTCGGCCGAACATGCCGAGGAATCGAAACCTTCGGCTTCCTGGATATTTTCAGCGATCGCCGAGGATCCCGATTTCCTGACACCTATAAAATCGTTCAGGCGCCAGGTTTTCGAGCGCCTCAAGGGAGAGACGCCGGACCTCAAGGCGCTGCTGGTCTGCTACCTCGCCATCGAAGGACTTCGCAGCATGAACCTGTTCGATTCGGACGTCCTTTCGGTCGACGAACGCCGGTTGCTGGTATCGTCCTTGCTGGACATCGCGGGATAGATTGCCGCGTAGGCCGGGCGTAGCCACCTTGGTGAGATCCTCTCCGCTCGCCGGCACGAGGGGCGCCTTGCTGTTGTAGACGATGCCGGTGGTGACCAGCTTGGTCGAGAAACAGGTTGAGCTGGTTGGCCAGAGTGCCGTTCAGGGAACTTTTGTTCGGCTGGCGATTTTGGATGTATGGTGGGAACCCGAACGGCCAGAAGGGTGTTGCCGATGACGACAAAACGCTTTGCGATCTGCGCGCTCGCTTTCGCGATGGGCTGCAGCATGTCCGCCGCGGCCTTCGCTGGAAGTCGCGACCAACGGGCTGACCCTGAACGCTACGTTCCCGCCGAAGGCGACATCATCGACATCCTGTTCGGCGGCCCGCGCTACTATGACCAGCAGTTGTTCACGACAGCCGCAGGAGCCTGCTCCTACCAAAGGGTCGGACCCGACGCGAATGCGTTGAACAAGATCAACGATCACCATTGCGGGAAGTAGGCGGCAGGCTTCAGCGCCCGCCAGTCTTCTTCATCTGCTCGATGATCTCGGCCATCAGCGCCAGGTCGCGACGTGAATCGGCGAGGTCGGTCAGCGGCTTCGTCCCGTCGGTGATGTGGCGATGGAAGGTCTCAAGTTCATTCGAGAAGGCGTCGCCATAGAGCGGCCCGTGTGTCCGCGTCACCGGGCCGGCTGCTCCGGTTTCCGTCACTTCGAGCCGCGTCGGCAGGCTGCGGATATAGGGCGTGTCGTAAATGATGCGGACCCGTTTGGTGTTCGAGCGCACCTCGATCATCGCGTCGAACAGGCCGAGATCGTCGACGACCGCATCGTAGCAGGCGGCGAAATGTCCGTAGTCGAATGTCACGCTGGTGTTGGCGCCGCCATTGGTGCGGTGCGCCGCCAGCACACGGGCCGGTTCGCCGAGCAGCCCGCGCATCGCCGAAATATGGTGCGAACTTAGCGCCGTCAGGCCGCGATAGGCGCGTACGAGATCGGCGGGCGCATCGCCGCCCACCACTTCGCGGATCAGCGCCTCGCGCTGCTCGGCGCCGCGTGCCAAAAGGGCCGGATCGATGTCGGTGGGATAGAGGACGTTCTGGCTCTTCTTGAGGAAATGCCGGCCCTCGGAGATCAAGTCGAAGATTCGGACATGGGTGATGTCGGCGAAGTCAGGCAGTTCCTCCATCGCTGCCAGATAGGCCGGCGCGTAGCGGCGCATGTAGCCGACAAAGATCGTCTTGGCGTAGTTTGGCGTCAGCGCCAGAAGCTCGTCGATCTCGCGCACCGTCAGGCAGGCGGGCTTTTCCAGGAGGATATGCTTGTTCGCCTGGACGGCAGCACGGACGAAACGGCTGTGGGTCTCGTCGGACGAGAGGATGAAAACCGCGTCGATATCCGGCGAACCGATCAGCGCCTCTGCCGTTTCGAAGGCCTTGGCAGTCGGGTATTCGGATGTACACAGCGCTATCAGGCTCGGTGACACATCATAAACGCCTGATATGATCCAGCGGTCGCGCTGGTCGCTCAGCACCGGCAGATGGATCGACTGCGCGACCTCTCCAAGACCCACTAGCCCGACACGGATCACCGCCACGGCACACTCCCTTTGCAAACCAATTGTTTCAGCCAACAGCTCGTTATAGCGACAGGTGCGGCTCGACCCGGCCGTCCGTCATGCGGCGCCGGTGACGAGCGCAACGAGTTCGTTGCCGGTGGTCTCCGAGGCACGCACCGTCGCCACCATCCGTCCCGCCCGCATCACCCAGATCTGGTCGGACAGGCGTCGCACCTGATCGAAGTTATGGCTGACCAGGATGACGCTGACGGCCTGTTCGCGCAGGCGCCGGATAAGGGCTTCGACATTGGCCGTCTCCTGCACGCCGAGCGCTGCGGTTGGTTCGTCCATCACCACCAGCTTGGCGCCGGAACCCGCGGCGCGGCAGATCGAGATCGCCTGTCGTTGTCCGCCCGAAAGGCGCCGCACGCGCTGGTTGACCGAAGGCATGTTGATCGACAGGCGCGACAGCATGGCGCGCGCCTGCTGTTTCATCGCCTTGCGGTCGAGCAGGGCGAAGGGACCGATCCGGCGCACGATCTCGCGGTTGAGGAACAGGTTCTGGGCGACGGTCAGTTCGTCGATGAGCGCCAGGTTCTGGTGCACCGTCTCGATGCCGGCCTTACGCGCCTCGTCGGGATTGGCGAAGGGACGCGGCCGCCCGTCGAAGAAGATGTCTCCTGCATCCGGCACATGCACGCCGACCAGGCAGCGTATCAGTGTCGACTTGCCGGCGCCGTTGTCGCCGATCACAGCCGTGACCTCGCCACGGCGGGCCTGGAAGGCGACATCGGTGAAGGCGCGGATGCCGCCGAAATGCTTGCTCAGCCCTTCGCAGGCGAGGATCGCGTCGGCCGACGGGGAGTGATTGACGGCGCTCATTTCTGATACCGCATGATCAGTGCCGCCAGCACCACGATGGCGCCAACGGCCAGGGGCTGGTAGAAGGCCGAAACGCTGAGCAGCGTCAGTCCGTTGACGAGAGCGGTGAGCATCAGCGCTCCGATCGCCGGGCCGAGAATGCTGGCGCGTCCACCAAACAGGCTGACGCCTCCCAAGACGACTGCCGCCACCGAATTGAGCAGAAGGCTGGTATTGATCTGCGGTTCGGCCGAGCCGATGCGTGCCACCAGGAGCAGTGCGGCGATGCCGGCGCAGAAGCCTGAAATCGTATAGGCGGCGATCTTGACCCGGTTGGTGCGGATGCCGAGCGCGCTGGCGCTTTCGACCTGGCCGCCGGTCGCCAGCAGATGCACGCCGAAGCGGGTGTGGTAGAGCGCGATATGCGCCACCAGAACGGCCGATATCGCCACCCAGACGGGATAGCCGAACGGTCCAAAGGAGCCCGAGGCCAGCCGCAGCAGGAAAGGCGAGCCGACCATTATCGGCTCGCCGCCCGACAAGATCAGGCCGAGCCCGGTGACGCCCGAAAGCGTGCCGAGCGTTACCACGAAGTCGGGTATTCGCCCGGCTGTGATGAGCACGCCATTGAGGAAACCGACCGCGCTGGTGGCGGCTACGGCGAGCACACAGGCGAGGAAGATGCCATAGCCCGCGGCATCGACGAGGCCGAGGATGATGGCGCCCAGCATGACGGCTGCCGCCAAGGAGAGATCGATGCCGGCGGTGGCGACGACGAAGGTCTGGCCGATCGACAGCACGACCAGAATTGCCGCGGCCAGCAGCAGGGCCTGCAAATTGGCGATGCTGAGAAAGACCGGCTGACTAATGCCGAAGACGATGACGAGGCCGACAAGGCCGACGACCGATGCCCAGTCGGCCCAGAAGGAAGGATCCAGGAGGAGAGCCGACAGGGAGGGGCGGCTCTCCTCCGCCGCGCCCGCGGTATGCACGGGCGCGTTTTGTTCAGGAATGCTCACTTCAACATCTCGCGGAAGGGATCGGGATAGTCGCCGCCCGGACGCGGGAAGTTCTTCAGCGAGGCTTCGGCATTGTCCTTGTTGATCAACAGAACCGGCGCCGGCACGTTGGCGGGCAGTTCCTTGTCCATGGCCGCTGCCTTGCAGGCTTCCACGCCCATGGCACCGACGACATAGGGATATTGCGCGACGGTCGCGGCGAGTTCGCCGGCCGCGACCGATTTCAACGCGTCGACGATGCCGTCGAGGCCGATCACCTTGACGTCCTTGCCCGAGGTCTGGACGGCGCGCTGAACGCCGAGCGCCATGATGTCGTTGGCGGCGAAGAAGCCGGCGAGATCGGGATGCGCGGCCAGGATGTCGGTGGCAGCGGTGAGTGCCTTCTCGCGATCCCAGTCGGCACTGACCATCACCACGACTTCGAGCTTGCCTTCGACAGCCTGCTTGAAGCCCTTGATGCGGGCGTTGCTGCCGACATCGCCGACGATGCCGGCCACCAGCGCGACCTTGGAGCCTGCAGGAACCAGCTTCAGCATCTCCTCGCCTGCCAGCACGCCGGCGGCAACGTTGTCTGTGCCGATATAGGTTGAGATGGTGAAGCCCGCGGCCTTGGCCTGCTCGGCGTCGATGGTGCTGTCGATGTTGACGATCGGCTTGTTCTTCTGGGCGACAGGCACAAGTGCCTGGACGAGGTTGCTGACGCTGATCGGATTGACCAGATAGCAATCGAAATCCTGCATGGCCATGGCGGTCAACCGATCGGCCTGCCCGGTGGCATCGCCCATATTGGCGGCTGCCTGGATAGTGACGGCCACGCCGTCGGCCTTGGCCTGCTCTTCGATGCCCTGGTGCATATACTGGAAGAAGGGATTGTCGAGACCCTTGACGATAGCCGCGACGCGGGCCGCGTCCTGGGCTTGGGCCGACATGGAAATAACGGTTGCAAACAGGCCTGCGCCAAGCGACAGGCAATTGAACATACGCATGCTTCTGCCTCCTCCTAATTGTTGGTTGTGCCGCAATTGACCCGTTGTTCGGCGAACGGAATGCCTGTGCCGGCGAAGGCCAGCCCGGCACTTGCGAAAAGCTGCCGACCACTGGGCGATTGCCATGCGGCTCGCCGGTTCAGGGACCGTTCCGGGTCATTGTTCGTGTCGGGCATTTCTCCTCCCAGAGCGCTGACCGATACCTTTCGGCATTTCCGCATGTTTTAGAAAAATTTGACACGCGTCAAGATTTAAAATGGTGTGCAGTGGTTTTTGATGTGCTGCGATGCAGCAGAAATCGACACTGCTGGGAAGTCGAAGCAGGCTCGATGCGGCGTCGTCAGTGGTCCGGGTCAAACTGCAAGTGCACGCCGTCAGGCCGGTTGCAGAGGCGCCAGCGCTGGCCCATCGGTGCGAAATAGGTGGCAAGCCGATGGCGAGATGTCGAGCGCGATCGGGCTGTGCAACGGCGTCCTGTCGCTGCCTTCGGCCTGGACGACCAAGTGATGTCAGGCGCGATCTCGACATGCAGGATGGTCAGGCTGCCAAGCCGCTCCGCCAGCACGGCTTGCCCCTTGAATTGTCCGTTGGCCGAGATGCGGAGATGTTCCGGCCGCATGCCGAGCAGCAGATCGTCGCCGGATTTGCTTGCGCCGGCGGCGACCGGCACGGTCAACGCCTCGCCGCCCGGCAGGGTCACGGTTACGCCTTCGGGGACGGCTGACGCCACCTTCAGCTTCAGCAGGAGCAGCGTGGACTTGCCGCAGCCGGACGGGCCAACGAAGACGACGAATTCGCGGTCCTCGACGTCAAGATCAAGCCCCTTGATGATCTCGACGGACCCGTAGGATTTGCGCGCACCGCGCAGCTTGAGCTCAGCCATGGCTTGTCTCCCTGGCGCCGGCACGCTCAGTCGCGCCGTCTTTGTTGTCCTCGTCCTGCGCCATCGCCAATGGCGCGCCCGGTTCGCCTTCCCACAGGATCAGGCTGGCCGCGCCGATCAGTCCTGCGCGGTCGCCAAGCTGCGCCGGCACGATCGGCACATCCCGGTAGGCCGGCATCGCCCGCTGCTCGACGGTTGCCCTGATGGTTGGAGCCAACAGGTCGAAGCCATTGGCGAGGCCGCCGCCCATGACGATCAGGTCCGGCGAATAGAGGTGAAGCAGGTTGGTGAAGCCGATGCCGAGCCACTTCGCCTCCGCCTCGATCAATTCGAGCGCGCTGATATCGCCGGCACGTGCGGCTTCGACGACGTGCCTGGCTGAAACATCGCCGTCAGCCGAAAGGCGCCTGAGCCGGGAGCCGTCGCCCGGCGTTGTCAGCGCTGTGGCACGCCGCCCGAGCGCGGTTCCGGAGGCGACCGCCTCGAAACAGCCGACGGCGCCGCAGAAGCAGCGGTCGCCCTCGCCGGTGATGGTCATGTGGCCGATTTCGGCCGCCAGCCCGCGCCGGCCGTGATAGATGTGGCCGTCGGCAACGACCCCGCCGCCGATGCCGGTCGACACGGTGACGAATACCAGGGATCCGCTGCCTCGGCCGGCGCCGAAGCGCCATTCGCCAAGGGCGGCCGCGTTGGCGTCGTTTTCCAGCCGCACCGGCAGGCCGAAATGCTTGCCGAGAATGTCGATCAACGGCACGTCGTGCCAGCCGGCCAGCGTCGGCGGCGCGATCACGATGCCGGCCTTGGGATCGAGCGGTCCCGGCGCGCCGATGCCAATCCCGGCGACATCCGCCTGTGGGCGCTGTGTCAGAAGCGCCCCGGCCAGTGCAATGATCTGGCCGATCACCGCATCCGATCCCGCGATCGCCATCGTCGGCGCCGAAACCTGCGCGACAATGCGGCCGCCGCTCTCGACCAGCGCGCCGCGCAGCTCCGTTCCGCCGAGATCGAAGGCGAGGGCCAGTCTTGTCATCAGGCGGCGACCTTCAGTCCACGCAGCCAGGCCATGCGCTGCGCGAGGTCAGGGTCGCCGAATGCCAGCGATCCGAGCACCACCGTCTCGGCCCCGGCGGCGCGCAGGCGCGGCACCGTCTCGTGGCGGATGCCGCCGTCGGCAGCCAGGATGAGATCGGCCTCACGACCGGCTTGCTGCATCAGCATGCGTGCCTCAATCAGGCGGGGGCAAGCCTGGTCGGAAAGGCTCTGGCCCTTGACGCCGATGGATGTGCCGAGGAGCGTCACAAACGCGACTTCGGGCAGGAACGGGGTGACCGCAGCGACCGGCGTTTCCAGCCTGAGCACCACGCCGGCCTCGGCGCCGAGTTGATGCGCAAGCCGCACGGCGCGCAGGCCGGCTTCGCCGTTTTCGGCATGGACGCTGACTAGGTCGGCACCGGCCTCGATGAACTGGCGCGTCTGCTCCTCGACGATCCCCGCTTCGACCATCAGGTGCACATGGATCGGTTTTGCCGTCAGCCCGGCGATCCGCGCTACCAGATCCGGGAAGAACAGGAAGCCGGGGGTGAAGCGGGCGTCTGCGACGTCGATGTGGTGGAGATCGACATGAGGTTCTATGCGCTTCAGGTCGCGCTCCATATTGGCAAGGTCGGCCGACCACAGCGAAAACTCGCCGAGCAGCCGGTTGCGCGGCAGGGCGGCGATGGCGGCGGGACCGGACAGGGTTTTGGTCGTCATGACGGAATGAGGCTCCGGAAGTTCGAGGAGGTGTGAAGGAAGGTCGTGATATCAGCCTGCAGCTCGGCGAAATGCCTGACGCTGTCGAGCGCCTTGGAAGAGATCTCCGCAAACGTGGCGCCGGGGATCGCCGCCGCGAGCGTATGGGCCGCCGTCAGCGGATGCACCGCATCCATGGCATTGCCGATGACGAGCGTGGGGATGCCAAGGGCAGCGGCGTCACTCGCTGAAACTCCCGGGCCGTCGGCGGCAATGTCGGCGAGGACCTGCGTGAATGGCGCGGCGTCCGGCCGGTCGAAATAGCCGAACAGCGAGGCAAGGTTGTCGGGCGCGTCGCGCTGCAGGCGCGCGGCGGTTTCCGATTGCGCGAAGATCGCCCTCGCCTTGTCGGGGCCGTGGTCCAGGATAAGCTTGGCAACCTCGGCGATCGGCCGCAGGTTCACCGGCGCGCTGTCGAAAATCCAGGCCGGCCGCACCAGCAGCAGGCCCGCGACGCGGTCAGAATGACGGCAGGCAAGGCGCATGGCGATCGCGGCGCCCATGGAAATGCCGCCCGCGACGAAACGGTCGAGACCGGCCCGATCGGCGGCGGCAACAACATCGTCCGCGAACATCTCCAGGGAAAACGGCCGGCGGCTGCCCAGTCCGGAGGCGCCGTGCCCGCGGCATTCCAGCGTGATGCGCCGCAACCCCGGCCCGGAAGGGAAAGCCTGGGCGACCTGCGCCTCGCCACCGCCCAGGCCGTGCTGAAAGACAACCGCAAGCCCGTCGCCGTGGTCGCAGACTTGGAGCAATGCGTCATCGCGAAGCAGCTTGGCAAGGCGGCGCATCAGGTCAGCCCCTTCAGGAAGCGGGCGACCCCGGGCGCTTCGTCGGCCGAAAGGCCGTGGGTGACCAGCGCCCCGTCAAAGCCTGATACCTTTAGTCGAGCGACAAAATCCGGGAAATTGACGACACCTTGCCCGGCGGTGGCGAAGCGGCCGTCGGCGAAACGGTCCTTGGCGTGCGCCATGGCGACATGGCCTGCCGTGGTTTCGACGGCGGCGGCGACGATGTCGCGTGCTTCGGCCGGGCTCGCCTGTTCGAACAGGTTGGCCGGATCGAGCACGATGCGCAGCCGTTTCGAGCCCATCTCGGCGATGAGGCGCATCGCGTCCGACGCCGAGGTGACGATGTTGGCCTGTTCGGGCTCGATGCCGAGATCAACGCCGTGGCGCTCGGCGAGTTGCAACGCCTTTTCCATCTCGCTCGCCATGTCGTCCCATGCCTCAGGGGCAGCATTGTCAGGGTGATACGCCCACTGATCGTCCGCGTTGCGCGTTCCCGTGCACAAGGTGACCAAGGGAACGGACAGGGATGCCGCGGCCTTGATGGCCACGCCAAGCCGGCGCAGGCCGTCGTCGCGCACAGCCCTGTCGGGATGGGCCATGTTGTAGGTGCCGGAGAGCGCCACCAGCGCGACACCGCAAGCATTGGACGCGGCCGCGATGGCATTAATGGCGTCTTGCGGCACTGCATCCGGCATCGACGGCAGGCCGGCGCAGGCCAGGTTGAACTGGGTGACGGCAAATCCCGCGTCGCGGACCGCTGCCAGTACGCCGGCCGGTTCGCTGCCCGGGAAGGTCTTGGCGAACACCCCGATCTGCATCAGACCGCTCCCGTGACGCTGGCGATCTCGACGCGCTCACCGCTTTCGACCGAGCGGGCGATCGCCACCATGGCGCGGATCGAGGCAAGGCCGTCCTCGACGTTGGCGCCGCGCATCGGCTTGCCGTCAAGGATTGTCTCGGCGAGGCCTTCGAGCTGCCGCCTGAAGAAATGCCCGTCGGCGCCGAGCGGCCTTCGCGACGTCGCATCCTTCTCGTGAAAGATATCGACCTCACTCGCCCGGAAATACCAGGGATTGAAGGTCTTCGCGATCACCGAGCCGTTTTCGCCATAGAGCTGAAAACCCTCATGCCAGTCCATGCGGACAGCCACGGTGAGATCAAGATGGCCGAGCGCGCCATTGGCGAATTCGGTTTCGACGAACCAGCAATAGGCGCCGAAACGTTCGTTGAGGCGGGCGCGCACGGCAACGATCTCGCCGCACAGGAAGCGCGCTGTGTCGACGAGGTGCGAGCCGTGCGCGAGCATGAAATACTGCCTGAGATCGGCCTTCGGATTGCCGCCCGGCTTGCGCGCCAGCTTGCTGGTGACCGGCAGCGGCTGGACCGCGTCGGTGTTGGTGTAGCGGTGAGTGGAATCGCAATACCAGGCTTTTAGCGCCAGGATCTCGCCGATCTCGTCCCGGACGAAATCGCGCGCCGCTTCCAGTGCCGGGTCGAAGCGCTTCATATGGCCGACCTGCAGCACCTTGCCGGAGCGCCGGACCGCATCGGCGAGCATCTCGCCTTCCTCGACCGAGACGCCGATCGGCTTTTCACACAGCACGTGCTTGCCGGCCTCGAGCGCCTTGATCGACGTCGGCACGTGATAGGCGTCGGAGGTCGCGACGATCACCGCTTCCAGTTGCGGGTCGGCCAGCATCTCATCGTAATCGCGATAGATTTTTTCGGGTTCGTAGGTCGCGCCCATGCGCGCCAGAAGATCGGGGGCGGCATCGCAGATCGCATAGAGATCGGCGTTCCTGGCCTTCACGCAGGATTCGAGATGGGCGAACTGGGCGATCGGCCCGCAGCCGAGCACGCCGACACGAAGGCGACGGTCTTGCTTCCGGATCATGGTCTCTTCCTCACGCCCCGTAGCCGCGCATGGTCTGGCGGTTGGTCTTGACCGCGGCGGCCGGATCGGCGGCGGCGATCTCGGATTCCTCTTCCAGCACCAGCCAGCCGTTGAAACGAGGTGCGGCGCTGGCGATATCGATCACCGCTTGGGTGTCGCAGATGCCCTTGCCGAGCATAGCCCAGGTGCCGCCGGCGTCGACGTCTTTCAAGTGGATGTAGCGGATGCGGTCTCGGTATGTGGTGAGCGTGTCGATCATGTCTTCATGGCCGCGCAGTATGTGGCCGGTGTCGGGCACCCAGCCGACGAGCGACGGATCGATCAGTGCGAAAATCCGGTCATAGTCGGCACGGTCGAACAGCAGCGTGTTGTGGTGGGAACTGGGATGGACAGCGATGTCGACGCCGGCCTTGTGTCCGAATTCGCCGGCCTTGTTGTAGAACTCCGCAGCAATATTGAACTTATCGTCGCGCGGGCCGTCGGACATGACGGTGGCCGAGCCCATCGAAACCAGCGCGCCTGGAAAGGCAGCCGCGAATTCGATCCAGCGCTGCGCCGCCTCTAGGTCGGCGCCGATCTTCTCCTTCAGCGTGAAGCCGCTGTTCGAGCCGAAGGCGAAAGAGACGAGCGCCAGCCCGGCCGATTTCAGTGCCGTGGCGAATTCCGCCGGCCTGTCGGCATAGTAGCCGATCATCGTGTCGGTGATCTCGATGCCGGCATACCCGCCATCGGCGATCGCCTTAAGCAGATCGTCGGGACCACCGGCAAACCGGTCTCCGAGCATTTCCCAGGTAAAGGTCTGGCATCCGACTTTCAGGTCTTTCACGATCGTCCTTTCATTCCTTGATGCCGCCCTGCGTCAGCCCTTCGATGATGTGCCGCTGGAAGAACAGCACCAGCACGATCAAAGGGACGGTGGCGACGGCCGAAGCTGCGGCGATGTCACCCTAGGGCCCGACCCAGCGCGGTCTGCGAAAACATCGACACCGAAAGGAAGACCGTCAGGATGCCGAAGCGGCCCTTGACGTTGAGCCGTGACAGCGCGAAGGCAGCTGGCGACCCGGCGAAGAGGCACAGGAATGTCGTGGCCAGCGTTGTAGCAGGGCTCGAGCGCGGGGATCAGCGATGGCGAGCCTGACGATATCAGTCATTTTCTCCTCCTTGCTCTGGCAGCCTTCCAGACAGCATTTCCGCATGTTCCATAAAAATTTTACGCGCGTCAACATTTAAAAATGCTGTAAAGCCTGCTTTCGAATGTGATCCGTTGCTGGTGCAATGGGTCAACCAGAGCGTTGCGACGTCGGGAGGTGGAATAGAAAATGCTGGACAGACCAGCAGCTAAGCTCGGCATCGGCGTTGTCGGGTGCGGCAACATCTCGATGACCTATTTGCGCTATGCGGCTCTGTTCGGCGAGGTCGAGCTGCGCGCCTGCGCCGACATATCGCCTGACATGGCGGCCCTGCGTGCCAGCGACTACGGCATCCGGGCTCTCAGCGTCGATGCGCTTCTGGCCGACCCGGAGATAGAGCTTGTCCTCAATCTGACCATCCCGGCGGCGCATTTCGACATTTCGTTTTCGGCGCTTTCGGCGGGAAAGCACGTCTTCACCGAAAAGCCGCTGGCGACCTCGGCCAGCGACGGGCGGCGGCTTGTCGCTGAGGCGGCGGAGCGCGGGCTGCTGCTGGGCTCGGCCCCGGACACCTTCCTCGGCGCCGCCGGACGGCGGGCGCGCCGCCTCATGGACGAGGGCGCGATCGGCCGCGCCGTGACCGGCACCGCCTTCATGATGGGGCGCGGCATGGAGCACTGGCATCCCAATCCGCAATTCTACTATCAGCCCGGCGGCGGACCGGTCTTCGACATGGGTCCGTACTACCTGACGATGCTGGTCAATTTGCTCGGGCCGGTGGCCCGCGTGATGGCGATGGCGACGCGGGGCCAGGAGGAGCGTCTGATCACCGCCGAAGGCCCCTACAGGAACACCAGCTTCAAGGTCGGCACGCCGACCAGCATCCTGTCGCTGCTGGAGTTCCGCTCGGGCTCCATCGTCACCTTCGGCGCCTCGTGGGATGTCTTCAGGCACTCCAACCACCCGATCGAGCTGCATGGGACGGAAGGCTCGCTCAGGCTGCCCGATCCGGACACGTTCGGCGGCACCGTCTCGCTGTCGGAACGTGGGGCCGACTGGGCCGAATTCCACAGTGAGAGCGAACTCTATGGCGCGTGCAACTGGCCCTTCGCCGCGCCGGACCGCGGCAACTATCGCATGCTCGGGGTCGCCGATCTTTCACGCGCGCTGACAACCGGCAGAAGGCCGCGCGCGTCCGGCGACCTTGCGCTGCATGTGCTGGAGATCATGGAGGCGATTCTCGCTTCGGCAGAGAGCCGTGAGTCCGTCGCCGTCAACACAAAGGTTGATCAGCCGCCGCTTCTTGGGGAAGACGAAGCGGCCAGCCTGCTTGCCTGATATCGGAGGGGACCTGCTGTGACGACAACGCTTTCGCCCTTGCTCGATCCGGAGGCCTGGCATGTGCTCGGGCTCGACCGGCAGGCGGCTGCCCCGCCATTCGAAGCTGGCACTCCCGAAGAAGCGCGCCGCGCCTATGAGCAGGGCTTTCCGGCATTGCAAGGTGAGCGTGAGCCTGTCGCTTCGCTGACCGAGCGCATCATCGCCGGGCCAGGCGGCCCGTTGACGCTCAGGATCTATCGCGGACAGGGCGTGAGCGGGGCCGCTGCCCGGGCGCTGCTCTATCTGCATGGCGGCGGCTGGGTGATCGGCAATCTCGAGTCGCATGACGAGATCTGCCGCTGGCTTGCCAATATGGCGGCCTGCGTCGTTGTCTCTCCCGACTATCGGTTGGCGCCGGAGCACAAATTTCCGGCGGCGATCGAAGATTGCCGTGCCGCACTTTCCTTCATGCAGGACAGCGCGGGCGACCTCGGCATCGATGCAGAGCGACTCGCTGTCGCCGGCGACAGTGCCGGCGGCAATCTCGCTACCGTGCTTTGCCTGCTTGCGCGCGGTGATAAGAACCCGCCGACTGCGCAACTGCTGTTCTATCCGAACACGGACGCCTCGCAGGCGGCGGACAGTTATCGCCGCTTTGCCGAGGGTTATGGTCTCACCGCGGCGACCATGGCCTGGTTCCGCGACCACTACATCCGCGATGGCAGGGACATTGGCGACTGGCGCGTATCGCCGCTCAAAGCCGCGAGCCTTGCCGCCGCAGCCCCGGCCTTTGTCGCCATCGCCGGTCACGACATCCTCGCCGACGAAGGCGAGGCTTATGCCAAGCTTCTGGAAGATGACGGTGTGCCGGTCGTCCTGCGGCGTTGGCCCGGCCAGATCCACGGCTTCGTCTCGATGGGCCGTCATGGTCCGGCGGCGCGGCAAGCGGTCGGCGCGGCGGTTGCCGCATGGCGCGGCTTCGATCCTGTCTTTGGAAACGCTCAGGCCGACTGACGCATCACCAGCGTCGCGTCGAGACTGACCTTGGGGGCAACTGCCGCGTCGTCCTCGTCCAGCAAGGCCAGCAGCGTTTCGACGCTGCGTCCCGCCATCGAAGCGAAATCCTGCGCCATGGTGGTGAGGGCAGGGCAGGTGTAGCGGCTCAGCGGATGGTCGTCATGGGCTGCGACCCGCAGGTCGCAATCGCCCTTGCGGCCGACCTTGCGGCCTTGCGAGTAGGCGGCGGCCATCACGCCGAAGGCGAGACGGTCGTTGGCGCACAGAATGGTCTTGCCCGGCAGACCGCCACGGGCGAGCATCGCTTCCATCTGCTCATAGCCGATCCGTTCGAAATCCCAGGTGTAGTCGTAGGTGTTGCCGATGAGCACCGGCTCATGCCCAAGCCGCTGCATGGCGCCGACATAGCTGTTCAGGCGTTCGCGCGAATTGTGGTTGACGTGCGGGATGTCGAAATAGACCGGGGCATCGCCGGAACGGCATAGATAATCGACGATGGTCGAGACGCTCTGGCTGTTGTTGTTGCCGACGAATGGCGTGTCGCCCTCGAGATAAGTGTCGAAATAGACGATCGGTATGGTCTGTGTCAGCTTCTCCAGCGTGCGGTGGTCTGAGCGCAGGCCGAGCGGCGCAATCAGCGCGCCGGAAACCTTTAGGGAAAGAATGGTTCGCGCTGCTTCCACTTCGAGCTCGCGAGAGCCGTGCGATGAGATCACGATCGGCCAGTAGCCTTCGTCGCGCAGCCTGAGCTCGATTCGGCTGACCATTTCCGAATAGAAGGGATCGGCGACCGTCGGCACGACAATGCCGATGCTGCGGGTCCGTTTGCGGTTCAGGTTTCGCGCAAAGAGATTGGGCTGGTAATCGGACGAACGCAGCGCCACCTCGATCCGCTGACGTGTCGCCGGCTTGACGCTGGTCGGATCGTCGAAATATTTCGACAGTGTCGGCCTGGAGACGCCGCAAGAGCGAGCAAAATCCTCCATCGTCTTGTGTGTCATCGACATCAAAGCCCCCCGCGCGGCTACGAGCGCTGCCCGGTCTCTACATACGGTGCGCCAGCGCGCAACTGCAAGGCGAAACTTTACAGACAATTTTGATAGTTTTCATGCGTCAATTTATTAATTGACGCGAAAAAGCACAAGCCGTATTCACCTCGTGGGCGAATTCGAAATTCATGTCACCCGGAAAGTGCTCGCGCGGTTCATCAGAAGCGAGGCCGAGGCGAAACGCCGGGAGGGATTCCGCGAGATGAGGAAGCTGGTCAGTGCCGGCGAGATTCTGGTCGAGATCATGGCCGAGCGGATCGGCCAGAGCTTTCTCGAGCCTGGTCCGCTGCTTGGACCCTACCCGTCCGGAGCGCCTGCCATCTTCATCGGCCAGGCGGCGGCGCTTGGCCAGCCGGCCGGTCTCATAGGCGCCGTCGGCGATGACGATTTCGGCAGGCTGAATATAGAGCGGCTGCGGGCACTGGGCGCCGACGTGTCGGCGATCGCGGTGCACAAGGGACATGCAACGGGCACCGCTTTCGTCACCTACCGGGCCGACGCCAGCCGGCATTTCGTCTTCAACATCCGCAACAGCGCCGCCGGCCTGATCGAGACAAACGCGGCGGCGACAAAGCTGCTCGCCGGCGCCGATCATGTCCATGTCATGGGCTCGTCGCTGTTTTCCGACCGCGCCATCGCGGTGGCGCTATCGGCGATCGAGACGGTCAAGGCCAAAGGTGGAACCGTGTCGTTCGATCCGAACATCCGCCGCGAGATCATGCAGGCATCCGGCATGCGCGCAGCACTCGACCAAGTGCTGGCGCAAGCCGACATCTTCCTGCCGAGCGGCGAGGAACTCTTCCTGTTTTCATCAGCCACGGACGAGAAGGGCGCAGTCGACGAACTGCTGGCCCGTGGCCTGTCCTGCATCGTCCTGAAGAAAGGCGCCGCCGGCGCCGTTTATCATGATCGACACGGTGCGGTCGCCTCGTCCGGCTTTGCCGTCGACGAGGTCGATCCGACCGGCGCGGGCGATTGTTTCGGTGCTGCCTTCGTCTCGTTCTGGCTGCGCGGGGCGGCTCCTGCCGAAGCCCTGCGGATCGGCAATGCCTGCGGTGCGCTTGCCGTCACCCGCAAGGGGCCGATGGAAGGCATTTTCCCGCTTGAAGCGGTCGAGGCATTCATCGCCACGGGCAACACCCAGTGAGTGACGCGACGCGAAGGTTTGCGAACATTGCGGCCAGGCGCGCCGCAGGCGAGAGAAGCGGCATCGCCTCGGTCTGCTCGGCGCATCCGCTGGTCATCGAGGCTGCCCTGCGCCACGGCGCCGCGCGGCACGCGGATGTGCTGATCGAGGCCACCTGCAACCAGGTCAACCACGAGGGCGGCTACACCGGGATGACGCCCGCCGACTTCCGCAGCTTCGTCGAGGCGCATGCGCTGAAAGCGGGTTTCCCAGTCGATCGCCTGATCCTTGGCGGCGATCATCTCGGACCCAATCCGTGGAAGCACATGGCAGCAGCTACCGCGATGAAGAAGGCGGGGGCGATGATCGACGCCTATGCGAGCGCCGGCTTCACCAAGATGCATCTGGACACGAGCATGGCCTGCGCCGACGATCCAGCCGTGCTTGCCGATGAGATCATCGCCGCACGCGCGGCCGAACTTGCTGCAATCGCCGAGGCGGCGGTCGAGCGCGCCGGCAGCGAGAAACCCGTCTACGTCATCGGCACCGAAGTGCCGGTGCCGGGCGGTGCACTGGAGGCGCTCGACCACTTGCATGTGACTGCGCCGGACGATGCCTTGCGAACGGTAGAGGTACACGCCCGAGCGTTTTCCCGCGCCGGCCTCGAGGCCGCTTTTGGCCGTACGCTCGGCGTCGTCGTTCAGCCCGGCGTCGAATTCGGCAACATCGAGATCATGCCCTATGCGCCAGCCAAGGCGACCGAACTGGTGGGCGTGCTCGACCGCATGCCAAAAGTCGTTTTTGAAGCGCATTCGACCGACTACCAGCCGGCCGAAGCGCTTAACGCTCTCGTTCGCGACGGTTTTGCCATCCTCAAGGTCGGCCCCTGGCTGACCTTCGCGCTTCGCGAAGCGCTGTATGGGCTCGGCCATATCGCCGATGTGCTCGCGCCGGACCCCTCGCGCGAAAGCCTGCCTGCCGCGATGGAACGCATCATGCTGGCGTCGCCGGACAACTGGCAGAAATACTATCCGGGGAACACGGAAGAGCAGCGCGTGCAGCGGCATTTCTCGTTCAGCGACCGCATCCGCTATTACTGGCCGACGCCGTCGGCGCAGCGCACGACACAGACGCTGCTGGACGTGCTGAGCGAGAAGGACATTCCCCGGCCACTGATCAGCCAGTATCTGGGGCAACTCGACGCCGAGGTTGCGGCAGGCCGGGTCAAGCCCGTCGCGCACGACCTCCTGATCGGCAGCATCACCCGTGTCCTCGATATCTACGCGGACGCGACGGGACAGTAGGGATCGTTTGTCGGAAAGACGGCAGCCGCCCAAATCCGCCTCATATCCGTCCGATGTCGACGTTGTTTCGAAAAGGGCGACGCCGCAATTTACAACTAACATGTTAGTGTGCTAGTGCTGCGTGCACATTGATATCTGGAGAGAATAGCAGTGGCCTCGCGCTTTGGTCTTTCGGTTGCCCTCACCACGCCTTTCGAGGCTTCCGGGCAAATCGCCATCTCTCCCATGATCACGCAGGCCAGGGCTTGCCTTGGCGCCGGCTGCAGCAGCGCAACGCTCTTCGGCACCACCGGGGAAGGCGCCTCGGTGGGCACGGGAGAGCGGCGGATTGTTACCGAGGCCATGCTGGCCGCCGGCATTCCGGCACATCAGCTCATCGCCAGCGTGCTGGTCGATGCGGCCGAAGACGCTGCCGAACAGGCGCGGCACGCCTTGCAGTGCGGCGTCCGCAACATTCTGCTGGCTCCACCGAGCTACTTCAAGAATGTCAGCGAGGACGGGTTGTTCGGATGGTTTTCCGCCGTCTTCGCTGCGCTCGGCCCACTGGCCCGCGGCGTCCTCCTCTACAACATCCCTTCTGTCACCATGGTGCCGCTCCCGCTTGCCCTGATCGGTCGACTGCGTGCGGCCTTCCCCAGCGTGGTCGCCGGCGTCAAGGATTCGGGTGGCGACTGGAGTTACAGCGAGGCGCTGCTAAGAGCTCATGGCGACCTGGTGATCCTGATCGGCGACGAGCGGCACCTGGCCAGAAGTGTGCACCAGGGCGGGCAGGGCGCCATTTCCGGCATGGCCAATTTCGTCACCGGCGAAATCCGTGCCATGGCCGAGGATGGGCGCGACGATTCCCGTGTCGAGAGCTTCGTGCTCGAATTGCTCAAATATCCGGTCACCCCGGCGGTGAAGGTCATGGTGGCGCGCCAGACCGGCGACGAGCGCTGGCTGGCTGTCCGTCCGCCGCTGGAGCCGATCGCTTCGCAGGGGCGGCAACAGCTTGCTGCCGCCTATGACAGGCTGTTTGCGACAGAGCCGGCCTGACCGGCAAGGGAAGTGCGTTGAAATGGACGACAGCAGCGAACCGGCAACCCTCAGGGAAAGAGCTTATGCCAGTTTCACGCGGCATTTGCTGGCCCGCGATCTCAGGCCGGGACAGTTCGTGTCGCAGCGTGAACTGGTTGCCTTTACCGGGCTGCCGCTTGGCGCCATCCGCGAGATCGTGCCGCGTCTCGAGGCCGAGGGGCTTTTGACGACCATCCCGCAGCGCGGCATGCAGATCGCCCATATCGACATCAACCTGATCCGCGAGGCCTTCCAGTTTCGCCTGTTCCTGGAGCGCGAGGCGGTGGCGCTGTTCACCGTCAACGCCTCCGACGCCGAGCTCGCGCGCCTGCGGCACGAGCATGAGGACATGCTGGCTCAAGCGCTGGCGCAGGCGCCGACGCCGGAAATGGAAGCCAGGGCCCAGAACATCGATTGGGCCATGCACGACACCTTTATCGATGCGCTGGGCAATGAGATCATCGCCAAGGCGTATCTGGTCAATTCGGTAAAGATCAGGCTAATCCACCAGGAGCGTTTCCGTATCGACGGGCGCGTCGTGCCGGTAATGCAGGAGCACCTGACGGTGATTGAAGCGCTCGAGAGCCGCGATCCGCAAAAAGCAGTCGAGGCGATCAGCCGGCATATCGACAACGCGCGCCGGTTGGCGCTCCAGATCTGAGGACGTACGGTTCGCGGCTGCCGCGACACTAGCCACAACGACAGCAACCCAGGGAGGAAGAAATGTCGTCCAATCCGTTTAAGCCAACAAGAAGGCAAGTCCTTGCAGGAACCACGGCGCTCGCCGCCGCGGGCCTGGCGGGCCTTCGCCCGAGCTTTTCCGCCAGCATCGACTGGAAGCGCTTTGCCGGCACCACGCTCGACGTCAATCTGGTGAAAAGCCCGCGCAGCGACACCATCCTGAAATATATCGCCGAATTCGAGGAGCTGACCGGCATCAAGGTCAATGCCGAGGCGACGCCGGAACAACAGCAGCGGCAGAAGACGGTGATCGAGCTCAGCTCCGGCAAGCCGAGCTTCGATGTCGTGCATTTGAGCTATCACGTGCAGAAGCGCCAGTTCGAAAAGGGTGGCTGGCTGGCCGACATCGCCGGCTATCTCGCCGATCCGACCCTGACCGACCCCGGCCTGGTCGAAAGCGATTTCGCCGAGGCCGGCATGCTTTTCGCCAAGGACAACCAGGGCGTGCTGCGTTCGCTGCCTTTCTCGGTGGACTACTGGATCGTCTACTGGAACAAGGAGCTGTTCGCGGCCAAGGGCCTCAACTATCCCGAGACTTTCGACCAGCTGGTGGCCGCCGCCGAAGCGCTGACCGATCCATCGGCCGGCACGTTCGGTTTCGTTGCCCGCGGCCTCAAGAATGCCAACACGCCGGTGTGGACATCGCTGATGCTCGGCTACGACATGACGCCGCTCGATGACAAGGGCAAGCTGCGCACCGAAACGCCCGAGGCGATCGAGGCCGCTGCCCTCTACCAGAGGCTGATGACCAAGTCCGCCCCTCCGGGCGTCACCGGCTTCAATTGGGCTGAAGCGCAGTCCGCCTTCCTGCAAGGCAAGATCGGCATGTGGTTCGATGGCGTCGGATTTGCCCCGCCGATGGAAAATCCCGAAAAGTCGCGCGTGGTCGGCAAGGTCGGCTATGGCGTCATGCCCAAGGGGCCCAAGGCGCATGCCTCCGGGACGTTTGGCGACGGCCTCGGCGTGACCGCCTCCAGCGAAAAGAAGGAAGCTGCCTATCTGTTCTGTCAGTGGGCGGTTTCCCCGGCGATGGGCGCGCGCCTGCTCCAGGCCGGCGCCGGCGTGCCTTTCCGCAAGTCGGTGCTGGAAGACCCCAAGGTGCGCGAAGGCGTCACCATGCCGGCAAGCTGGCTCGATGCAGTGGTTCAGTCCGGCAACATCAGCAGGCTGGCGCTGCCGGTGATCATCCCGGTCACCGAGTTCCGCGACATCTATGGCGTGGCGCTGACCAACATGATTGCCGGCGCTGATCCTGCCGAAGAGCTGAAGAAGGCCACCGCGCAGTTCCAGCCGGTTCTCGACAGGAGCGAGCAGGGCTGATGTCCGCCATCGCCCCAGAACGCACCGGGGTGACGACTGAACAGGCCATCGAAGGGAGCCAGACGATCCGGCTGGCTCCCAACTACTGGCCTTTCGTCGTTCCGGCTCTCGTCGTCGTTGGCGCCGTGATCGTCTTTCCCTGGGCTTTCACGCTCTGGATGAGCGTCAACCGCTGGACGCTCGGCCAGTCGCGGAGCTTTGCCGGGATGGAAAACTATCTCCGTCTGGCCAGCGACCCGCGATTCTGGGAATCGCTTGTTCATACGTTGACCTACACCTCGCTGTCGGTGGCAGCGCCGATGTTCTTGGGCACTGTCGCCGCCCTGATCTTCGACGCCAGGTTTCCGCTGCGCGGCCTGCTGCGCGGCGTCTTCGTCATGCCGATGATGGCAACGCCAGTTGCCGTGGCGCTGGTCTGGACCATGATGTTCCACCCCCAGCTCGGCGTGCTTAACTACCTTCTATCGCTGGTCAGCATCCCGGCGCAGGAATGGATATTCAACGCCAACACGGTCATCCCTTCGCTGGTCGCGGTCGAGACCTGGCAGTGGACGCCGCTGGTGATGTTGATCGTGCTCGGTGGGCTGGCCTCGGTACCGCGCGAGCCGTTCGAGAGCGCCGAGATCGACGGTGCCAATGCCTGGCAGCAATTCCGCTACCTCACCCTGCCGATGATCGCGCCTTTCCTGATGATTGCGTTGATCATCCGCACCATCGATGCGCTGAAGAGCTTCGACATCATCTATGCGATGACCCAGGGCGGGCCGGGCACGGCGTCGGAAACCATCAACATCTATCTCTACAACACCGCCTTTTCCTACTACGACATCGGCTATGGCTCGGCCATGGCCGTGGTGTTCTTCATCGTCATCGTGGCGCTGTCCTTCATTCTCCTGATGCTGCGCCAGCGCTCGCAGTGGAACGATGCGGAGGCAAATAGATGAGCTCACGTCTGCTCAACCAGATCGGCCTGTTTTTCGCGGCTCTGGTCATCGTCTCGCCAGCAATCCTGTTCTTCCTCTGGATGATCTCGCTTTCGCTGAAATTCGAGATCGACAACGGCGCCTATCCGCCGATCCTGATCCCCGAACGTTTCGCTTGGTCGAACTATGTGAAGGTGTTCGAGGAGAACAATTTCCTGCTCTATCTCTGGAATTCGGTTCTGGTGACCGGCACGGCGACGCTGCTGGCGCTGCTGATCGGCGTACCGGCCGGCTATGGCATAGCGCGGCTCAAGGCTGAAAGATCGGCGATCGTCATCATGATCGCCCGGATGACGCCGGGGCTATCGTATCTCATCCCGCTGTTTTTGCTGTTCCAATGGATCGGGATCCTCGGAACGCTCTGGCCGCAGATCATTATCCATCTGGTGGTGACGGTGCCGATCGTGGTCTGGGTGATGATCGGCTATTTCGAGACCACGCCGATGGAACTGGAAGAGGCGGCCAACATCGACGGCGCCAGTTCCTGGCAGATATTTCGGCTGGTCGCCCTGCCCATCGCCAAGCCGGGCATCGTTGTCGCCTTCATCCTGTCAGTCATCTTTTCGTGGAACAATTTCGTCTTCGGCGTGGTGCTCGCCAGTCGTGAGACGCGCACATTGCCGGTCGCCGTCTACAACATGCTTTCCTATGAGCAGGTGAGCTGGGGGCCGCTCGCCGCCGCGGCGCTGGTGGTGACGCTGCCGGTGCTGGTCCTGACCATGTTCGCGCAAAAACAGATCGTCGCCGGGCTGACCGCCGGCGCGGTCAAGGGCGGCTGAGGCCGCATTCCAGCTGGACATCACTCTTTTTCCCCGGAGAAATCCAATGGCATCGGTAACCATCAATAACGTGCAGAAGGCTTTCGGAGCCACCAAGATCATTCACGACGTCAGCGTCGACATCGCCGACGGCGAGTTCGTCATCCTGGTCGGACCGTCGGGATGCGGAAAGTCGACGCTGCTGCGCATGATCGCCGGACTTGAAACGATCTCGGGCGGAAAGATCGCCATTGGCGAACGCATGGTCAACAATCTGCGGGCGCGGGACCGGAACATCGCCATGGTGTTCCAGAACTATGCGCTCTATCCGCATATGACGGTGGCCGACAATATGGGCTTTGCGCTCAAGATCAAGAAAGCCGATCCTGCCGATACCGCTGGCCGCGTCAGGAATGCCGCCAGCATCCTCGGCCTTGAAAAGCTGCTTGAGCGCTATCCGCGTCAGCTCTCCGGCGGGCAGCGCCAGCGCGTCGCCATGGGCCGCGCCATCGTGCGCGACCCGCAGGTCTTCCTGTTCGACGAGCCGCTTTCCAATCTCGACGCCAAGCTGCGCGTCCAGATGCGCGGCGAGATCAAGGCGCTGCACCAGCGGCTGGGCACCACCACCATCTACGTCACGCATGACCAGATCGAAGCGATGACCATGGCCGACAAGATCGTCGTGCTGCATGACGGCCTGGTCGAACAGATCGGCGCGCCGCTCGACCTCTACGACCAGCCGGCCAATCTCTTCGTCGCCGGCTTTATCGGCTCGCCCGCCATGAACTTTATTGCCGGCCGCATCGAGGAAGGCGTGTTCCGCAGCGCCGGCGGGCTGATCCTGCCGCTGCCGGAAGGCGCCCGCCCGACCGACGCTGCAGGACGCGAACTTGTCTACGGCATCCGTCCCGAGCACATCCGCGCAACTGCCCAGGGCATGCCGGGCACGGTCACGCTTCTGGAAGCCACGGGTTCGGAAATCTTCGCCAAGGTCGACTGCGCCGGCGAGGAAATTTCCTGCCTGTTCCGCGAGCGGCTGCCGCTCAGGCAGGGCGCGCAGGTGCGGATCGAAGTCGATCGCGCCTGCGCCCACCTGTTCGACGCGAAAACCGGCCAGCGTGCGTGACGGTGTGGCCTGCGCGGGGGTGGCTGACGTGAAGACGATATTCACGCGAACTATCGGCCGTTCGAGAGCCTTGTGAGAAGCGCGACCAGCTCCGACTGCCGATGCGTCTGCGTCTTCGCGAAGACCGATTTCAGCTGGTTGCGCCCAGTCTCATAGGAAACGCCAAGTTCGTCGGCTGCCGCTTCAACGCCGTGTCCCGAGCAAATCTTTCTCGCCAGCCTCGCTTCGGACGCTGTCAGCCTGAAGCAGGACTGCAGCACGGCTTCAGGAGGAGGAGGTCTCGCGTCCGGATCAATGAGAACGACGATCGCCTGGCACGGCGCGAGCGCGTTGTAGGAGACCTTCGGAAGTCGCAACGGATAGGCAAGGAGCGGGCGCCCTTCGAGTCTGGGCAGCGGCACGGGTGGCATCGATGCGGCAGTATCCGAGGAATACAGGAGCGCCTTCAGCGATCGGTCGAGAGCGTCTGTCGCGGTTCGGTCAAAGGAGGCCAGACGTCGGCGCGTGATCTGCAGGCCTCGTCCCAGAAGCCTTTCCGCCGAAGCGTTTGCCCGGAGTACATTGCCGCTCCTGTCCAGCATGATAGCGGGCGTTTCGGTTGCGCTAAAGGCATCCAGTGCCGCGTCGGCCTTCCCGAAACCGATTGCTCGCGCAACTGCGGCTGCAGAACCCAGCTGTTTTGAAAGTTCCGCCAGCTGTCTCATTTCGTCTGGCGTGAACGGACCCTGTTGGATCGACCGTTGCAGCGACAGTGCCCAGAAATCATCGCCGGCAGCAATCTTCACTCCTGCGTAACGCTGAAGGCCGAAGGGGGCGAGGAATTCCTGGTAATATGGATGCCTGGCAATCTCGTCGGTTGTCACGAAGTCGAATTCCGTGGTGACCCCTTGCCGCTCAAGGACGTTGAGGCCGCGATACCGCTCGTCGCGATAAATCCAGCCATCGCGGACGTAGGTCTCCAAAACGGGGGCCATAGCGCGGCTGCATGGTACGAGCGGCAGATGTCCCCTCAGATCGAAGAGTAGAGCCCCGGCGCTACCCGTGGCCTTTTCCGCGACCTCCATAGCGGCATCCCAGCGCGAAGGATCGACTGCTGCCTCGGCAAAGGCGATACCGATCGCGTCAAAATCAAAAGCTGCGCCCACCCCTAGCCCCTTGGTAGATAACTATTTAAACACAATGAAGTTTGATTAGCGAGTCGGGCCGCCCTCGATACGAATGTCCACCGAGGCTCCGAGGTTTTCTGATGCGTCAACTATCATTGTTGGATTTGGCATCGGAAAACGTGCGATCTCGTGGGGAAGCCGCTTTAGTAACCTCCGCGTCAATGTTACTGTTGACACAAAGACGTGTGGTTACGTGAAGCGCGCATAGGTGCACGTGAGAACCACTATCTTCTCTGCGTTGCGGTATCATTGTATATTTCTCTATTCGAGAAGGGTCGCGCTTTTTATTCTATTTTCACTGGGATCGAGCGTGGCTGCTCAGATCTGTGAGAAGGAAGCCGGCGGCGCCCCGGGCTGATGCCACCCACTTTCAACTGACTGTTCGACCAATTATGGATCGCCGAAAGGGGTAGGCGCGACCTTTGGGCGAGTTTGCCGATACCGTCCATTGAATTTTACCGCTTTTCCAAGACCTGCGGGGCGATTTCTGCGGGCTGGCGATGTCGTTTTCCGAGATGATGCCCCATCGTGTGCTGAAACTACCCAAATGGGGGTTTCGCGGCGTTCCAGTCTCCTGAAAAGTGCCGTGAGCGAAGAAACGCTGGGGCAAAAAAATCACCTGACCGCTAAGGCCAGGGAGATCGGAGAGGGGCAATCGAGACTTCACCTTGGCAGGGTGAAGAGTCGGCTTCCGCCACGTCATGCATGTCCCCGAATGTACAAGCCGACCGCTAAGGTCGTTGGGAGGGTGAAATGGCCGACAAATTCGGAACGATTGGCGACGATGTCATCAACGGCACGGCTGACGACGATTTCATCTCTGGCGGCCCCGAGGGCGGGGACCCGGCGCTCGAGGTCGGCGACGACGAAATCAATGGCGATGGTGGCAACGACACCATCCTTGGGCTTGGCGGCAACGACACGTTGAGCGGCGGTGCAGGTTACGACTATCTCTACGGTGGCGAAGGCAACGACATTCTCGATACCGGAGCCGACGGTGGTCAAGCCTATGGCGAAGCGGGCGACGACACGCTGATCGGCGGCGCCGGCTATGACTTTCTCGACGGGGGAATCGACAACGACAGTCTCGACACGGGCTCGGGCGGGGGCCAGGCGTATGGAGGCGACGGCGACGATCAACTGACGGGTGGGGATGGCGATGACTACCTGTCCGGTGGCGCTGGCAACGACACCATCAACGCTGGGGCGGGAAACGACACCCTCCTGGGTGACGACAGCATCGGCTCGACGGGGAACGACATCCTGAACGGCGGCTCCGGCGACGACACCATCTATAGTTACGGCGGAGCGGACACCATCGATGGCGGTGACGGCAACGATACGGCCTATATCGACCGGTCGACATCTGTCGCAGGCATGACCGTGGTGATGACGGACACGTCTGTCCCGACCGCCCTCGGCGACGGGACGACGTTCGTCAACATTGAAAACCTGAACTTCACCGGCGGTTCCGGCGACGACATCATTACCGCACTCGGCGGCAATGACTCCCTGTCCGGCGGCGCGGGCAACGACACGCTGAACGGCGGCGACGGCGGCGACTCACTGGTGGGCGGCGAAGGCAATGACACGCTGTCTGGCGATGCAGGTTACGACTACCTCTATGGTGGGGAAGGCAACGACACCATCGACACCGGTGCCGATGGTGGTCAAGCTTACGGCGAAGCGGGCGACGACACGCTGATCGGCGGCGCCGGCTATGACTTTCTCGACGGGGGGATCGGCAACGACAGTCTCGACACAGGCTCAGGCAGCGGCCAGGCGTATGGAGGCGACGGCGACGACACGCTGACCGGCGGTGACGGCGACGACTATCTCGCTGGTGGCGACGGCAATGACACGATCAATGCCGGAGCCGGCAACGACACCCTGATCGATGACAATGGTCTGGGTTCGACGGGCAACGACATACTGAACGGCGAAGCCGGCGACGACACCATTTATTCCTATGGCGGCGCCGACACGATCAACGGCGGCGATGGCAACGACACGTCAACGATCGACCGCTCGACGGCGGTGACGGCATTCAACATCGACATGACCAGCACCACCAGCCCGACCACGGTGGGGGACGGAACAAGCTTCGTCAATGTCGAGACATTGAACTTCACCGGGGGCGCGGGCGACGATGTCGTCACGGCGCTTGACGGCAACGACCAGCTCACGGGCGGCGCCGGCGACGACACTTTGAGCGGAGGCGCTGGTAGCGACCAACTCTTGGGCGGCGAAGGCAACGACACGCTGAGCGGCGGCGCTGGCCAGGACTATCTCGACGGTGGCGCGGGCGACGACACGCTGGACGTCGGCGCGGATGGCGGCACCGCCCTGGGCGGGGAAGGTCACGACACCATCCAGCTTTCGGGCATGCTCGGAGACTATCAGATCACCGCCTTTTCAGGCACCGATGTTCAGCTTCTCGACCTCAGGACAGCCACCTATACAACCGCCTATGCGGTCGAAGCATTTGTGTTTTCCGATGGAACGCGAACATTCGATGCGTTGAGCCATTCGCCGGCCAGTCTGGCCCTCTCTAGTGCAACAATTGCGGAAAACAGCACAAATGGCACTGTCATAGGCACTCTGTCGGCGATCGATCCTGATGCTGGCGATGCGCTGACCTACAGTCTTGTTGATGACGCGGGCGGCCTTTTTGCACTTTCCGGCGATCAATTGTTGGTCAATGGGCCGCTGGATTTCGAAGCGGCGACTTACCATCAGATCCGCGTGCGTGTCGCCGATACTGCTGGAAACACCAGTGACCGAATCTTTACGATCGGCGTCACTGACGTCGATGATACTGCGAATCAGGCACCGACAGATATTTCGCTTTCAGCGAATGCTGTCGCTGAAAACAGCGCGCCCGGCACAGTCATCGGCGCACTCGTAGCGACAGACTCCGACCCGGGGGAGACGCTAACCTTCACGTTACCCGACGACGCCGGCGGCACATTCGCAATCTCCGGCAACGATCTTGTCGTCAGCGGTCCGATCGACTTCGAGGCGGGTCCGACCCGTCTGGTGACGGTACGGGTCACCGACAGTCAGAGCCACACATATGACGAGACCTTCACCATCAATGTCAGCAATGTGAACGAGGCGCCGGTCATCACTTCGAATAGCGGTGGGGCGACGGCGACGATCAACCTGACCGAGAATACAACGGCGGTGATGACAGTGACGGCCTCCGATCCCGATGCCGGGACGACGTTGGCCTATGCAATTGCCGGCGGCGCCGATGCCGCGCTGTTCAGCATCAATGCGACGACCGGGGCGCTCACCTTCATCAATGCGTCGAACTTCGAGGCGCCCGGCGACGCAGGCGGCAACAATGTCTATGACGTTATCGTCTCCGCCTCGGACGGAACCCTCACCGACACCCAAGCCATCGCAGTGACGGTGACCAACCAGAACGAGGCGCCAGTCATCACCTCGAATGGCGGCGGCAATATCGCTGCCATCTCGGTAGTAGAGAACACCACCGCGGTGACGACGGTGTCGGCTTCCGATCCCGATGCCGGGACGACGTTGGCCTATGCGATCGCCGGCGGCGCCGATGCCGCCCTGTTCAGCATCAATGCGACGACCGGGGCGCTTACCTTCGCCAATGCGCCGAACTTCGAGGCGCCCGGTGATGCCGGTGGCAACAATGTCTACGACGTCATCGTGCAGGCTTCCGACGGCAGCCTCACCGATACCCAGGCCATCGCGGTGACGGTGACCAACCAAAACGAAGCGCCAGTCATCACCTCCAACGGTGGCGGTTCGGTTGCCGAGAACACAACTGCAGTAATGACGGTAACAGCGGCCGATCCCGATGCGGGAACGACGCTGGCCTATGCGATCGCCGGGGGAGCCGATGTCGCCCTGTTTAGTGTCAATGCGACGACCGGAGCGCTGAGCTTCGTCACCGCACCAAACTTCGAATCGCCCGACGATGCAGATGGCAACAATGTCTATGACGTGATCGTCTCCGCCTCGGATGGCACTCTCACCGACACGCAGTCCATCGCGGTGACGGTAACCAACCAGAATGAGGCACCGGTCGTCGTCTCCAACGGCGGCGGTGCGACGGCGACGATCAGTCTGGGCGAGAACACGCCGGCGGTGACGACGGTGTCGGCTAACGATCCTGATGCGGGAACGACGCTGGCCTATTCCATCGCGGGCGGCGCCGATGCCGCCCTGTTCAGCATCAATGCGACGACCGGGGCGCTGAGTTTCGTCAATGCGTCGAACTTCGAGGCGCCCGGCGACGCAGGCGGCAACAATGTCTATGACGTCATCGTGCAGACTTTTGACGGCAACCTCACCGACACCCAATCGATTGCGGTGACGGTAACCAACCAGAATGAAGCGCCAGTCATCATCTCCAACGGTGGCGGAGACACGGCTCAAACCTCGGCTGCCGAAAACACAACTGCAGTGACGACGGTTGCCGCTTCCGATCCCGACGCCGGGACGACGCTGGCCTACGCGATTGCCGGCGGCGCCGATGCCGCGCTGTTCAGCATCAATGCGACGACCGGGGCGCTGAGCTTCATCAATGCGCCGAACTTCGAGGCGCCCGGCGACGCAGGCGGCAACAATGTCTATGACGTCATCGTGCAGGCTTCCGACGGCAGCCTCACCGACACCCAGGCCATCGCTGTGACGGTGACCAACCAGAACACAGCGCCGGTCATCACCTCCAACGGCGGCGGGGCGACAGCGACGATCAGTTTGGGCGAGAACACAACGGCGGTGACGACCGTGACGGCCTCCGATCCCGATGCCGGGACGACGCTGGCCTATGCGATTGCCGGCGGCGCCGACGCCGCGCTGTTCAGCATCAATGCCGCTACCGGAGCACTGAGCTTCGTCAATGCGCCTAACTTCGAGGCGCCAGGCGATGCCGGGGGAAACAATGTCTATGACGTCGTCGTCTCCGCTTCCGACGGCAGCCTCACCGACACCCAGACGATCGCGGTGACGGTGACCAACCAGAACGACAACGCGCCAGTGTTCACATCAGGCGCGACGGCGAACTTCACCGAGAACGCTACCGGCATGGTCTACGACGCCAATGCCAGCGATGCAGACAATCTCGCAGCGCTGACCTACACGCTGTCGGGGGCAGACTCTGCCCTGTTCGACATAGATGCCTCGACAGGCGTGGTCACGTTCGAGAACGCGCCCGACTTTGAGAACGCGCTCGATGCCGGCGCCAACAATGTTTACGACATCGTAGTCACCGCTTCGGACGGCACGCTTTCGACGGACCGCCATGTCGAAATCACGGTCACGAACGTAGGAGGGACAATCACAGGGACACCGGGAAACGATACGCTATTCGGAACTGACGAAACCGACGCGATCGACGGTCTTGGCGGAAACGACTACCTCAATGGAGGGGCAGGTGACGACACGTTGATGGGCGGCGACGGCAACGATAACCTGTTCGGATATCTGGGTGACGACATCCTGTCAGGCGGCGACGGCGCAGACGATCTCCGGGGCGATGCTGGTAACGATCTGCTGGACGGAGGCTCAGGTGACGATTGGCTTTTGGGAGAAGCGGGTAACGACAGGCTCGTCGGCGGCGAGGGCACAAACTCTCTCGATGGTGGCGACGGCATCGACACAGCCGTGCTTTCAGGCATGCTCAGCGATTATGCTGTTACCGTCCTGACTCCGGAATTCATCCAGCTTGTCGACCAACGCGCTGCGACATTCGGGCAAATAACTAGCATCGTCAGGACTGAATTCCTTGAGTTCAGCGACGGGTCGCGTAGTTTCGATGCAGTTATCCATTCGCCAACAGGTCTTGCCTTGTCGGATTCGACCGTGGCGGAAAACAGCCCGTCTGGTACCGTGATCGCCACGATTTCTGCAACAGACCCGGATGCAAGTGACACCTTCACATATTCAATTCTCGAGGATGCCGGAGGTCTGTTTGCGATCGTCGGCGATCACTTGGTGGTCAACGGCGCGCTCGATTTCGAGAGTGCCCCTGAACACCAAGTCACCATTCGCGTCCTCGATAGCACGGGCAACTATTACTCTAAGGTGTTCGCGATCACCGTTAGCGATGTCGACGAGGCGGTCAATCAATCGCCGACCATCACTTCGGACGGTGGTGGCGACACGGCATCGGTTTCGGTCGAGGAAAACTCGACAGAGGTGACAACGGTCACCGCTTCCGATCCCGATGCGGGAGCGACGCTGGCCTATTCCATCACGGGTGGCGCCGATGCCGCGCTGTTCAGCATCAATGCTACAACCGGGGTGCTGAGCTTCGTCAATGCGCCTAACTTCGAGGCGCCAGGCGATGCCGGGGGAAACAACGTCTATGACGTCGTCGTCTCCGCTTCCGACGGCAGCCTCACCGACACCCAGACGATCGCGGTGACGGTGACCAACCAGAACGACAACGCGCCAGTGTTCACATCAGGCGCGACGGCGAACTTCACCGAGAACGCTACCGGCATGGTCTACGACGCCAATGCCAGCGATGCCGACAATCTCGCAGCGCTGACCTACACGCTGTCGGAGGCGGACTCCGCCCTGTTCGACATAGATGCCTCGACCGGCGTGATCACGTTCAAGAACGCGCCCGACTTTGAGAACCCGCTCGATGCCGGCGCCAACAATGTCTACGACATCGTAGTCACCGCTTCGGACGGCACGCTTTCGACGAACCGCAGTGTCGCCATCACTGTGACCAACGTCAACGACAACGCCCCGGCGTTCAGTTCAGGAACGACCGCAAGCTTCGCGGAGAACGGCATCGGCGTCGCCTATGACGCGAATGCCACCGATGCGGACAATCTCGGCGGACTGACCTTTTCACTGGGCGGCACAGACGCGGCGCTGTTCGACATCGACGCGTCGACGGGCGAGGTCACGTTCAAGGCGGCGCCGAACTTCGAGGCCCCCGCCGATGCCGGCGGCGACAACGTCTACGACGTCATAGTGATAGCCTCTGATGGCGCGTTCAGTACCGGCCAGGCCGTCGCCATTGCGGTGACCAATGTCAACGAGGACCCCGCTGTCCTTCAACCCGTTGGCCCCGAGATCCAGATCAACACGACGACCACTAACGCTCAGCGCAATCCGTCGATAACGAACTTGTCAGACGGGGGCTTCCTTGTCATTTGGGCCTCGCGTGAGAACGCGCCCTCTGTCGACGACGATATCCGCGCGCGACTGTTCAATGCGGACGGGTCGCCCAATGGCGCCGATTTCACAATCAACACGACGACGACCGAGCATCAGGCGCTCCCAGGCGTCACGACCCTGTCGGACGGCCGCCTTGTCGTGGTGTGGCAATCCGACGAGTTCGCGGGTAGCGGTGGCACCACTTACGCAATCCGAGCGCGACTTCTGGACGCCACCGGCGTTCCAACGGGCTCAGACTTTATTATCAACTCGCCAACTGCATTCACGCAGGTCGAGCCGCAGGTTGAGGCGCTCTCCGACAGTAAGTTCGTCGTGACATGGCGGTCAAGCTCAGCCACGCCGAATGGCTACGGAGATGTGAGCGCGCGGATATTTAACGCGGACGGGACGCCCGCAGGTAACGACTTTATCGTCAACTCCGATGTCATAGGGGAGCAGGTCAATCCCGCCGTGACAGCGCTTTTGAATGAGCGCTTCATCGTGACCTGGACAACTTACACGACAACTGGTCAGGCAAGTGTTCTCGGACAGGTGTTCGCTGAGGACGGAACGAGAGTCGGCGCCGAGCTTACCATCAGCAGCTTCATCGGTGAGCAGGGCGATCCTGCGATTACAGCGCTGGCTGACGGCGCATTCGTCGTGACCTGGACCGCCATAAACCCGGCAACATCGACCTACGACATTCTCGGTCGCGTTTTCGAGTCGGATGGAACCGCCCGAACCGGCGATCTCACGATCAATACCTCGACAGGCGGGACACAATTTCAGTCAAGTCTCGTAGCCCTGCCGAACGGCGGCTTCATCGCGGCTTGGACCACGACTGAAGGAGGTGCATCAGGCATGGACATCCATGCCTTGGCGTTCGACGCAAATGGGGTAGCGACCGAACCAGAGCTAGTCGTCAATTCGACCTTATCGGGCGATCAGGTAAACCCCAGCCTCGCCGCGCTGGCCGACGGGAATGTCGTCGCAGCATGGTCGTCATTCGTCGGCAATGAAGCGTTGTCAATAGACGCGCGAATCCTGCAGCTCGCCTCGCTCAACGGTGCGCCCGCGATCAACTCGGATGGTGGTGGCGACACGGCCGCGATCTCGCTCGCGGAGAACACGACCACCGTCACGACAGTGACGGCGTCCGATCCGGATCTGGGCGACACACTGACGTATTCCATTGTCGACGTCTTGGACGGCGACTTGTTCACTATCGACTCCACGACAGGCGCGCTGAGCTTTGTCGCCGCGCCCGACTTCGAGGTGCCCGGCGATGCCGGGGCAGACAACGTCTATGACATCGTCGTGCAGGCCTCCGACGGCACCCTGAGCGACACCCAGGCCATCGCGGTGACAGTGGCCAACGTAAATGAGGCAAACTTCATAAACGGCACTCCTTTCGAGGACTACCTAGTGGGAACGGCCGAAGCAGACACCATCTCTGGCTTCGGCGGCAACGACACGCTGATTGGGGACGCCGGCAACGACACGATGCTCGGCGGCGATGGTTCGGACGTGTTCCACGGCGGGGCGGGCAATGACACTTTTGACGGCCAGGGCGATTTCGACGACGTCTGGTACGCCGGTGAGGGTGGCCTGCTTGGGGTTACCGTCGATCTGGCTGCAGGCACCGCGACGGACACGTTCGGTGACGCTGATACTCTGACCAGCATTTCCGGCATTGCCGGCTCCGATCTCGCGGACACGCTTCTCGGTGATAGCGAAAACAACATTATCCGTTCCTTCCGCGGCAATGACATCATCGACGGACGCGACGGCAGCGACGAAGCGCACTATACCAACGACCAGAATCTCATCTCCGTGACAGTGAACCTGACCACCGGCACGGCGGTGGAGTTCTATGGGGATGGCACGTCCACCGATACGCTCGCCGGGATGGAGCGGATCCGAGGAAGCCTCGGTGGCGATTCACTCACGGGCGACGGCGGAAGCAACACAATCCGGGGCATCGCAGGCGCCGATTTGATCGATGGCGCCGGCGGCCGCGACATGGCGGATTACAGCCAAGACGCGCGGTACGGCGGCAACCAGGGGATAACCGTCAATCTGGGCACAGGCAGCGCTGTCGACGGATTCGGCGACACCGACACGTTGACAAGTATCGAAGACGTTCGCGGCACCATGTTCGGCGACACGGCCTACGGCGACCAATCCTTCAACCAGTTCCAGATGGGTGCAGGCAGCGATTTCGTCGACGGCGGCGACGGCGAGGACATGATTGACTATTCGCGGGACAATGATGGAACAGCCAGCCACGGCGTGTTCGTCAATCTTTCGGGGACGACGCAGACGTCCTTCCTCGGAACTGTCGGACCTCATAGCGCGATCGATCTCTTTGGCGACACCGACTCTCTGACCAACATAGAGGACGCCCGCGGATCGGATTTTGCCGATTATCTCTTTGGCAACTCCGCCGATAATCTCTTGATCGGAGAAGCTGGCGACGACACGCTGATTGGAAACGGCGGCGACGACACATTCATTGGCGGCGCGGGCAGTGACATAATGGACGGCGGATCCGGCCTCGACACCGTGGATTACAGCCGGGATGTGCAGTCCGGCGCGACGATGGGCGTTAAGATCAATCTCTTAGGCAACGCTGCCCAGGCTGGTCTCGCTGCTGATACCGCAATCGACTCGTTTGGCTACACCGATTCCGTCGCCAACGTTCGAAACGCCATTGGCACGCAATTCAACGACGAGATTTACGGCGGCACCCATGCCAACACGCTATTTGCCGGCGCAGGCGACGATATTCTGAAGGGTGGGGCGGACAATGATGTTCTCGACGGCGGCGCAGGTTCCGATATCGCGATCTACGAGGGGATTCGGGCAGATTACCAAGTCGACCAGAACCCAGACGGCAGCCTAACCATTACCGATTTGCGGGCTGGCGCGCCCGAAGGCATCGACACTGTAACGAATGTGGAACTTTTCCGATTCGCCGATGGCGACATTGTGCTTGCGGATATCGGCAACACCGCCCCCACTATCGGTGGCGACAACCCAGCGGCTATCTCGATTGCTGAAAACGGCTTGGCCGTGACTACAGTGTTGGCGACCGATCCCGATGTTGGTCAGACGTTGGTTTACTCCAAAATCGGCGGCGCGGATGAGAATCTGTTCACGATCGATGGTGCATCGGGTGCTGTGAGCTTCCTTTCGGCCCCCGATTTCGAAGCTCCCGCTGATGCCGATAGCGACAACGTCTATGAGATGCAGGTCCAGGTCGCCGACGGCAGCGGCGGTTTCGACACCCAGACACTTTTGGTGACGGTAACCAACGCCAACGACAACGCCCCCGTGTTCACTTCCGGGACCACGGCAAGCTTTGCGGAAAATGGAACGGGCATCGCCTACGACGCCGACGCGAATGACCCTGACCATCTCGCAAGCATGAACTATTCGATATCAGGCGCCGATGCCGCCCTATTCAACATCAATACGCTGACGGGTGTAGCCACCTTCAAAACGGCCCCCAATTTCGACAGTCCGCTCGATGCCGACGGCAACAATGTCTACGACATACTCGTCACCGCCTCGGACGGCACGTTAAGCACCAACCGCAATGTCGCAATCGCGGTGACCGATGCCAACCAACCCAGGGAAATGGTGATCGACTCGAACGGCCTCATGGACGTCCGTGGGTACGGCCAATACTGGGGGTTGCCACTCGAGTACAACGGACAAGCCGGGGCGGGGTGGGGCGCGTTCTTCGGCGGGTACGGCGTCAGCTTCTCAGGCGCTACGGATGTCCAGACGGACGCTGACGGGAATGTTGTCTCATTCTCCGCCTCACTGGATGGCTCGTTTACGATGTTCAAGCTTGGTCCCAACGGGGAGCATGTCACCGTGGCGACCGGCTCGATGCCGCCATTCTACTATGAATCTACTCTTTCCGGCGGCGACTTCGCCCAGCCGGACGGCAACGGCGGATGGCTCCTCGGAATCCATGGCAGCCCAAACGCCCCATTGCCGCCTCTCGGGCCGTTCGGCCAGTTCGTCGCCGACCTCGACCGGATCGTCCTTAACGGCTCGGCCGGGGTCGACGATTTCGAAGCGTCCTATATGGAAACCAACACGCTGATGCACGGAAGTGACGGAAACGACTCGCTTTTTGGCGCGTTCCGCCACACGAACGAAATTTACGGCGGCGAAGGAGATGACGCCCTACGCGGGCAAGGGATCAACGACTACCTGGACGGCGGGGCCGGAAACGACACCGTCTACGATTCCGATAACGTTGGCGACGGAACGATCCAAGGCGGCCTACCTCAGGACAGCTATAACCACGATATCCTGATCGGTGGTGACGGCGACGACCAGGTCCTCAGCACTGGCGGCGGCGACCTCCTCGATGGCGGGGCAGGCAACGACTACCTGCAAGCAGGCCCCGACCGCGTGGATGACGACACCTTGATCGGAGGCGCAGGTGACGACACGATCAACGGCGGGATGGGCATCGACACAGCGGTTTTCAGCGGACTGCGGTCGCAATACTCAGTGACTACTGTGAATCCAGGCGGCCCGGTGGCCAGTTACCTGGTGTCGGGACCGGACGGGATCGACACGATTTACGGTATCGAATTCCTCAAGTTCGACGACGGGACATTCGCCCCCGGGGACCTTTTGAACGACGCTCCCGCGATAACATCGGACGGCGGCGGCGATACGGCAGCAGTGTCCGTAGCCGAGAACACGGCAACGGTGACTACCGTGGTGGCCACCGACCCGAATGCCGGGGACACCCTGGCCTACTCGAAAGCCGGTGGGGCCGACGCCGATCTGTTCACCATCGGCGCTTCTACAGGCGTGCTCACCTTCCTTTCAGCACCGGATTTCGAAGCTCCCGCCGATGCCGATAGCGACAATGTCTATGAGGTGCAGGTCCAGGTCGCCGACGGCCACGGCGGTTTCGACACCCAGACACTTTTGGTGACGGTAACCAACGCCAACGACAACGCGCCCGCGTTCACTTCCGGAACGACGGCAATCTTTGCAGAGAACGGGGTCGGAACCGTCTACGATGCAGATGCTCTCGACCCCGACAACCTCGGGGCGCTGGTCTACACGCTCTCCGGCTCTGACGCAGCGCTATTCGACATCGACGCGGCGACCGGGGCGGTCACCTTCAAGGCGGCCCCTGATTTCGAAGCCGCGGCCGACGCCGGGGGCAATAATGTCTATGATATTGTCGTGACGGCTTCTGACGGAACGCTGAGCACGAACCGCAATGTCGCCATCACGGTCACCAACCAGAACGACAATGGCCCCGTGTTCACTTCGGGAGCCGCGGCAACGTTTGCCGAAAACGGAATCGGCGTTGCGTACGACGCCGAAGCCACCGATGCAGACAATCTCGGGGCGCTGACCTACTCGCTGTCGGGCGCTGACGCGGCACTGTTCAATGTCGACGCCGCGACCGGGGCGGTCACCTTTAAAATTGCGCCGGATTTCGAGGCACCGACCGACGCCGGCGGCAACAACGTCTACGACATCGTCGTCACTGCTTCCGACGGCGCCCTGTCGTCCAACGGGGCTGTCGCCATCACGGTGACGGACGTTGTCGAGGTCAGCGTGATCAACGGCACACCCGGCCCCGACACGTTGAACGGCACGGCCGGCGCGGACACGATCAACGGATTGGGGAGCGACGATATCCTCAACGGACTTGGCGGCGCCGATATCCTCAATGGAGGCGCGGGCAACGACACGCTGAACGGGGGCGCTGGCGCCGACACCATGCGCGGCGGAGCCGGAAACGACATCTATGTCGTTGATGACGCTGGCGACACCGCGGACGAGAGCGTGGGCGGATCAGGCGGCACCGACACGGTCCAGTCGTCGATCAGCTTCAGCCTGGCCGATCCCGTACACGTTCTTGGCGCGGTCGAGAACCTTACCCTGACGGGATCAGGCGCTATCAACGCCACGGGCAACGCGCTGGCGAACATCCTGACAGGCAACGATGGCGCAAACATCCTCGACGGCGGGGCCGGAGCCGACACCATGCGCGGGGGCGCGGGCGACGACACGTACGTCGTGGAAAGGACAAGCGATACCGTCGACGAGAGCGTCGCGGGCTCTGGCGGAACCGATACGGTGCGTTCATCGGTGACGTTCAGCCTGGCCAACGCCAGCCGAGTGCTCGGGGCCGTCGAAAACCTGACCTTGACCGGAACAGCCAGCATCAACGCGACGGGCAACACGCTCGCCAATGTTCTTGTTGGCAACAGCGGGGCCAATGTCCTGGACGGCGGAGCAGGCGCCGACACAATGCGGGGCGGCGGCGGCGACGACATCTACATCGTCGACAACAGCAACGACACGATCGACGAGGTAGCGGCAGGATCGGACGGCACGGACATCGTCCGGTCGTCGGTCACGTTCGCCCTCGCGGCCTCCTTCGGCGACATCGAAAACCTGACGCTGACCGGATCGGCAACCATCGATGCGTCGGGCAACGGCCTCTCCAACGTCCTGGTCGGCAACAATGCGGCGAACGTGCTCGACGGCGCAGCCGGCGACGACACAATGCGCGGCGGGGGCGGCAACGACACGTATATTGTCGACAGCGCCGGCGACGTCGTCGACGAGTCAGGCTCGAAAGGCATCGACACTGTTCTTTCGTCGGTCAGTTTCAACCTGTCCAATTCCGCTCAGGCGATCGGAACGGTCGAGAACCTCACGCTGACCGGATCAGGCAACACCAGCGCGACCGGAAACGGCACCAGCAACGTACTGACAGGCAACACGAGCGACAACCTGCTCGATGGCGGAGGCGGAAACGATACCCTGGACGGCGGCGCAGGCAACGACACCATGCGCGGCGGGGCCGGAAATGACACCTACATCGTCGACAGCGCCAACGACACCGTCGACGAAAGCATCGCGAATTCGACGGGAACGGACATTGTCCAGGCGTCGATTTCGTTCAGCCTGCTGAACTCCGCCCGTGTCCTCGGCGTCTTCGAGAACCTGTCATTGACGGGCAGCGCTGACATCGACGGTACGGGCAACACCGCCAACAACGTGCTGACGGGCAACGGCGGGGCGAACGTGCTGGACGGCGGTGCCGGAAACGACACGCTCACGGGCGGCCTCGGAGCCGACACATTCCGCTTCAGCACGGCCCTCAACGCCAAAAACAACAACGACGTCGTCACGGACTTCAACGTTGCCGACGACACGCTCGCGCTTGACCACACTGTATTCACGGCGCTCGGCGGGCCAGGAATTTTGACGGCCGGGTCATTTCACATAGGAACGGCAGCGGCCGACGCTGACGACCGTATCATCTACAACGCCACGACAGGAACGCTCACCTACGACACCAACGGCAGCGCGGCAGGCGGAGCGGTCCAGTTCGCAGATGTCGGTGCCGGACTCGCGCTGACCAACGCCGATTTCATGGTGGCGTAGACGAAGCGGGGCAACACCATGGGGCGGGGCAGATCGCAATGACACCAGGGAACGAACTGAGAGCAGCATTCTCGCAGTGCAAGGGTGCGCTGCTCTGCGTCGGCGCTTTCTCGGCCATGGTCAACATTCTCGGCCTAACCGGATCGCTCTACATGCTGCAGGTCTACGACCGCGTGATGCCATCGCGGAGCATCCAGACGCTGGTCGGTATCACCGTCATCATGGTCTGGCTCTACGCAGCCTACGGTCTACTCGATTTCGTCCGCCTCCGGCTTCTGGTACGGATAGGCAACACGCTCGATCACAGGCTTCGCCGGCAGGCCTTCGAGGCATCGCTCCTGCTGCCCCTCAGGACGGGACACGATGGAGCGCGCGTCCAGCCCGTCCGCGATCTCGACCAGATACGCTCGTTCGTGTCGGGAACTGGCCCCACGGCTTTCTTCGACATGCCGTGGATTCCCGTCTACATCGCGTTCATCTTCATGCTGCATCCATGGCTAGGCGTCCTCGCCACGGCCGGGGCAGCGGTGATCGTGCTGCTCACGCTCGTTGCCGAGGCATTGGGCAGGGGTCCGGGCCGCAGGGCGACTGAATCGGTCATCGCGCGCTCGGCCTTCTCCGACGCGGGCCGCCGCAATGCCGAGATCATCCGGGCGATGGGCCTTTCGGGGCGGTTCGCGGCGTTCTGGAGCGAACAGAGCTCCCGCTTCCTAGCGGACCAGCGGCGGCTTTCCGACATTGTCGGCTTCACCGGTGCCATGTCGCGGACTCTCAGGATGATCCTCCAATCGCTCATGCTGGGTCTCGGGGCCTACCTTGCGATCGCAGGAGAAGCGACATCGGGCGTGATCATTGCCTCTTCGATCATGCTGGGCCGTTCGCTGGCGCCCGTGGACGTTGCGATCGCGAACTGGCGCGGCTTCATCTCCGCCCGCCAGAGCTACGGCCAGCTCTCGAGGACGCTCAAGGCATTTGTCGACCACGGTCGGCCGATGGCGCTGCCGCGTCCGCGCAACGTGCTTTCGGTGGACAGCCTGGCGGTAGCCGCGCCCGGCCAGCAGAAGCCTGTAATACAGAACGTGACGTTCGTTCTCCGCGCGGGCGCGGCCCTTGGCGTGATCGGGCCGAGCGCGTCAGGAAAATCCACGTTGGTTCGCGCTCTGGTCGGAGCGTGGCCTTCGCTGCGCGGTACCGTTCGTCTCGACCATGCGGCCCTTGACCAATGGGACCGCGAGGCACTCGGGCGTGACATCGGTTATCTTCCCCAGGACATCGAACTGTTCGACGGGACGGTCGCCGAAAACATCAGCCGCTTCGACGGGAACGCGTCGCCGAAGGATATCCTGGCGGCGGCGCAGGCTGCCGGGGTGGACAAGATGATCCTCTTGCTGCCGGACGGGTTCCAGACGCGTGTGGGGGAGCGCGGCACCGCCCTCTCTGCCGGGCAGCGGCAGCTCGTCGGACTGGCGCGGGCTCTATATGGCGAGCCTTTCCTTGTCGTGCTCGATGAACCCAATTCGAACCTCGATTCCGACGGCGACGACTCGCTGGCAACCGCGATCCAGGGAGTGCGCCAGAGGAGAGGGGTCGTCATCGTCGTCGCACATCGCCCGTCGGCACTGTCAAATGTCGACCAGCTCATGGTCATGGCGGCCGGAACCGTCCAGGCTTTCGGTCCCAAGGAAAGCGTGCTCGCCGCTGTCACGGGCGCCGCGGCAGCCCAGCGCCCTGAGGAGCCAGCCGCCAAACGCCGTGGTTCCACGGTCGTTCCGTTGCATCCGTCGAGCGAGCGCCATGTCTGAGGAATGCGTGCCGCAAGGTTCCAGAGACGGAGGTCTTCCTTGTCCGAATTGATCTCGCCCTTCAGGCTTCCGGGTTCCAGCTCGGTGTACGCTCCCGAGAAATCCGGCGAAGGCATCCGGGCGAACATCTTGCTGGGACTGACAGTCTCCGTTGTGCTTGTCGGCGGCGTCGGCGCTTGGGCCGCAACGACATCGCTTGCCGGAGCAGTGATCGCATCGGGCACCGTGGTCGTCGAAAGCAGCGCCAAAAAAGTGCAGCACCAGACCGGAGGCATTGTCGGAGCCATCAACGTCCGCGAAGGCGACCGCGTGGCAGCGGGCGACGTGATCGTCCGGCTCGACGAGACCCTGACGCGCGCGAACCTCCAGATCATCGCCCAGCAGTACGACCGCACGATCGCGCGCCAGGCGCGGCTGCAGGCCGAACGGCTGGGGCTTCCATCTATCGAGTTTCCGGAAAGCCTCGTGGAACGGATGGCGGAGCCTGATGTGGACCTCCTGGTTGCCGGGGAGAAAGCGCTGTTCGAAAGCCGGACCAAGGCTGCTGCCGGGCTGAAGTCGCAGCTTGAGGCCCGGTCTGGGCAGCTGGCAAGGCAGATCGAGGGCCTAGCCGCGCAGCGAAAGTCCATGGACGAATCGGCGGCGCTGGTCGAAAGGGACTACAACAGCCTGAAAACGCTCTACGACAAAAAGTTGGTGTCGCTGGAAAGGGTGAGCCAGCTTCAGCTCGAGCTGTCGCGGCTGCGCGGCGAGTCCGGACGCCTCGCGGCCGCTATCGCCGAAACCGAAGGCAAAATCAGCGAAACCAGGCTGCAGGCCCTGCAGGTCGACGAGGAGATGCGCAAGGAAGTTAACGAGGAATTGCGCGAACTCGACGGCAAGGAGGTCGAACTCGTCGAGCGGAAGACAGTGGCGCAGGATCAGCTTGCGCGGACCGAAATCCGGGCTCCACAGGCAGGACTCGTGCAGGAGCTTGCCGTGCATACCGTCGGCGGCGTGATCAGTCCCGGGGAAACCATCATGCTGATCGTTCCAGAACAGGACAGGCTCGTGGTCGATGCCATGGTTACGCCCGCCAGCATCGATGACGTCGAGCCTGGACAGCCCGTTTCGATACGCTTCTCGGCGTTCGACGCGAATACGACCCCGGAATGCAAGGGCACCGTGCAGAGAGTCTCTGCCGACCTGATCAAGGATCCACAGCGGCAGATTTCCTATTTCGTAGCGAGGACGACGCTCGACGACCAGAAGTCATGCCTGCGTGGCAGCAGGCGGCTCCAGCCAGGCATGCCCGCGGAGGTCCACATCCAGACGGGCGAACGCAACGTTTGGTCCTACGTGATGAAGCCTTTGTCGGACCAGGTTCACAGGGCGTTTCGGGAGTAGAGGTCACCAACCGATATGACCCCGGTCAACACTGACTTTTAGGAAGCCACAGGTTCGGAAATCTTTGCCAAGGTCGACTGTGCCGGCGAGGAAATTTCGTGCCTGTTCCGCGAGCGGCCGCCGCTCAAGCAGGGCGCCCAGATACGGATCGAGGTAGACCGCGCCTGTGCCCACCTGTTCGACGCGAAAACCGGCCGGCGCCTGTGACCCGGCGCGGTTGCGCGGCGGGTTCGCTGACGCGAAGCTTGAATAGCGAGTCAGGCCGCCCTCAGGGCCGCCCGCGATGGTGATGCGGCTTGGCGGTGCTGCCGCCAGGAGGGCCGGAACTAGTGTTTTTGGGCGATGTTGAAAAGCGATGCCTGAACCGGAACGGCGACCTCATCTGCTTTGGTGACCTTATCGCCGCCTTAGCCCGCTGCCTTACTGGCCCTTGCCGCTGCTCCTCCGCCGCGGCGGTAAACTGCGGAGCCTGCATCCGCCCGATGCACCCAGTCTTCAGCTTGCGTCTGGGGTTCGCCAGGAAATCGGCGACAACCTCCGATCCGCAAGGGTCGGAATCGATCACATCGTGCCCAATCCCGCGAAGAACGACCACCTGCCCAAAAGGAAGGCTTTTGGCCGCACGATATGCCCAGTGAGTTGGTGTTGCCGGATCATACTCTCCCGACAACAGCAGGGTCGGGATGTCCAAGCGGCGGGGATGCTTTTGCGAAACCGTCGTTCCTTCAGGAAACCAAAGCGGGCAAACCCAGGTATAGTCGGCCTCTCCGATCCACTTCGTCCAGTATTCGAGGCGCTTGTCCGGCAGCGCGGATCGGTTGGTCTCAGAGCAAGTGATCGAAAAATCCATGCCCTGGGCAATCTCGGTATCGTCATGTTCAAAGATCATATCCGCAAGCGGTCTGAAATCGTTTTCGTACGTTTTTTCGACTAGCTTTGGAAGATCTTCGATAGCGTAACGATCATATAGCAACCCGAATATAAGCTCAAGAAAATCCGCGCCGGAGACATATCTGTACTGAGCGGGAGCGTTTTCTCTGTCATCGCTCCGCAAAAGCACCGGCTGTTTGTCCAGCTGCTTTACGATCGCTCGCAGCGCGTCTCCCAATCCGCGCATGCAATTTTTTGATTTTTGGCAATCTCGTTCCAGCAGTCGCAAAGAACGATCCAGATTTCGCCCATCTTCCTTGAGGTAGTCGATATCAAGGGGAAGAACGGAATCCAGAATGCTCGCTGAGATGCCCTCTGGATGCTCGTTCATCACTTCCAAGGCAAGTCTTGTGCCGTAAGAGACGCCGTAGAGTACCCACTTCCTTATGCCAAGAGCCTTCCGAACGTCGTTGACGTCTGCTGCATTTTCGGCGGTGTTGTAGGCGAAGAGGTCAATGTCCTTTGCTATCAGCGCGCTTCGGCACGCGACCACCTCATCTCTCATGAGCTTGTCAAAGCTGATCTCAGCATCGACACTTAGCGAAATGGAGTTCCAATGATCGGCCTTGAAGTATCGCGAACAGCTGAGCCTGGGGATCGACTTTCCTATCCCTCGTTGGTCGACCACGACCACTCGGCGCCCGATCATCCAATTTTGATCACTTATGAACTGCCACCATGCCTCGATGTCTTCCCTGTCGCCAATATCGGTGGGCTGGCCAGGCCCGCCCGTGAGAAACACGATGGGCTCATGCCGCTCGCGGTCGGGTTCGAAGACCACCACCGATAGAGTGATTTCAGTCTCAGAAGCTTTTTTGCGGTTTTCAGGGACATTGAGAGTCCCGCACGTCATTCCACGGTCGCGCGGAATCTCGAACCAACAATTCGTTTTCTTGAACTCTCCCGCATGGATATCTCCGCTCCACGCGCAAAAGAGAAATACAGCTGACGCGAGCTTAAAGAGCACTCGATCCAGATTGATGAACATACGTCGGAAAGAAGCGTGCATGTTGCCCTCCATCATGCAGCAGGCCCTGAGGCATTCTCTCGCCACCGCTGAGCTTGGACATCATCCCGGTCGTAGCTGGCGTCGCATCACCCGGCGGGATGAATGCGGTCAGTGTGGCAAATACAATAGCGACTTTATCGGTGCTGCTCGACGAATGCCTTGCAGGGGAGTGACAACTGCTCGATCTTGCTTTCGAGATCGCATTTGCCGATCGGCATCATTGGGCAGAGCCGTCTGTAATCACGGTTGCATTGCTTGCCCTGGAAATCTTTGAAAGCTTTTGCTTCGGCGATCGTCGGGTTCAACAGTATTCCCGAGCAGGCTAACGCCAAGCCTAACCACAGATGCTTCCCCACAACGCTCTCCACCGGTTGGTCCGCAATATACGGCGCATAGGGTACTCCCTACGCAGTAGAATGATCGTAGTTTTCCCTGCCCCACCAATAGCTGCCAGCTCATCTCGATAATAGAGTGGTTTTCCTGGGCCGCGCATGACCCATTTGGGTAGAGAATCATGGACGACAAACGCGTCCGGGCAGTTGTCACCGTTGGCCTACCCCTGAGCCTCAGGAGCGCGCTGACTTACTCCTTCGGGCCGCGGCAACAATCCCAGACTATCGTGACGAGATCGCCGTCGCATTCGGGTTGGCGCATGCTGACGAGATCGTCGGCAAGCACTCGGACTGCTTCGCAGCAACCACGGTCGCCGCCGGCGTTGATCATCAGCAAATCCATACGAGTCTGAGCCGGCCGGCAAAAAAGCCGTACTAAATTGCCGCGAAAAGTACGGCGGCCTCGTTTTTTAAGTGGTTGAAAAACATGGTGATCCCGACAGGAATAGAACCTGTGACCTACAGATTAAGACTACAGATCTGGGTCATGCTCTAGAGCCAGATACCATCTTTACGGTCGAGCGGGCCAACGCTCTCGGGTCCCGGATCAGCTTCTGCGGCTTCTGCGCCGTAGACCGCCCACAGCATGTAGACAAAATACCCGACCTGCAAAACTATCGGGCTAATGACCGCCCAGCCGATTGAACCCGTTGCCCAATACGTCGAGATCGACACAAGGCACGACGTAGTGAGTATCCCCACCAGGACCTGCAGAACATTCATCTGTTTTTTCAAAGCGTCCCGGAACTGACAACAGCCGAGAGGCTCCCCCAACCCAATACTCGGTACTCAATACCCCGAACCAACATCCCATTATTTTAGAGGTTGCGCAAGTACCATGTCGGGTAGCGGCTGCGACATGCAACCTTCAGTTTAAAATTGTTGATTCCGGCGGTCTGTCGGCTGCCAACGAAGGGTGTAAAAGCTGGTGGAGGCGACTCTCGCGGATGGCTCCGCCTGGGGCGATCGGGTGTATCCTCATTGTCGTCCGCCTTGGCCTGTCCTTCAGGCGATTCACACCGCAGGCGGAGCAAGTTGCCGCCCTGCAAGCGGGGAAGCCGATTGGCCAGGACGGCTGCACGGTCTGGGCAGATCGGTCAGCCTCCCATCATCCCAGCGGATGATCTAAAGCGCGTCGCGTTTGCCCGGCCTCATGCGACGCGCTTTAGGTTGTTGTTTTTATGCATGTCGTTGTCGCAAAACCGCTGCACACTTTTGCGCGACATGCATTAACCTTCCAATCGGCCGCGGTCCAAAGCAGGTGCAGATATCTGGTTAGAGGAGATCCATAGACCAAAAATTCCGATTGGCGTCCTAGCCCCTCTGTGATCGTCAACTGGGCAGACGAGACAGCTCGAAGTCGGTTCCATTTCTGGATAGCAGCTGCTCGGCGGACCGGAACATGTCGTCGAACGCGAGTTCATTCTCGAAGACTACCCCTCCGACGCCTATGCTCAGGACATCCTCCGCCCCTTTTGGCGCGAAATAGACTTTCGCAACGCGCGCCCGGATACGCTCACCGACCTCCTTGGCGTCTTCTTCGGTGGCACCAGGTAGAAATACCCCAAAGATGGATGTCCCTATGCGGCCGATCAGATCCTCCTCGCGCACTGATGACTTTATGGTCGAGGCTATGAGCCGCAAGGCCTCGTCGCCCCATTCAATACCAAATCGCAGGTTGATGGATCGAAGGTGTTCGGGATGGATGACCAGGAAGGCGCCCGAACGAGAGCCATGCTCAGATGGCTTCTTTACTCTCCGTTCGATGATCGAAGTAAAAACCGTTCCGTTCAAGCAGCCCGTCAGGCCGTCGTAGGTCGCTGACTTGTTCAGCTCTTGCCGATAGCGGTGGATCTCAACCCGACCCCAGCCGATCAACAGGAAAAGCGGTAGCCCAATGGCGAGGGGGACGAGCGTTGCCGTGACAACGCCGCGTCCGAACGGCGTGAGCCCATCGGCGAACAGGAGCAGATAGTTGAGGGCCAGCGAAAAGCCCAAACTCCCGGCGGTTCCCAGAAGCGTCAGCCATGCGATACTCTTCCACGCCTGGGCAGAGCTGTTCGCCATCGATTTTGTCACTAACCGATCTCCTGTCAGATAGGCTGGCATAAGGCCGGCAAGTTACAAATTCCGTCTCAAAAGCCAATACAATTTGATCGATCTGACTGAACGAGCTCTGGCTGACCACAGATGAAGCTGGAGTTGCCCGCGAGAAAGATGGAAGACAACAGTTAACAAACTAAGTGTCGGCGCAGGCTGAACAACCAGCAGCGCAGGCAACCGCCTGTATCAGCATGCTGCGCTAGAGCCTGCCCCGATAAAATCGGGATGGTGCTCTATCTTTTTGTTTGAGCATGATCTTTCCGAAAACCGGATTCCACTTTCGGATCATGCTCCAGCGTCGGCAAGTACGGTTCCCTGAGGGCTCAAACGACGAGCTGACTATCGAGGCGGGCCGAATATACCCATCTCCGTATTCATAGCTGTCACCTCCGCCATGCCGTAGATACCGCTCGGCAATGACAGGGCCCAGCCATTGGAAACCAGCCAGGCGCCGACATCCTGCCTGCCGAGGCTGCATGGCGCGGCGATAGCGAAACGATCAATTTCCGGTGGCACGAAACATTTCAGCGCGCGTCCGCGCAACCAGGAGTTGAAGGTTGCGCGCGCGCGTTGGCCGCAAGGCCAGACGACGTCATCAAAGGAACAGGTCTTGTCAGTGGCAATGCTCTGGACCCCGCTGATGACCACCGTCCGTCCCATCGATTCGAAGATCGCGGACGAACTCGCAATCGGAGCGTAGAGCAGGACCTCCCGCCAGTCTTGCGGCATCGGCGTTTTCGGGGGCACGGCGAGACCGAGTTCGCTGAGTGGCGGACGGGGCTCGATCCGTTCGACTTCCCAGGAATCAAGTTGTGGCGGAGCGATGAGGTCCTGAGCAATCTTGCGTGCCGGCTCTCGCCGTTGAGCGTCGAGAACGGTTGCGCCCGGTCGGGTTGGCTGCTTGCCGCGAATATCATGAGACGGCGCAGCAACAGGTCGGTCGACCGAAAGCAAAGCCCCGCCCTGGATGATCAGGAGGAGCCCGGCCAGAAGCTCCAGGCTTGCGAGCGCGACAGCCAAGCGGATGCGGCTCGGCCTGTCCATCAGGTCGAGAAGGTCCTACGGGCTCGCGCCGGGTCAAAAACCCGACGTCGATCTGGCAACCAATTTGAGCGCACCCTTTTCAACTCGATAGAACGGCATCGATCGCTGGCTGGATCCGTCGGCGCGAAACCGGAACAGACCTGTGGATCCGCGAAACCCGCTCGGATTTTCGAGTACCTGTTTGCTGAAGCCATCGGGTCCAACTGCGCTGGCGATCCCAGCAGTCAGCGCAACCATATCATAGGCGTAGGCGACATTGACGTCGGGCTGATAGTTATAGGTAGTCTTGAAGCGGTCGGCGATTGGTCCGGTTTCGCGCGGATCGAGCGTGGCGATATGGGCCCCTTCAAACAGCGGTTCGATCGGGCGTTCCAGCCAGCGGTTTGTTCCCACCACAGCGATTGTTCTTCCCGGGATACCCTTCGATTTCAGGGCGGCAAGGATTTGCAGCGGGCTGTCGTCTCCGCTGGCGACAATGACGGCGTCCGGAGCATCCACGAGTGAGCTCATGTCGGTGACCGCTTTGGTGCCGCCGTCGCCTGCCGAGTACGGGATAGTGACCGCCAGCGTTGCGCCATAGATGCTTAGGCTGTTCGCGACCCGCTTTTCGACGGCACTGCTGTTGGAGCCAGCTGCGACAAGCAATACGAACTTCTTGCTGCCTTTCGCCGCGATGCCTGCGGCGCCCGCCGCCGCGCTGTCTGCCTCGCTGAGGCGCACGGCATAAACGCCGGGACCGCCTGTGAAATTGTTGGCAAGTGCCAACACTGGCGGCCGTTTCGGTCCCGACAATTTGGCAATGTGCTGTGCCGCGGGTAGTTCGGTCGGACCGATGACGACTTTCGCCCCCGTCGTGATCGCCTTTATCGACAATTGGCTGGCGTGTGCACTGTCGCCCTGCGTGTCCTCGACCGTCAGTGTGAGCAATCCATTGCCAAGATCCGCCATTGCGAGTTTTGCGGCATCGAGCATCTTCCTGCCGGTTTCCCCCGCGGCTCCAGGGGCGGACAAGGGCAGCAGCATCGTGATCTTCGCCGAACCACTGCCGATCGATTGCGTCGCCTGGGCTCGGCCCGCAACTGCGGCGTCATTCTGCACTGCGGGTGCGGCGATTGCAGCCGGATCGAGCGCTTTGGAAACGCTGCCCTTCGACTGGCAACCTGACAATATCACGGCGAGCGCAAAGGCAATTGCCCTCGTCCGCAGCCAAAGGACCTGTCGGCCAGCTTCCATGATTTTCCACCCTGCGTGCCGCCGGATCACTTCCCGGTCTGATCTTCCAGTCATGTCACGGCTGAGTTGCGCCGTCTTGTGGTTCTTTAGCCTGCAAAAGCCGGGCTCTGAGCGCCTTGATCATGGCGTGTGCGAGCCGCGGCTCCAGGCCGTAGATCGACGACTGGCAGGTCGCAAATGCCTTCAGCGTTTCTCTCGTCCATTCCTGGGTGGCATCGCGGCGCGTCGGCCGCAACCGCTCGGGCAAAGCATTTTGTGCTCTAGTGGATTGTTCCGACTCACCCTGCGCCGGCAGCATGGCAAGAACCTACCAAGGCGATCGTTCCGGCGATCGCCCGCAGCAGTGTTCGGGCGGCCATCATTGTCAGCCAGCCGGCGCGTCGCCGCCTTTTTGATCAGTTCATGTACTCGACCATGCGGTCGTGGAAACACTCGCATTTGTTCAGGTAGTCTTCGTCGCGATAATTTGTCTTCAAATAGCCGTAAGCCTTGCCGCAGGCGACCTTGGCCTCGGAGGCCCAGACGAAGACAGGCCGTGACGAATGGATCCATTCCGAACTGTTGGCGACGGCGACAGACTCGTCCATCAGTTGCACTACCTGGTTCTTGAGATCGACGATGTTGTCGGTCTGCACCAGGTTGGACGTGCCGACGACGCGACAATAATCGACCGACGGAGCTTCGATGATGTCGGCGGCATACCCCGTCGATCCAACAGCCAGGAACAGTGTTGCACCGGCAACCAGAAGTCTTGCAGACTTTTTCATGATGAATTCCCCTCTACCATTCGAATGTATAGCATAGCACCTAGCCCGTGCACTATTCCCCCTAAACCGCATTGGCCGCGGTCGTATGCTGGGTTATTCCGTCGTCATAAAGCAGCGTGATCGTGCTGGACACCGGCACGTTCGTTAGCGTGGCCACGTCGACGAAATTGGTGCCGTTGGCCGTACCGTCGGCATCGACGCTTAGCGTGCCGGTCCCCGCGTCGTAGTTCACGAACTCGCCGATATTGGCTCCCCCCGGGGCTGTGTCGAACAACGACGTCAGGTCGATCACGTCGCCCTGGCCGCCGGCGCCGCTGTAGTCGGGGATGAGATCCTTGATGTCCAGCTGGTCGAGTTTGAACGTATCAGCGCCGTTTCCTCCAGTCATCGTGTCTTGGCCGAAACCTCCAACAAGGAGATCGTTGCCGTCGCCACCGCTGATAAGATCGCTGCCACCACCGCCGCTGAGGAAATCATTGCCTCCCCTGCCTATGATGACGTCATTGCCACCATTGCCATTGAGGTGGTCGATACCGGATGTGCCATAGATCTGGTCGGCCAAGGTGGCATCGCCATTCACCGTTATTCCAGGATCGCCTGGATCATGGGAGAAGAATTCGAATCTGACTGCGCGGGCCTGGTAGTTGCCGCCATCATTGTCGAAATAGGAAACTGTCCATGTGTCGCCGGCGGCCGGTGGATTTGCGATCAGATAGTCCGCGAGCGTTGTCGTCGTTGCGACCCCGGCGCCGTCGAGAAGGAAGATATGGTCGTAGTCGACGGTCGCCTTCATCAGTCCGGTGGCCGGGTCGTAGGTCCAACTCTGCTCAAATGTTCCGGCAGTCAAATCGTCTTCAACAACTGCAAAACGGTTCGCTCCGATCCTGATCTCGACTTGAACTTCCTCTTCGCGATGCGATCCCGCACTGTCGTCTCCGAAGACGCCTGGATTGCGTTCCCCTAGCGGGATCGGAGTTACGAAGGGCGACTCCTGGAAATCGGTGTAGACTACTAGCGTCGAGCCATGAGGATCGGCCGTTATGGCGCTTACCGTGGCTTGGGAGAGGCTCAGGTTCTGGGTCTGGTCGTTTCCTGACGTGAGCGGGCTGTTACCATTACCCACCTGTGCGGTATCGCTGGGCAAGCTGGTCGGCGGGACTTCGTGGATGCCAACGGTCTGAGTGGCGTGGGCGGTGCCGTCGAAGACGTCCAGCGATAGATTGACGTTGACGGTGTCGGTTACCGTTGTGGTCGGCCTGTAGACCAGGTCGTCCAGCAGGTTGATGCCGCCGGCCGGATCGTAGAGCACAGTGCCGGCCGTCAGGGCGACGTAGGTGGCGCCATCGAAATAGAACGTGCCTGTGGGGATCGTCCCCGTCGCGGTGACGATGAGGTTATCGCCATCCGCATCGGTCGGGACAGTCACCAGCAAGGGATATCCGTCGGGATAGCTCGGCGTGCTCAAAGTTTGCTGTGCCGGGTCGCTCGACATCCAGTTCTGGGTGTTGGCCGCAACAGGCGCATTGTTGACGTCCGACAGGGTGATGGTCAGCGTCGTCGTCGACAGGTCGCCGTCGCCGTCCATGATGGTGTAGACGAAGGTGTCGGTGGCACCGCCGGCCGGCACGACGTTGGCAAAGCCGTCATAGCTGTAGGAGCCGTTGGCGTTCAGCGTCAGCGTGCCGTAAGTGCCGGCAATGCCGGCGCCGCCGAGCCCGCCGCTCACCGGGCTGGCGGTGTTGCTGCCGGCGGCCACGCCGACAACGCCGCCACCGGCGGCTGCAGCGTCGGCGCCGAACACGTCGTCGGTGCCGTCGCTCAGCACGTTGCCGGTGGCGATGGCGCCCTCGGCCACGCTGTTGGTGTTGGCGTTCGCCGTCGGCACGTCGTCGACGACGTCGATGGTGATGGTGCTGGTGATCGTGTTGCCGTTGGCGTCGGTCGCCTGGTAGGTGAAGCTCTCGACGTTGTCGACCGTGTTGGTGCCGTTGTTGGCATCGGCGCCGTCGACCGGTGCGGTCAGCGTGTAGCTGTAGCTGCCGTCGGCATTGAAGGTCAGCGTGCCGTGCGAGCCGGTCGCGCTGCTCAGCAGCGCATAGGTGTAGGGGCCGCTGCCGCCGGAGACGTTGTCGGCGACCGTGCCGGTCACCGTCTCGGCCGGGCTGGCCGGATTGCTGCCGATCGCAAGTGCTGCTTCGTTGACCGTGGCGTCGTCATTGGCGGCCGCCAGGCCGCTGTCCGACAGGGTGATGGTCAGCGTCGTCGTCGACAGGTCGCCGTCGCCGTCCATGATGGTGTAGACGAAGGTGTCGG